>NZ_JBMPPI010000033.1:0-61530 GCF_049340245.1 Undibacterium sp. TC4M20W
TGGCATAGCGTTCAAAGCCACCTTCGGCAAATGTTGTCTGTCTCATGGTATTTATGATTCAATGGAAAATAAGCTTATATTACCGTTTCTGAATCATTGCTCGGGGACTTAATCAGAGATTCCTTAAATATTTCTTCTGGCGATAGCTCTCTTTTGGATTATCCCTGGTTGGCTCTGAGTGATAAAAGTCATAGATCAGATAAGGCTGGGTGATCTTGGCGACAACCAGGGCCTTTATCGCAGGCAGTTCTTTTGCTGCAAGAGCACTTGGCATGCTTACGCGGGCAGCGGGGATCAAGTCCCGGTAGTAACCGACCTCACGCTTAAAGTCGAGAAATGGGATAGTGGGTGACGCCATGCCAAATACTGTCGTAGAGGTCTCTTCAACGTTGACCGTTGCGCCATAGGCGTTACTTGCACGATATGTCCTGGTCTTGTCAATATTAAGATCAAAATCAAGCGCATCCAGCCTATCGACTCTTGCACCTTTAATGTCATGGTTAGGTGAGCCTATACCATTGAGAGACGCATTGGTCGGCAGCATGAAAAACAGCGCATCCCCAGCATCTGCATCGTATTTGTACCTGAAACCGACTGGAAGAGAATCAGCAACAGAGACCGGGAAAGTAAAAGCAAAATAATCATCTATGCCCTGCCCACCAGGCAATTTAGCTGCATATGCCTTGGCTTTACGGTTGTCGAAATCTGCCGTGGTTTCAAACTCCCCTTTCTTGATGAGCGACATTTTCTCAAGCGCATTGATAGTCTCAATTAAATTCGCACCTTTGAAATTGACTGGGAGTTTATCCTTCGCCAGCAGCTCGATAGAGAATTTACCAGCTTGCGCTTGTTTGGCATTTGGCGCGGCTGGTTTTGCAGGTGTTGCCGTGCTCGCGCCAGCAAGATTTGACAAAGTTACGGTAGCCGCGATTAACAGTGTTGAGGAAATTTTCATGGTCTTAAAGGGTTGATGAAAACAGTTAATAAAAACAGTTGGTAGAGACAGTTAATAAGCACAACTGACGACATTTAAAAGCAGAAAATACTCCGTACAAAGCACTGGACCGGTAAGCTATTAAATTGCAAATACGTATGAATCAGGAAAAGTACAGATCATGAAAATGCGTATGTACCTGTAGCTCTGTCAAACTCTGGTTCAGGCTACAATACTACAAGATTTTTCTGAATGAAAAATCACTTTAGCGACCGCTACCATAAAAAATCACGGAATTTTTTATTCTGCATCAATACCACGAGTAGCTGCGGAGAATTGTGTAGCCGGTCTTCATCGCGTATCCAGGTTTTAATGGAAAGTTTGCATGAGCAAGAATACCCGTCAGCTTATTTTTATCGATGGAGTCGGCGGCAAGCGCTATATGCGCGGCAAGTTTGTCCGTTACTTTGAACAACATGGTTATTCAGTTGTTTGTTTTGACTACCGTGTATCAAGCCAATCTTTTGATGAAATCCAAAAGAAGCTCAGCGAATTACTAACTGCGGTCGGCAGTCAAGGTGACTACCATGCTGTAGGCTATTCTTTTGGTGGTGTGCTTCTCAGGAGCCTGAACGAGCAACTGGAACCGCACTTGCGCCCCAGGCGCGCAGTGTTGCTGGCATCGCCATTGCGCGCCATGCGGCTCGCCCGCAGATTACGTCACTGGAAAATCTATCGGATACTGACTGGCGAATGCGGCCAGTTTGCCGCTGATGAAGAAAGGATGAGCAAAGTCCCGATGCTCAGCATTCCCTGCGCGCACGTCTATGGCACATGGCCCTGGCTGGGTGCTTTCTGTTTTTTCTTTGGCTTTAGCTTGCCACACGATGGCATGGTTGCTGCTGAAGAGGCCATCCCATCGTCACAGGCGCAGGCGATACCTGTACCGGCAAGCCATGCTTTCATTCCATCGAATGTGCATGCATTGAGGGCCATGGAACAATGCTTTGCTGCCGAGGCTTAGGCAGCAAAGCACAACCGCGATGTATGCCTTGCAGTGTCATCAACGCATTGATGACCACATTCATCTCCATCACCACAGATGTCTTAGGCAGCGATAGACTTATTCAGCCCGCTCATATTCCCAATGAAAATTCAATGAATTGAATTTATCCGTACTATGGGTGCCAGAAATATTGACGAGTTTGGCAGCAACCATATCGTCAAGGCCCGCGTCAAAATAACGGCCATTGATGTGATCGCCAATCTTGCCTGCCTGGATAGATCGTCCCAGATTGGTTTCGAGTATCAGTCCCAAAATGATGTTATCCCATTCAAGAAGGCGGACATTACAGATATATTCACCTGTTGCCAGTTTCAGTGTCTGTTTGTCCCCTTCTGTCTTGCCGACGGAAAAACTATCGCCTTTAACAGGTAATAATTGCAGGCCACAAAGAAAGGCATGTGGCTGATTATTGGCATGCGTCCACAATACGACTTCGCCCAGATCATCAAGCTTTGAGGCAAAACTGTTGTTAGAAGGCATATACCCATAAGCAGTCGTTACTGCGATTTTCTTTTTGCCCGGCCCAGGTTTTTTCTCTCTGTTGAAATAAGGCCACAGGTACACCTGTGCCAGGATAACGTCAAGTTCGACATCGAATTTCGCCTTTACCCTGGCCACATGCATTTCCTTGGCTTTATCTACCTTGGCCTTGGCTTGGGGATCGTGAACGCGTGATGAAGGTGCGGAAGTATGTGAAACACGCCAGCCTTCATAACGATCTTCGACCCAGTATTCATCCAGCCGCCCCTGCCTGCTGGAAGTGACTTTTACATCACTGACGATAAATGACAATCGCCATTCCATCGCCTTTTTGCGGCTGGTACTGGCGGCCAGGCCAAAGCGTGCTATGGCTTCGTTTAAAAATTGCAGTTCATCACCATCTGCCTTCAGCGCAGCCTGGTCCGGGTTGGCCAGGAGCAGGTTCACCTGGTTATAGTGACTAACCACTTCCATGCGCATAGTCAGTACCATGGTACCCCAGGATGCCATGAGTGGCAGCACGGCAAGGCCGCCATCATTATCGAGATAGTGATTTTCTACCTGCGTAGCCGCTGTAATGGCAGCGAGCAGTTTGATGCGTTTATTGATCAGGTTAGTGGTGCTCAGATATTCCTTGAGATTTTTTTTGATGCCTTCCAGGGTCTGGGTCAATGTTTTGATTTCAGCCTGTTTCAGCAAATCCTTCATACGCTGTTCAACATAGGCGGTGATCTGATCCCAAAAATTCTGATCGTGATTGTCAGGCCAGAAGAAGCCGACAATGGCCTGCACTGCACCACCAACCTCGGGCATCTTGTCTATAAGTGACAGCGTTGCCTCACGTATAAAATCGGTATGAACCTTGAATGCCATTGGCTCTCTCACCAGATAACCAGTACTGGCCGGCATAATGCTGAACAACTGATAATCGCGGTTGGCGATATTGGAGTTCAGTTGATTTTGCTGTACTTGCGCACCATCTTTCCCCGCATCTTTTACTTCTAGCGTCAGACCACTATGAGCAGCCTTGATATAGTAATAGCCCTCACCGTTCGACATCAGCCTGAAACGCTGGTTGGGCGAATTACCTTGTGAATCACTCCAATCCCATTGCAACAGCTCTGCGCCGGCATCTTGCGAAGCGTTCTTGATATCCCAGTACAAACCGGAATGACTCATGATCACATAAAAGTGCCCCTTGCCATGGCGGGCGAAACGCACTTGCTGAGCAGTGCTGCCCTGGATCGCGTTTTGCGACTCTATCTTCAGCCCTTTTTGTTTTTCCTGCCTTTGCACGCCCAGTGGCTGCTTGCTATGTTTGGGGATGATGAAATAAGGTCTGTCGTTCTCAAAATTGAAGGCCATGCAAAACTCCAGGAAAAGAACCGGCATGCGCCACCTTGGCGACAAACATCAGACCGGGGGAATCAAAAGACGGGATAAAAAGACAGTTCAAGACCATACATTTTATAATCAAATGCACAATTATGTTTTCTTTTTAATCATTCCGGCAGTGTTGCCGCGTTTATTTTTTCCCTGGCTTGCCGGCTAAGCCTTTTTCTGTGTACATAACAGCTACACGACATGCCAATTTGCAAGCTGTGCCATAAGGCAGCAATGGCTGGATAAAAATTGTCTATACCATCAATTCTAAACAGGGCAGCATGCCTGCGCAGTTTTCATCAGATATGGCAGGCCAAAGTTTTCAAGAAAAGAAAGCATTTCCCTGCACATATCCCCAGTCGCATATTCGGCATCTTCTTGAGTCAACGGAGTATCCATGAAGCATTTCATAATGCCCCAGTACCTGATCATCGTATTCTTTTCCCAATCGGTTTCTGTATAGGCAGCAGATGCATTTGCTCTCTTCAGGGTATCAGGGTCGGCATATACATCCTTTGCCCTTTCTATCGAAGCCATTTCTTCTGCCGGGCCAAAAAATCCAACCGGGCTGCCAAATGCCCATCTATAAAAATACACTTCCTGCAAATCTGACAGAGCATCAAGATTGCCATCGTTAGCATCCAGCTTCCCAACAGCAGTTCGATGAGCCTCTAAAAAATCCAATACGCCATCACTTCTTTTTGACCAGCCTATACCGAGATTGCAGTCCTTGCCGGATGCATAGAATTCGAGAACCACAAAACAAGAGAAATTGTCCGCCACCCTCCAGCGCCAGACGCAAGAGCCCGGACGCTGTGCACCAAGCTTGATTTTTTTATCCAGCTTAAATAGACCATCTACAATGAGCCTGGTGTCTATACTTTGCTGAATATGTACCCTGAATTCTTTTTCCATCTTTATGTATCGTCTGGTGTATAAGCCTTGCATACATGCGTCGGCATGGAGTTGGTGCTGCAGGCTGGAGTAGCTATACAAAATCAATTTGGCCTGGTTTTCTTTAAAGCCTAATTTTGTTGAGCTCATATGATGGTATTTTCAGCATTTGAGGTTAACTGAGGAGAAACGCAATTCCTGATTATAAGACCGCTTGCAAGGAAACACTTATAATCACCGCATAAATAAACTCCATTGATCACGTCAGACTCTCATTTAAGCTAACGATGAATACCTTCGAATGGGTAAAGATTAATTTTTCAAATCTTGGTTTTGACATAGATGAAAATCTCGTTCGCAAATCTCTGCGATACATTTCATTTACTAGGCAGTCGCCAACATGCGATTTTATCCAGCAAAGAATATCAGTAACGCAGTCTTCACTGAATAAGCAGTATCTTTATATCGTGCTCTCTATCGCCGTACTCCAACCTGATTTTTTGCGTATGCATGAAAATGAAGAGCGAGTATTCGAGGAAGCTTTAAGTGTCGAAGTCTTAAAAACCGGCTTTGAACAACGGGGCTGGCACACATCTATGGATTATTCAATTGAAAACCACAGTGATTTTGAATCAGATTTTTTCAAGCGTATATTGCCCTGGTTGGACAAATTCTCTGAGCCTCAAATATTCATCGCTGTATTAAAAGGCGAATTAAACTTTGGGGCACCTCAAGAGCAACCACAAGGATCTATCATTTTACGTATTATGAATTTTCTTTTCCCCGCTCCCCAAAAAGAAGCAAGGAAGCCAGGTATTTTTTATAGCCGCCTTAATCAAAAATTCATTGCGGATATTTTATATCAACAAGGGAAAGCAATTGAAGCTCTTCCCCATATGCAGCAATGGATAAATAGCCGTACCCTTATTGACAGTTGGTCAGAGCCTTATAGCGAAAAAATCAAAGAACTCTCAGCAAGCGTAAGTGCGACTAGTGAAACGTGATCGCGTTTATGGGAAAAGATCAATGACACAAGAAGCAAGATAAATCCAACTGCTTAGCTATTTCCAAATTTCAGAAAAATACTGTTTAAGTGCCTGGAGTTAATTTCTATTCTTGTTATTACGCTCTAGTCTAATCGTATCTAGACGGACTTTATTAAAACTCGTTTAGCCATGACACCCCGACTCAACGGGCTTGGCAAGCGCAAGGCTCTGCTGTACCAACAAGATTACTCAATAACACGCCCATGGGCGGGATACTGGCCGGACAATATTTCCTGATCAGTCAGTTCGTCGCCGTACCAGAGTATGACTTTGTATGCACCGGCCCCGAACGCCAACTCACGAAATGCGCGGCCTTCTACCTGGGTAAAACCACCGTCGGGGTTACCGAGTGGGTGGAAGATAATGATGGGATTCATCGCCATGGCAGAACTGGACTTGACGCGCTGAACAAAAGCCTTGATGAGTTGCTGTGCCACGGTAAAATCAGATACAAGTGAGCGAGGATGAGCAAAGGGATTAAGCACAACGGCACCGGCTTTTCCCACTATCGAAGACCGCGCCGCAGCGCCAACACCCAGTATCTTTTGATCAGGTGGCGCACTGATCGCCAGTTCAGGTACTTCTGAAATGCACTCTCCCGATTTGATATTCTTCACGCTTAGGAGATCAGGAGAAATCCGGACATAGATAAATTGCTTGAAGGAGTCGAACATAGATGATTTATTTGTGGGGTGAGCGAAAAAAAACCCAGTGAAATTTTTTATTGATGTATGTGCGATTACGCGGAACTGATCGTGCCTACATGGGCTGTGCAAAATTCTCTTGATGCCGCATCAGGATCTTGCGCATCCACTGGGCGATGCACCAGGCATCTTCAATATTTTCTTGCTTCACGCTTGAGTAGTACCAAACCGAATAGATGTGCAGTGCTATGTTATTTTCTATCAAAAGTAATATATTTTCCCATAGATGACTTTCCAGAATAGTTTCATCTGCAGCATCGATGACAGAGTTGAGTATCACTTCCATCAAAGTGAATTTTTCGTCGTCACTTAATGACAAATTTTCATACGCAGCGACAAAACCTTCAATTCTGGTAGGATCAGCTACAGCATAATGCCAATCGTAAGCCAGGGGTGGCGGCGCTAAACCAAGTTGCTTGGCAAGTGCATGCATAGCCTCGCTGGTAGTGCATCTCCATCTATGTTCCAGATCGATAAACATACGATTCCTATTTTATTTTGCGGACTGACAAACGCTATTAACCCCAAGTTAACTGTGTGTCTACCTGGATGCTGATTATTTTCTTTGAAGTTCAGACCTCAGAAAGAACCGTTTTCAGATTATCCGTCAGTTGCTCGGCCTTTAACAACGAAGGTGCATATTTGATCGCCAATTGAGCTGCTTCTTTAGCCTCTGTAAATCTACCCAATGCGTGCAAGATATGGGCATGGGCAATGCAGTTCAGCCAATGAGTAGAAGCGGCTTGCAAAGAAGGTTGCAGCACATCCAATGCTTCGTTTGCGAGACCCATTTCCAGCAAATGCATAGACAGGAAATATCTGCTAGTGATGATGGTGATGCCGCCTTCTGTTTCGCCATCCTGCAAGTGAAGGAGTAGCGCCGTCTCGTAGTGCAGTCTGGCTTTGTCGTTCTGGCCAGCCTGTGCATAGATACCTGCCAGCCTGCTGTGATAAACGGGTACTTCCCAATGATTTGGGTCAGCAAGTGCAATTGCTTCTTCTGTTTTTTGCGCAGCCAGTGCCAGCTCGGATTTTCCCCACAGGGCCAAGCCTTCCTGGGCTAGCTGGCTGGCTTTTGTTTGGTCATGCATTGTCAAGCAAGGCTTTCAACACATCCCGCGAGTCAAACGCCGCCCGGCGCAAACGGTCGTTCACGCCTTGCCAGTCTTTGTCTTGTGGCAGGGCTTCTACCAGAATCAAATCAGCGTTGGCATGATCGAGTTCACGCAAGCCTGCGTACAGGTCGTGCGCATAGCCTACCGGGTCGGCTGGCAGATGACGCCATGCTTCGGCGTGGATGGCGAGGTGGGCCTGGTAGCTCATGAGGGCGAGCTTTTTGTTTTTGGCGTGCAAGCGGTTGACGGTGTCGTCGAGTTCTGCGGCCTCTACCAGAATCACGGGCGTATGCGGTGCATAGTGGGCGTCCAGGGTGCCGGATGCGCGTGGGGCGGCGGCGTCCGGGGCTGCTGGCGTGGTGCCCAGCACGGCGGCCATTTGGGCGACGGTGATGTGTCCGGGGCGCAGCAAAACCGGACCATGGGTGGCGAGGCGGCTGAGGTCAACTATGGTGGATTCTATGCCGACATCGCTCTGGCCGCCGTCGAGTATGCTGGCGATGAGGCCGCCGGGTTGTATCTCTTGCTCGAATTCTTCTTCTACATGCGCGGCCATGGTGGGGCTGACGTGGCCGAATTTATTGGCCGATGGTGCAGCCACACCGCCCTTGCCTGCCTTGAAGGCGAGCAAGAGTTCTTGTGCTACTGGGTGTGATGGGCAGCGTATGCCTACCGTGTCTTGCCCGCCTGAGACGGCATCGGGAATATGGTCAGCACGTTTCAAGATCAGGGTCAGCGGGCCGGGCCAGAAGGCGGCGATGAGCTGGTGCGCTTCTGCCGGGATGTCCTTGGCCCAGTAGCTGATGTCAGCACCGGGGGCAACGTGGACAATCACCGGATGATTCGATGGCCTGCCCTTGGCGGTGTAGATGTTGGCAACGGCGGCGGGGTTTTCTGCATCAGCACCCAGGCCATACACGGTCTCGGTTGGGAAGGCGACTAGTTGGCCGCGTTCCAGTGCTAGCGCTGCCTGTGAGATTGCCTCAGGCGTAATGGCTTGTGACTTCATGCCCACTCCGGTGCTGCTATGCCGAGAATGGCGCAGGCTTTGCCAAGGTTAGCCTGCGCTTCTGCCATCGTCGGTGAGACGAAGGTGATATGGCCCATCTTGCGGGCGCGGCGTGCTTCTGCCTTGCCGTACAGATGCAGGTGCGCACCTGGGATAGCCAGCACCTGATCCCATGCAGGTTCGCGCATGTTGTCAGTGTCGCTTTCATACCAGACATCACCGAGGATATTGAGCATGGCGGCTGGTGAATGCTGGCGCACGTCACCCAGCGGCAATTGCGCGAGCGCCCTGACCTGTTGCTGGAACTGGCTGGTGATGCAGGCATCTATCGTGTAATGGCCGCTATTGTGCGGGCGTGGTGCCATTTCATTGACGACCAGGCTACCATCCTTGAGCACAAAAAATTCTATGCACAACACGCCTACATAGCCCATCTCTGCAATGATATGCAGGGCCGCAGCTTGTGCCTTGCTGGCGACATCTGCCGACACATGGGTGCTGGGGGCGATGGTGGTGAACAGGATGCCATCGCGGTGGACATTTTCTGCGATTGGATATACCACCGCTTCACCATCGACACCACGGGCGACGAGGACGGACACTTCATAAGCCAGCGGCAGCATTTTTTCAAGCACGCAAACCTGGCCGTTCATGCCAGCAAAGGCAGAAGCGAGTTCAACACGGTCACGCACGCGGGCCTGGCCTTTGCCGTCATAACCCATGCGCACGGTTTTCAAGATGCCGGGCAAGAGATCATCGCTGACTTTGGCAACGTCGTCCTGGCTATTGATGGCCAGGTGCGGTGCCGGATAAACACCGGTCGTTGTACCGCAGCGGGTGAAGAAGTTTTTTTCTGCGATGCGGTCTTGCGCGATGGAGACGCAGGCAGCGGCAGGTGAAACAAAGCTGGTTTGTGCCAGCAGATTCAGGCTTTCTGCCGGGACGTTTTCAAATTCTGTGGTGATAGCTTTGCTGGCTTTGGTCAATGCCATCAGGCCAGGGTGGTTTTCATAGCCTGCCTGGATATGCTGCCCTGTCACTTGCGCGGCGGGGCAGCCTGCTTCAGGTTCCAGCACGGCTACCTGATAACCCATGGCTTGCGCTGCCTGGATAAACATGCGGCCCAGTTGGCCGCCACCCATGATGCCGAGGCAACTGGCGGGGGTATTGGGTAACAATGGCTGGCGGGGCTGTGCGGGCTGTGGATGAGTGGTCATGGTAGTGATTTCAAACTAGGGATTGTTTGTACACAATAGTACAAATCAAATGAGGTACGGATATTTAGGTAGATAGAAATCCGGGTTGCGATATCAAGTTTCGTTAATGGGCCGTGTACCTAGATTGGGCCGTGCCGTAGGTTGGGCTACGCTTTATCAGCCCAACACTGGGCTTCAACAAACGTATCCGTGATTCAAACGCCGAGTGTTGGGCTGATAAAACGTAGCCCAACCTACGATGCAATCCGACCTACGAGATCAGCCCAACTCACGGAGTTAACTCAACCTACAAGACCATCCCAACCTACAAACACACTCAAACCGGCAACACCATATCGCGTGCAACTTGCGTTTGCTTTTCGCGGAACTCGATCAATCTCGCCGCCAATGCATCATCTGTCGTCGCCAAAATCGCAATCGCGGCCAGGGCGGCGTTTGCTGCGCCTGCCTCGCCTATGGCGAATGTAGCTACTGGTATGCCTTTGGGCATTTGCACGATGGACAGCAATGAATCTTCGCCGCGCAGGTATTTGGATGGCACGGGCACACCCAGTACTGGCACGATGGTTTTTGCTGCGATCATGCCTGGCAGGTGCGCTGCACCGCCAGCACCGGCGATGATGGCGCGCAGGCCGCGTTCGCGGGCGGTTTCTGCATAGGTGAACATTTCGTCCGGCATGCGGTGGGCCGAGACGACCTTGGCTTCAAAGCCTATGCCAAATTCCTTGAGGATGGCGACGGCGTTTTGCATGACGTCCCAGTCTGACGATGAACCCATGACGACGCCGACGACGATTTTATTGGTAGTCATCATCAGTCCTTCAGGCTTTCGCCAGTCAGGCGTTCCAGTGCTTCGCGGTATTTGGCGGCAGTTTTTTGCACGACTTCATCCGGCAGGGCTGGTGCTGGTGCGGTCTTTTTCCAGCTGGTGATGGTTTCCAGATAATCACGCACGAACTGCTTGTCAAAAGACGGTGGTGAAATGCCGGTGGCATATGAGTCAGCAGGCCAGAAGCGCGAAGAATCGGCAGTCAGTACTTCATCCATCAAGTGCAGCACGCCATTGTCATCAAGGCCAAATTCAAACTTGGTGTCGGCGATGATGATGCCGCGGGTGGCGGCGTATTCTGCGGCTTCAGTGTAGAGCTGTATGCTGATGTCGCGGATCTTGGCGGCCAGCTCCGCGCCTATACGTTGTTCAGTTTCTGCATAGCTGATGTTTTCATCATGCTCGCCCATTTCTGCCTTGGCAGCCGGTGTGAAAATAGGTGCTGGCAACTTGGCTGCCTGTGGCAAACCTGCTGGCAATTGTATGCCGCAGATTGCGCCAGTCTCTTGATAATTTTTCCAGCCTGAGCCGATGATGTAGCCACGTACCACGGCTTCTACCATGATGGGTTTGAGGCGTTTGGCAACGACCGCACGGCCTTTGACTTGCGCCACTTCATCTGCGGACACGACGAATTCTGGTGCGACACCTGTCAGGTGGTTAGGCACGATATGACCCAGCTTTTCAAACCAGAAATTCGCCATCTGGTTCAGCACGCGGCCTTTGTCAGGGATGGGTTCATTCATGATGACATCGAATGCGGACAGGCGGTCACTGGTGACGATGAGCAGCTTGTCGTCGCCAACAGCGTAATTGTCACGTACCTTGCCACGGCCCAGCAAAGGCAGGGAATGAAGAGTGGAATTGATTTGCGTAGTCATGAGGGATTTCTTTATTTCGATCTGGATAGGGTTTACACAAAATTGTTGGTGAGGCGAATATAGCTTCTCGTAGGTTGGGCTACGCTTCATCAGCCCAACACTCGGCGTTTAAATAACGCATACATTTTTTAAGGCCCAGTGTTGGGCTGGTAAACCGTAGCCCAACCTACGAGATTAGCCCAACCTACGAGATTAGCCCAACCTACGAGATTAGCCCAACCTACGAGATTAGCCCAACCTACATTTTTCCAACCGTCAATTTTGTCTAAACCCTGCATTTCATCCCCCCACTCCGGCTCGCACCGGAATGAGGAAACAAACTTACGTCTTAATTTACGATCTGCGCCAATGCGCCTTTCTTGTACTGCTCTGCTACTTTTTCCAATGCCATAGGCTTGATCTTGCCTGCCTGGCCTTCGCAACCGAAGGACAGATAACGTGCCTTGCACACCAGCTTGGCTGCTTCGCGTGCTGGTTTCAGGTAATCACGTGGATCAAACTTGGATGGGTTTTCAAACATGTAGCGACGGATCGCACCTGTCATTGCCAGGCGGATGTCGGTGTCGATGTTGATCTTGCGCACACCGTTCTGAATACCGATGACGATTTCTTCAACCGGCACACCATAGGTTTCTTTCATGTCGCCGCCAAACTGACGGATTTCATCCAGCAGTTCTTGCGGTACGGAAGAGGAACCGTGCATGACCAGATGCGTATTTGGAATGCGCTGATGAATCTCTTTGATGCGGTCGATTGCCAGGATGTCGCCAGTTGGCTTGCGAGAGAATTTGTAGGCACCGTGGGAAGTACCGATGGCAATTGCCAGGGCGTCGCACTGTGTTTGCTTGACGAAGTCAGCAGCTTGCTGCACGTCTGTCAGCAATTGTTCACGCGTCATTTTGCCGTCTGCACCGTGGCCGTCTTCCTTGTCGCCCATCATGGTTTCGAGAGAACCGAGCACGCCCAGTTCTGCTTCTACCGTGACGCCGATGGAGTGGGCAAACTTGACCACTTCACGCGATACTTCGACATTGTATTCATAGCTGGCGACGCTCTTGCCGTCTTCTTCCAGCGAACCATCCATCATCACCGAGGTGAAACCGGATTTGATCGCAGCCATGCACACTGCTGGCGACTGGCCATGGTCCTGGTGCATGACGACGGGGATGTGCGGGTAGGCTTCTACCGCGGCTTCGATCAAGTGACGCAAGAATGCTTCGCCAGCATATTTACGGGCACCGGCAGAGGCTTGCATGATGACAGGTGCGCCAACTTCATCGGCGGCCTGCATGATGGCAGTGACTTGCTCCAGGTTGTTGACGTTGAAAGCTGGCAGACCGTAACCGTTTTCGGCGGCGTGGTCCAGCAATTGACGCATGGATACGAGTGGCATAATTAACTCCAGATTGCTTTATAAAAAAATCTTTGTCCCTGCTACGCTTGGTTCTCACCTACTCTGACAATTTTCATTGCATTGGTGCCGCCGACCTGCCCCATGGGTTCACCCCAGGTAACGACGATCATGTCGCCTTTGACGACAACATCGTTTTCCAGCAAGACGGTTTCGGCAGACTTCAACACCGCTTCCCTGTCATCAGAGTAAGGTAGTTTGAAGGTCTGGACATTGCGGTACAGCGCTGCCTTGCGCTGGGTGGCCACGCTTGGTGTCAGTGCAAACAAGGGCACGTCGACGCTGTGGCGGCTCATCCACAAGGCAGTAGAACCCGATTCGGTCAGGGCCACGATGGCTTTTACACCCAGGTGGTGCGCTGTGAACAGCGCACCATAGGCGATGGACTGGTCGATGCGGGTAAAGGTCAGGTTGAGGAAATCGGCGTCAAGCTTGTTCTCCTGGAATTTTTCAGCTTCCAGGCAAATCAGCGACATCGCTTCTACGGTTTCTACAGGGTATTTGCCAGAGGCAGTTTCTGCTGAGGTCATGACGGCATCAGTGCCGTCCAAAACAGCATTGGCCACGTCTGATACTTCAGCACGAGTAGGCACGGCATTGACGATCATGGATTCCATCATCTGCGTGGCAGTAATAGCCAGCTTGTTGGAAGCACGCGCCATTTTGATCATGCGTTTTTGCAGGGCTGGCACAGCCGCATTGCCGACTTCTACAGCCAGGTCACCACGGGCGACCATGATGCCGTCTGATGCATCCAGAATTTCTTGCAGCAGCGGTATCGCTTCTGCACGTTCTATCTTGGCGATCATCATGGGTTTGTGGTTATAAGGCTCACCCGCGATGTTCGAGAGTTGCCTTGCCATTTCCATGTCAGTCGCATTTTTTGGGAAAGACACGGCCACATAATCAGCCTGGAAAGACATCGCAGTCTTGATGTCTTCCATGTCCTTGCCAGTCAGTGCTGGCGCTGTCAGGCCACCGCCCTGGCGGTTGATGCCCTTGTTGTTGGACAGCTCGCCACCAATTTTTGTAATGGTATGGATTTCATTGCCAACGACTTTTTCTACCACCAGCACGATGAGGCCATCATTGAGCAATAGCAGATCGCCATTTCTGACATCGCGTGGCAGGGCTTTGTAATCAAGGCCAACGCGCTCTTGCGTGCCCATGGTGCAGTCTGCATCGAGGATGAACTTGTCGCCGTTTTCAAGATGGATGCGGGAATTTTCAAACTTGCCGATACGGATTTTAGGCCCCTGCAAATCAGCCATGATGGCGATTTCGCGGCCACACTCTGCTGCTGCCTGACGCACCATCGTGGCCCGGTCTATATGATCCTGCGCCTTGCCATGCGAGAAATTCAACCTCACCACATTCACCCCGGCATGGATCATGCGCTTGAGCGTAGCCATGTCATTTGAAGCGGGGCCTATGGTGGCAACAATCTTGGTGGCACGTGACATCTGGTCTCCTGAAAATTAGATATTATTTTTAGCGTTGAGTTGGATGAAAACCTGAAAAGCTTGTTAAGACCGAAAATCTCACCACAGAGACACGGAGACACAGAGGAGCACAGAGAAAGGCAAAAGAGAATCTAATCATTACAGATTCAGTCATTTCAAGGTTTTCTCTTGCCTTTCTCTGTGGTGTAGCGGGGAATTCGAGTGGCATGCCACTCGCCCGCGTAACGAAGACTGCTTGCAAGCAGTCTTTCCTTCCTCTGTACCTCTGTGGTTAATGGTCTTGAATTTGATCTTGACCTTGAATTTACTTTACCGCGCGTTGCAACAAAATTTCTACTGCTGGCAGGGTTTTGCCTTCCAAAAATTCCAGGAAAGCGCCGCCGCCTGTGGAGATATAGCCTACCTTGTCAGCGATGTTATATTTGGCAATCGCTGCCAGGGTGTCGCCACCGCCAGCAATCGAGAAGCCTGCTGAATCTGCAATCGCCTGCGCCAGCACCTTGGTGCCGTTGCCGAACTGGTCAAATTCAAATACGCCGACCGGGCCGTTCCAGACTATCGTGCCAGATTTTTTGATTTGCTCTGCCAGCAATGCTGCGGTTGCCGGGCCGATGTCGAGGATCATGTCATCGTCCTGCACATCTGCCACTGCCTTGACGGTTGCTACTGCGGTTGGCGAAAATTCTTTGGCGCACACCACATCAGTCGGGATAGGCACGGATGCACCGCGCTTGGCCATCATGTCGATAATGGCCTTGGCTTCATCCACCAGATCAGCTTCTGCAAGGGATTTACCTATCTTGAGGCCAGATGCCAGCATGAAGGTGTTGGCAATGCCGCCACCGACGATGAGGTTATCAACCTTGTCTGCCAAGGACTTCAAAATAGTCAGTTTGCTGGATACCTTGGAGCCAGCCACGATAGCCACCAGTGGGCGCGCAGGTTGACCCAGCGCCTTGCCCAGGGCATCAAGCTCGGCAGACAACAGCGGGCCAGCGCAGGCGACAGGGGCAAATTTGGCGATGCCGTGGGTAGTTGCTTCTGCACGGTGGGCAGTGCCAAAGGCATCATTCACATATACGTCGCACAGGGCAGCCATCTTTTGCGCCAGCGCATCGTCGTTTTTCTTTTCACCCTTGTTGACACGGCAGTTTTCCAGCAAGACTACCTGGCCTTGCACGACATCTACACCATCCACCCAGTTTTGCTTCAGTTCGACGTTCACACCCAGCAATTCAGACAGACGCTTGGCAACCGGTGCCAATGTATCTTCTGCCTTGAATTCACCCTCAGTTGGGCGACCCAGATGCGAAGTCACCATCACGGCTGCACCCGCCTGCAAAGCCTGCTGTATCGCCGGGACAGATGCGCGGATACGGGTATCTTCGGTAATATTGCCGTCATCGTCCTGGGGAACGTTCAAATCGGCGCGGATGAAAACACGTTTGCCCTGGAGCTGGTTTGCTGCGATCAGGTCACTGAGTCGGTTGAATTGCATCGTGATATGGAGTTGGCAAGGTTGAAGGGTGGCGCATTTGCCTGCGAGAGCCGGGCAAATGAATTCCGCCAGTAAATTTAATGCATATTTACTGCATAAGTTCTCAGCCCGCTATTTTACCAAAGCCCGCTTGCAGACCATACGGTTTTGCGTGGGTTTTGCAAGTTTAATGCGAGAATGATTGTTAAAAAAACATCTAAAATACAATGGCAACGCTGTCGCTTCACAAAATATGAGCTGATCAAAGTGGGAGTCAACAAGATTTAGTGCATTTAAAGCAATGGAAAATTTAACAGATTGAGGCACTTTTATTTAGATTTGCACGAAACTGAAGAATAAGTTACAAATATAATAAATACAATTATGTTCGAATAGCCAAAATTTAACTTATCTTATGACTTCAACAAAGAATATTTTACGGACACTAAAAAACCAAAACCAATTAATTCCGTATATCGACTACATCCGATTCCCACAGTACAAAAATTTGCTACCTGACACACGAATCGACTTTACTTACCCAATAACTGCATTAGTAGGTCCGAACGGAACGAATAAGAGTTCAGTTCTCAAGGCACTTTACGGTGTTCCAGGAAGCAATAATGTAGGGAACTTATGGTTTTCGACTGCAATAGATCCCATCGAAGAAGGGCATGGCTCTCCAAATTGTTTTATTTACGGCTATTTCAATGAAAAAGCAGGTCAAATTACTGAAGTACTTAAAAGCAGAATAAAAAAAGAAAATGATCCTGACTATTGGGAACCATCTAGGCCAATAGCGAAATATGGAATGACCCCCTTTAAGAAAGATGCCCCAGCTCCAGAAGGTGGGTCCAAAACACGCTGGAATACAATCTCAAAAAACGTGGTTTACATCGACTTTCGCGCAGCATTAAGTGCATTTGATAAATTTTTTTATTACGGACAAATAAGAAACAAAGGGAGTGAAACTAAAGCGAAAAAAGCTTTAATAAGGTCGAGATCGCCACATCTAAAAAGTGCAATTAACTCAGGAGCAAAGAGTTACGAATATTACAATGAACGAATCGTAAATAGGGAAAATAGAACGTTAGCCGTTCCAGAAGTTAAGGCAGTTTCTAAAATATTGGGGCGAGAATATTCCGAAATAAAGTTGGTACGTCATAGCTTCTTTGACGGCGATGGATACACGGCGCAATTGAAAACCAAGTCGCGTCAATACACTGAGGCTTTTGCGGGAAGTGGTGAGTTCTCTGTGATCGCATTAGTCAATGCTGTTTCATTAGCAGAAGAGAAATCATTAATCTTACTAGACGAACCAGAAGTGAGCCTTCATCCTGGTGCTCAAGAACGATTGATGGACTATTTAATGGATGCTGTAAAACACAACAAACATCAAATTGTGCTTTCCACACACTCACCAGCATTTGTTCGCCAATTACCTGAGGATGCCATAAAGGTCATGATTGTCGATAATTTGCTTGAAAAAGTCACGATCCCCAAGCAAGCCTCGTTACCTGAAGAGGCCTTCTTTCACTTAGGCGACTTAGGGCAAGGGAGGCGCACAATTTTAGTTGAGGACAAGTTGGGTAAAGCAATCGTAGAAAAAGCATTACGATTATTGGGTCAAGCATTTTCCGCAATGTTCGAAGTTAAGTACTACCCAGGTGGAGCAGAAACATTATGGAAATTTTATGCATCCCCATTTGCATTAGCAGACCGCCAAGATATATTCATATTATTGGATGGAGATAAGCGTACAAACAATACACTTCCAGCCGTGGATGAAATTACCCCGAGTCAAGAGAAAAACTTAGCTGCTATCATAAAAAACTTTACCAATGTTGATTTAAGCTTCCCTGTTGATGGCGGTGCAGGTGGTGGCAACAATGAACAACGTGTAGATGCTCAAAAAAAATTCATCACGTGGGTAAATACTCACGTTAATTACTTACCGGGCATTGATCCAGAGGAATTTGTTTGGACTTCAATGACACAGGATAAAATAGAGGCTGCGATAACAATTGCAAACCCGAAAGAAAAATTTAAATTACTTGCGAGATCAGAATTAGGGCTAGAAGACTTTGAAACTATCGATGCTTCGCAAATTTTAGCCACACAGCAGCGAAAGGTTGCGTCAATACCCAGCGACAATGCTGGAATACTTTGCTTACAGCAAATATTAAACAAATTCGCTAATATTTAGCATAAAAATGTGTGTAAATGACTTTTGGATTAGATATGTCAATTAAAGTCTTCGATTTCTTTTCGGGATGTGGCGGTACAAGTTGCGGATTCGAGTCTGCTGGCATGGAGATTGCGCTTGGACTGGATCTGGACTCTGATTCAGCAAAGACATTTCAAAAAAATTTCCCCGAAGCTGAATTTATTCTTGGTGATATCAGAGATATTCATACGAATGCTCTAGCCAATTCCGTTGGGAATAGAGAAGTTCCTTTATTGTTTTGTGGCTGTGCACCTTGCCAGCCTTTTTCACGTCAAAACCAAACAACTGACTCTTCAGACTCAAGGAGAAATCTTCTATCGGAGTTCGCACGCTTTGTAAAAGCGTGGCTTCCCGAGTACGTCTTTATTGAAAACGTACCGGGTATGCAAAAAATTGCAGTCGATAACGTTGGGCCACTTCCCTCTTTCTTAAAGCTTTTAAAAAAACTTGGGTATTCATATGAATCCAGAGTTATCCCTGCATCTCACTTTGGCGTCCCACAAAAAAGAGAACGATTCGTTTTATTGGCTAGTAGAATTGGAAAAATAGATTTACCAGTTGCTACCCATGGACCTCTTGGCAAACCATTTTCAACAGTAAGAGATTGGATTAACGGCTTACCTGAATTAAATGCTGGCGAAAGGAGCAAGAAAGATCCAGACCATGTTGCAGCTAAATTATCTGACTTAAATTTGCACAGAATCAGAAATACACCAGAAGGTGGTGGCCGAAATGATTGGCCTAAATCTCTATGGCTAGACTGTCATAAGAGTCATATTGGACACTCCGATGTATATGGTCGCCTTTCTTGGGACAAACCGGCTTCGGGCTTGACTACTAAATGCATCAGTTACTCAAACGGTCGTTTTGGGCATCCGAATCAAGACCGCGCAATATCTGTGCGCGAAGCAGCATGCTTGCAAACATTCCCTCGCAAATATAAGTTCTATGGGCAGTTGCAATCTAAAGCCCGACAAATAGGAAATGCAGTTCCTCCTCTGATGGCTAAAGCTGTCGGACGCCAGGTCATAAAACACTTAAAGGAAATGCAAAAACAGGTCTCTTAAGCAATTATCACGATTCCTAAATAGGAAGTTGATATTGGCAACACAGGCGAAGATATATGGTAAAAACTACGCAATTACTACTTCCCCCTCACAACCCCAACCGAATATAAGTAAACACCGCCATCCCAAAAAATATCGTCTGCAACATATTCTTGCGCACCAAAAAGAAAGCTGTTGCCAGCAAACCCGCCAGCAGGCGCGGGTTTTGCAAACCGACTTCGATCTGACCATTGGTCAGCAACAGGTCTGGCACAATGATCGCGGCCAGTGCGCAGGCGGGGGCGTAGCGCAAAGCTTCCTGCACGCGCTTGGGCAGGTTGATGTGATGCCCCACCAGCCAGAAGCCGCTGCGGGCGATGAAGGTGGCGAGAGTCAGCAGGCCTATGACTAGCCAGATTTCCCAATCGCTCATTCTTGCTCCCCATTGTTCTTGCCAGCGGCGGCTACTTTTTTACCGTCCAGATATTCTTCCAGCATCATGGACGTACCCATGCCGAGCAAGACGGCCAGCAAGAGACCTAGTTTGTAGGGCAGATTCACTGCAAGCAGGGCCACGATGCCAGCCACAACGACACCGGCAAAGGCAGCGCGGTTGATGATCAGGGGTAGCATGATGCACAGGATGGCCAGGGTACCGGCAAAGCCCAGACCCCAACTTGACGGCACCTGGCTGCCCAGCAAGATGCCAATGAGAGAGCCAGTTTGCCAGGCGCCCCAATTCGGGAAGACCAAGGATTTGAGATAGGCCAGCTTGCCTTTTTCCTCAATAAATTCAGGATAACGCTGTATGAACAGGCTGACAGAAATGTCGCCTGTCATAAAACCCAGCCAGGCGCGTGTACGCCAGGGCAGGTGCGCAAAATGGGGAGCGAGAATGGCAGAAAAAATCAAAAACCGCAGGTTCACGACCAGTGCCGTAGCAAAAATCACCCATGCTGGTGCGTGTGCGGCAATCAGAGGGAGTGAAGCGAGTTGGGCTGAGCCGGCAAAGACCAGCAGGGTCATGCCCATGGCTTGTGGCAGCGTCAGGCCAGCCTTGATCATGGCAACGCCAACCACCATTCCCCAGGCACCTATACCAAACCAGGTGGGTGCTCCTACTCTCAAACCTTCCTTGATCGCGGCCTTGTCTGATTCAAATGACATGAGAGTGTAGATAGAGCGGGAAAGTGCATCATTGTAACTTGGAAACAAAAAGCTTGCCTGTGGTGGTTATTTTGTGAGCAGATTGATAAATTCTCAGATCCTGGCAAGCGCAAACAATTTTAAATTTCATGCAATGCAATTTCGTAGGTTGGGCTGCGGGGTGTCAGCCCAACACTGGGCTTCTGCAAACGTATACGGTATTTAAGCGCCGAGTGTTGGGCTGATGAGGCGTAGCCCAACCTACATATTGGCAGGGCCCGGCCCAACCTACGATTTTTTTGGGTCATGCAAAATCACAGAGTACACAGCACCACCACCCACCCGCACGAATACCCCCAGCCACCCCATAATCCGTTAAAATCCCGTTGGCAATGTTTAATTCGGGAGCAAACCAGCGTCGCCAGCCTGTGCGCGCCTGCTTCCAGCACCATTTTTATTTACGGAGTCCCCATGTCCACCACAGCCAGCACAGCCACCACCAATAACATCGTCGAACTGCAAGCCACGGATTTGCCTGCGCACTGCCCTAACCCGGCCATGCCGCTGTGGTCTTCGCACCCGCGCGTCTATCTTGATTTGTCGCATGGCGGCACAGCCACTTGCTCTTACTGCGGCACGCAATACAAGCTGGCAGCAGGCGTTGTGCTTAAAGCCCACTAATCCACCACCCCTATCATGGCCGCTAAAAAACAGCTGAATGGCAGTGCCGACGAAGTTGAGGCGGCTTTTTATGATGCACTGAGCCGTGCCGATCTCGATGGCATGATGGCCCTGTGGGCCGAGGATGAAGAGATCGTCTGCATCCACCCCGGTGCAGCCAGACTGATAGGCCATGCAGCCATACGCAGTTCCTGGGAAGCGATCTTCGAGCGCGGCAGTGTGCAGATACGTCCTTTGCAGTTGCATGCGACCCATAATATGCTGACAGCGGTCCATAGCATTGTCGAAGAATTCCAGCGCCCCAGCGACGGCAGCCAGGATGTCCATATCCTGGCCACCAATGTGTATGTCAAGACACCGCGTGGCTGGCGCATCACCATGCACCACGCCTCGGTCGCGTCTGGCAAACCGCCGCTGGACATGTTCAAAGCCAGCACCCTGCATTGATGAAGTTTGCATGAAATACCTCTCCCCTCGCTGGTTACCCGGTGGCCATTTACAAACCATCTACCCGGCCTTGTTTATCAACAAGCCTGTGACACCGCTGCGGCGCGAACGCTGGACCACGCCGGACAATGATTTTGTCGATATCGATTTCCTTGATGGCGAACCCGGCAAACCCATGGTTGTACTTTTCCATGGTCTTGAAGGTTCCAGCGACAGCCATTATGCGCGTGCCATGATGGCTGCCCTTGCCGACAAAGGCTGGTCGGGAGCGGTACCGCATTTTCGGGGATGCTCGGGCGAGCTGAATCAGGCACCACGCTTTTATCATTCTGGTGATGCGCAAGAGATAGACTGGATCATAGAACGCCTGTATCAGCAATTCCATCACCGTCATGATGGTGGCAAGTTTTATGCGGCGGGTGTTTCACTCGGTGGCAATGCGCTGTTGCGCTGGCTCGGTGAATCGCAGCACCATGCAGAGATCGTCAATGCAGCCTGCGCCGTCTCTGCCCCGCTTGATCTGGCGCAGGGTGGTGCTTCG
Organism: Undibacterium sp. TC4M20W; assembly: GCF_049340245.1. Classification (NCBI taxonomy): domain Bacteria; kingdom Pseudomonadati; phylum Pseudomonadota; class Betaproteobacteria; order Burkholderiales; family Oxalobacteraceae; genus Undibacterium; species Undibacterium sp. TC4M20W. The sequence goes on from NZ_JBMPPI010000033.1 coordinate 21,998, forward strand.
CTGTCGAGCGGCTTCAACATGATCTATACCCGCATGTTTTTGAAGACACTGAAACCCAAGTGCCTGCAAAAGCTCAACCAGTTCCCTGGCCTGTTCAACCGTGATGCCATGCTCAATGCACGCGACCTGTACGAGTTCGACAATGTCGTCACAGCCCCGCTGCATGGTTATCTCGATACTGATGATTACTGGCACAGAGCCAGCGCCAAGCTTATACTGAATGACATCACGGTACCGACTTTGGTGCTCAACGCCAGAAATGACCCTTTCCTGCCCGAGCAGCATTTACCCACCCAGGCGGCCAGATGCGTGACGCTGGATTACCCTGATCATGGCGGCCATGTAGGGTTTGCGGCAGGCAAGGTACCAGGCCATTTGAACTGGTTACCGCAAAAGATACTGCAATTTTTTGAGGCGAATAGCTGATGGATGAAATCGTCAAGGCAGCCATGGCCAAGTGGCCGAATGTACCGCATTGCTACGGCTGGCTGGCACTCGATGCGCGCGGTAACTGGCGCATGCGCGACGAGCGCAGCCAGACCTTGAACCTGCAGGGTGACCCCATACGCAATGCCGCCCTGCTGGCTTTCATCACCCGCAATTATCTGTGCAATGAAGAGGGTTGCTGGTATTTTCAGAACGGCCCGCAGCGCGTGTATGTCGATCTGGAAGCCACACCTTATATCGCCAATACTACGGTAGATGGCGGCTTTACCCTGCAACAGGCTTTCACACCCGAACTCGCCTTTCTTGACCCGCAAGGCAGGCTGCAACTCAGCAGTGGCAATATCCTTGCCCAGCTTGATGACCGCGACCTGGCGCTATGCCTGCCCTGGCTGACGCTCGGCGAACAGCCAGTCAGTGATGAAGCACTATTGCAGTGGCTGGAAGATGCCAGCACACCCGGTGAATTGCAATTGCGCCCGCCCGGCATGCCTGGTTTATGTGTGGAAGTGCAGCGCTGTGAAGAGGGGCAATTGATGCGGGAATTTGGTTTTGTGGCAAAACCTCGACAAACGACAAGCTAGAAAAAGTATGTGGCAAGATTTCAAGGAAAAACTCATCACCTTGCGTCACATGGACAAACAGTGTCAAGCATTTGCCGCAGACGAACATCGATATCAGTTTGGCGATCTGGTGACGCCCGCATTACTTGGGCGTATAGAAAAGAAACTGAATCTCAATCTACCAGAGCAGCTCAGGCAATTTTATATAACAGTTGGTAATGGCGGCGCAGGGCCACATTACGGGCTACAAAAAGTCGAAGCTCTTTACGAGTATGAGGCGGCAAAGCCTTATCCTGGCGTGGAGGCACTCATGGCGCTTAGAAAAAGAGATGATGAAAACCCACTCGATGAGAGTCTGAGTTTGAATCGACAAGACCTAAGCGGCCTCATGCCCATCTTATTTGAAGGCTGCGGTCATGAAGTTTGCCTCATTACGAATGGCGAAAAATTGGGGAAAATTGCTTTTTTTTCGACCGAACATGGTATCTCGGAAAGTGCATTTAATATGCTAGAGTTTTTTACGGACTGGGTTGATAGGCAATTAGAGATTTTCAATACAATCGCGATCCTCGCTAATAGTAATTACTCTTTCGAGTATATCCGCACACAGATGGTCGAAAAATATCATGAATACGATGCAGAATCGCTGGTCATGAGTGTGCTCAATATAGAAAAACCTGAAGCACTATTTGGCACAAAGCATCGCAAAAAATTCCACAATGCCACCCAACGGCCCTGGCTTGAAGAGCAGCTTGCTAACTACAGACATTGCCGTACCGGCTGAATTAGAGTACAGCGACACTTACGATCTAGCACAATACATCTTACTGGGAACTACCGGCAATTGACATGTCATTGATTAACCCAGGTCTAGGGCATTCAATTGTCACGTCTTAGATTAAGCATCCCCGATCTATGCTTTGGCAACTATCGAAAATTGCCCCATCTCCAGAGTTTGTCACAAAAACTTAACTGTATTTTATTGAGGTGCGCTGATAAGATATGGCACTTTTTTCTTCTGGATTCCATCCATGTCTATACGCAAAACCTTCGCGCCTTTTGCCTTTTTTGGCCTCATGCTGCTGGCAGCCATGCAATCAGCTCAGGCTGTGGAGCAACTTGCTCCGGGCTTTAGCAAGATTCCCAAAGGCAGCACTGTACTCATCATGCCCAGTGACATAGAACTGTATTCACTAAGTGCAGGTGGCGTTCCTGAACCCAAGGCCGACTGGACTGAAGCGGCTACCAGGTATTTTGCCAAGGCCCTGATAGAGAAAAAGAATAAATTTGGCTTAAATACTGTCACCCTCAATGCACAGGATGCAGACGCCACAGCCGAGGTCAACGCCTTGCATGGCGCAGTTGCGCAGGCGATCAACCTGCACCACTTCAGCTCCTCCTCGTTATACTTGCCGACCAAGGCAGGTGCGCTTGACTGGTCATTGGGAGATTCTGTACAAGTCCTGCGCGAAAAAACCCAGGCAGACTATGCAATATTTACCTGGGTCAGGGATAGCTATGCCAGCGCCGAGCGCAAGGCTGCCATGATCGCCATGGCCATTTTTGGCGTAGGCCTGACAGGTGGCATGCAAGTCGGCTATGCCTCGCTGGTTGATCTGCGCACTGGCCGGATACTCTGGTTCAATAAATTGATCAGCGGTTCAGGCGACATGCGCGAACTGGATAAGGCCAGAAACACCGTGGACAACTTGCTCGACAAGTTCCCGGTGAAACCATGAAATACCGCAAGGGTCAACACCTGCTCTGTATTGCCCTGGGCTTGAGTCTGGGTCTGAGCAGTATCACCGCCAGCGCCCAGGCTTTGTATCAGGTGCCTGGCCGTTTCTTACGTCCAGAGATCAGCACTGACGAAGGTGGCCTGTGGTCTATGATGGACAGGGAAGAAACCAAATTGCGCCGCAGCCCCTTTGTCTTGAAAGACAAAGAGTTTACGCAATATGTGCAAGCCCTGACCTGCAAGCTGGCGCCAGAACATTGCCCGGATATCCGGGTGCACATCGTCAGGAATCATTATTTCAACGCCAACATGGCGCCAAATGGCATGATGCAAGTCTGGTCTGGCCTGATGCTGCGTGCAGACAATGAGGCGCAACTGGCTTCTGTATTGGGACATGAGATAGGCCATTACCTTGAGCGGCATACCTTGTCCAATTTGCGCGACATCAAGAGCCGCGCCGCCTTTGGGCAGTTCCTCGGTTTGTTTGGTTTGATTGGTGCACTCGGCCAGGTCGGTTTGCTTGCCGGGCAATTTTCGTTTTCGCGGGAGCATGAAAGCGATGCCGACAGGATAGGTATCGTACTGCTGCATAACGCTCACTATGATACGACTGAAGCTGCAAAAATCTGGGAAAACCTGCGTGAAGAGAGCAAGGCAGGTCCGCTGGGTGACCCGGCTAAAAACAGTCCCATGTTTGCCACTCACCCTCCCATCCACGAGCGCAAGGAAAAGCTGGAGCAATATGCAGCGCTGCTCAATACCCAGGGCAGCAATAACCAGCAAGAATGGCTGGAGCGTACCGCACCATTCCTGCATGACTGGCTGGTCGATGAAATCAAACGTGGCAGCTATGCCGAATCCCTGGTCCTGTTTGAGCGTCTGTCAGGGCGTCAAGTGAAACAGGCCGAATACCTGTGGGCCAAGGCTGAAATACTGCGTTTGCGCAATCAGGACAAGGATGCTGACCTGGCACTGACTCAGTATCAGGCAGCCATCGCAGCAGGCAATGAACCTGCCGAAACACACCGTGGCATGGGTTTGATCTGGCGTCAAAAAGGCAATAAAGACCAGGCAAAACTATGCTTTGAACAATACCTGCAAAGTGCACCCGAAGCGGGCGATGCACTCATGATCAAAAGTTATATTGAGGATTTGAATACATGAATTTTTTTAAGAAACTCTCAGTCCTGGGCCTGGTGCTGGCATTAAGTGCCTGCGTCACCACAACCAAAGTAGAGTCAGGCACGCGCCTGATTGGCGACAAACTCAATCTGACGCTGGAAGGTGCCTGGAACCAGGTCAGTGCCAGTGGCATGAATGGTCCACACCGCGATACCTGGACCATGGAAGGTTTGCCGGTAGATAAACTGCTGGTGTATTCAGGCCTGCGGGATGGCGAGCCTGTGCACCCGCCAGAAGAATCGAACAAGGATAAAAAAGTATTCGCATTTAAACCAGGCATGCAAAATGAACAGATCATTGCCTTGTTTGAAGGTGCGCTGACACGCGACAGTTCTACCTTCAAATTACTGAAAATGGAGCCCAGCCAGTTTGGCGGCACCAAAGGTTTTCATTTTGAATTCAGCCTCTTGCGCAAGCTTGATAATCTCGAAATCCTTGGCAGCGCAGATGTCTCTGTCGTCAACGGGCAACTGTATGCGATTATGTACCAGGCACCAAAACTGGTGTTTTACCCACGCCATATAGAGCGTGTGAAGCGCATCGTACAAAGCGCAAGGATAGGTTAACTCACTGAAGTAAGCTAATAAAGCCGGCGACGCCGGCTTTATTTTTACCCCTGCCTGACGCAAGCAATCAGCTGCCATCCGCCTTTGCTGGCTTGTCACCAGTACCGCGCACATTGATTTTGACTATGCTTTGCAAGAAATCAAACCAGAAAGGTGCCCCCAGGCTGACGGCAAATGCGGTGACCAGGCAACCCAGTAGCGCCATGCCGCAAGGGAAGCTGGCAAAGAAACTTTGAAAGCCAAACATGGCGAGTACATCAGCAGTGATGGCCGGGGTTGTCGTTGCGCCTTTTTCTATGGCGGCTGCCGCAGCCGCGGCAGCCTGGTCCCTAAGCACAGGGCTGACCCACAAGGCGCTGCCAACGGCAAAGGCATCGAGCTTCATGCCCACGGCCAGTATTGCCCCCAGGCCCAGACTCAGGTAACTGGCATAGCGCTTGTAACGGCCAGACAGGCGGTCCATGGATTCATCAAACCAGGTGGCCACTTCCTGCTCCACCTTGGTGACATCACCCTGGGCACGGCTGACGGCGAGTTGCAGCACGCTTTTCAGATTCCCGGCTGGTAAATTATCCACGGCAATATCAAGGCGGTTGAAAGCATCTTTGGAAGCATCCCCTGCACCACCCAGCACATGGATAGTGGCCGCAGCAAAACTGGTCGATGAAATATAAGAAAGCTTGCCATCGAGCGGTGATACCCGCGGATGATTGACGATGGCCTGTATGACAGGGTCAAGATTCTTTTTTTGCTCCAGCAATTCATCAATGCCAGAAGAGAGCGTATTGGCCCTGAGCTTCAAGACCGTGGCAATGAATTCCTGCAATGCGGTCACGAACAGCGATACCGCAAGAAAAAACAGGGCGATACCGATGGCCGTTTCCAATACCTGGCTACCAAACATGATGAATCCTTTTCTCGATGTTGCCAACGGAGCTGTACAACAAGCTTGCTTAATAAGTTTGCCTAACAAGTTTGCTTAACAAATTTGATTAATGCAGACCTTGCATTGCTCCTGCGTTTTGTTATTCAAATTAAATTCATTTGGGTAAATTCACTTGGGATTGAGCAATTTTGAGTCCCGCGTTGCAGCCTGCACCACCTTGACTACCTTGTCTGCGGCCTTGCTGCTCGCTATTCCTATCACCACTTTGTAAGCCTGCCGCGCCAACCAGCCTGCACTATCGACATGGGCGGCCACCCGCAGCAAATTGTCTGCTCTCGCCTCTATCTGGTCTTCAAGACTGCCTGGGTCAAACTTGCCCGGTATCTCGGGCGATAGCTGCTCAACGAGGGCAGAACCGTACAAGGGGATGATGGGAATCTCAAACTTGCCGCTGTTGGGCGGAGTCTCTACTGCCGGAGGTTTAAGCGCATTGAAAACGGCATTGACGGGCTCCAGCGTAAACCAGGATTTTAAAAAAGCCTGGCAATTCCTGCGGCCCAGCATGTAGTCATGTTCACGGTATTGCCGCGAGAAAAAACCAAGGAAAGCCGCCAGACCGGATGAGGCAATCGCATCGCCACCTGTCAGTGGATCGCCTCTCGCATTCTTGCGGCTAGGCGTGATCAAAAAGCGGCTGAAGTCACTGCCATCAGTAAAAGCAGCCAGGTCTGCTGAATTGAAACGGTTATTCTGGATCAGGCAATTAATGGTGGGGAACAGGATGCTCGCCAAATCGGCCTTGGGCAAGGCAGCAAAATTGGGCACATCGGTAAATGGGTCTATCAGCACGATGGCACGGTTGACCGTGCTGCCACTGGTTTCGCGGGTTGGTGCTATACCTGCCAGCACATCATGCGCGAGGCCTATCGGTGCATTGTCGGTGCAACCGCCATCGAGAGAAACAAAGGCATACTTGCTGCCTGCATCACTATCGGGCTGTACAAACAGTGACCATTCCGGCACCAGCCATTGCGGGCTGTAAACGCCCTGCCCGCTATTCGGCAAGATGTAGCGGTAAGCATAATGCCCGGCTGGCCTGGCGATCTGCACAGCAGGCAAACCCACAGGAAAAGCCGCCGTACCCAGCGCATAACTAGACATGCCAGACCAGGCCAGCATGTCCTGAGCCTGATTACCAACCTCAAAACTATCTGGCGCCAGCGTATATTGTGGTGTTGGCAGTGCCCCCTGGATATCAATGGCGAAGCGCACAAAATCAGCGTGATTGACAAAGTATTCGGCGCGGCCAGTCTGGCCGGAAAACATCTGCTTGTAAGGGATACCCGCGACATTGGTATAAGTCAGTATCACCGGCAAAGGGTTGGCCACATATTGCCGCGCTGCAGCCAGCCCGCTGTCAAATGAAATGCCACTGGCAGCCGCTGCAGCAAGCGGTTTGCCAGACAATAATGAGGTGATCGTCGTTGCGCCATCAAGATCATCGGTCGCCAGCAAACCGTTTATATCGATGGCATTGACCCATATCTGATAGAACGGATTCTTTGCCCTCAACTCAGGCGCGGTCTGTACACTCGCCGGCGGATAGACATAACTGAGTGCACGTGACAGCAGCACGGCATTAACACCACCGCCAGAAGTACCAGTGACCGCCCTGATCAAGACTTTGTGGCGTGGCACGGTTGGCGCACCGGGGTTGTCTTTGTCATCTTGTGCAATCGCCGCAGCCCAGGCATCCAGTGCCTCGATCAGAAAATCCAGCACCCCGGCTGTATAACAACCGGCAGACACCGTGCCGCCGAGCACCAGGGCCAGCTCAAAGGTATGTGCAGCAGGCCCAGGCTGCGTCAGCGGGAATATCTTGTCAACGGCCACCTGTGGCGTAACTGGATAAGTTGCTTCAGACAAAATACACTCCTCAATGATAAGTGGCTGCATCATTAAATGACTTGCGCCCTCTCCCCAAAAAGCCCGGCATGGGGATGACAGCACGATGAGACATGCCCTGCTGTTGAGCACGGACATGTTCCACTTTAGCTGGCTGATTTTTCAGAGAGATGACATTTTTACAAACAAAGCGAAGATAACATTTGCTTACAAAAAAGTCACTTTATTCAAGATGAGTGTTGCGTGTATTCACACAAGCCTTGCACTGAGGGATGTGAATTGCTTGTCGATGGGGAGTGTCAAGACCATGGCTTTGCGATCTGCAGTCTGGTCGCCCGATCAGTCACTGCAGTCACTGATTATGCAACATCAGGCAAGCTGTCACTCCTGCTTTTCAGTACCGCCGCAAACACCTGCGCCAGCTCTGCTGCGTCTTCACCGGCATGGTGGGTATGCGGCAAGCCCTCAAGATTAAGCGCATATTTGATCTTGCCCTTGCGGCTTTCCACCCACTCACAACCTGTCAGGCCCATCCAGTAGCTGCGCAAATCCACACCTGAGCCGGTAGAGCCAAAGGGGCTCGCACCAATGTAACGCATGAAGTACCAATGCACATACATGCCATCCCATACTGCCGGTGCCGCCACAAACACTGGCCTGCCTATCTTGCGCAGAGAATTCACCCAGTCATAGGCAGCACGTATTGCCACTGCGGCCTCTGGTGCATGGTCTATCAAGTGCTGCCTGTCGAGGCCAGAGACAGCCAGTGCAGCGGGATCAAATTCATCAGAGATGGGTTTCAGTTCAGTATAAAAGCTCAGCTCAGGATGCCCGGCCACCGCCATACCCAGAGAGATCATGCTATACGGGCCGGGGATGGGCCCATCGGCCTCTACATCGACGGCAATAAAAATTGCTGGCAATTTTTCATTCACTGCTGTCATGCCTCGCTCCTTTTGTTTGTCTTTAGCGCCTCTACATGGTGGCTTATTGCAGTCTTTTCCAGCCCTCTTCGACTATCACCCAGGAAATATCTTCAGGATTAGCACTCGAGCCAGGGCGCATCTCCAGGCACGAAGCGATGAGCGCACTGTTACCGCGCCATAAACCAAAGCGGTTGCGCACGAGCATGCCCCAAAGAATGGCATGGTCTTTCAGTTCTGCGTATTTTGTCTTGCGCAAAGCTCGCCTGCTGTTGTCATCAAGCTTGGCCAGGAATTGGCCTACTGCTTGCCCGCAACTTGCAGGCCATGATGATGCATCGGGATAGGGGCGACAGGTCTTGTCATTGACATCATCAGTGCGCATGCACATGGCCGTTGCCGGCTTATAGCTGGGCCTGCCCGGCTCTGCCGTTGCGTCAAGTTGCGCCTGTGCAGCGCTGGATAAAAACACGGCTGCAATCACAGCCAGATGCATCTTGCCTGTTGTGGTTTTCATGTTTGTGTCTCCACAAAAAACTGGCGGCGCAGGCAGGTAAGCCGATTGCCGCACGGGCAAAGGACGCAAGGACAGCGCCCACTATAAGCAGTTTGAAATCCAGCTCAATGCTAAGCGACCTAAGCGACCACTCAGTGAAGCTTTTTCCAGATTTGCTGGATGATGATCATGGAAATATGGTCAGGGTGGCGATCACCGTCGTTATCAAGTGCCATACAAGAATCCGTCAGCGCCACATTGCCGCGCCACAGACCCGTGCTATTACGTATCCCCATACCCCATCCCATGTGAAACTGGATCAAGTTGTCATACGTTGAATCCCGAGTGCGCTGTTTGCTGGCTTCATCGAGCCTGGCCAATATGTTTGTCGCGGCCTGTTCACAGGTCGTTGGCCAGGTATCGGCATCCGCGTAGCGCTTGCATTGCTTGTCGTAGCCATTCTTGCCTGGTGTGGCGCAGGTAGCGGCTGCTACGCTGGCGCTGGCCGGATCTGCCGCATTCGCCACCGGAGCAGGCGCAGACTGCGCCCAAACCACATTGGCGCCCATCATGATGACAGCAGCAAAGCCAGAACAAATGCCTGCACGTGTAATGCTCATCAACTTCCCCTTCAAAATGGGCCAACTCAAAAATATTAAAAAATGTTAAAAGTACTAAACAAGCATCATACATGAAATAAAGGAAAGTACTTGCCTTTTGACAATCATTTTTCTTGCCATGGGCCATCGTCCCACCAGTTCTGCGCAAGGATGGTGGCCACGTCATAGCTGCCGTCGTTACCGTCCTGATAAACAGTGATGCCCAATTGAGTAGCCAGTTCCAGTCCGTAGGTTTTAAACGCGGCTTTCACGTCCTGCGAAACATTTCCTGGATAGACCGCAAAGCACACCAGTTGATCGCCTTCATCAATCGCCAGCAACTGCCGCGCCACTACTTTTCCCTGCTCATTACGGGCATACAAGAGCTGCTTGTTCACGTCAAGCAAACAGGCAATCGCAGAATAATCACACAAACCACCAATACCTAAACAACTGCCTGCATAAGTGCCCATCATGAGAACTTCAAAAGGATCATGTTCAAATGCCAGTGCCAAATCACCTTGTGCCGTTTGCACTTTGCATTGCAGCCCTGCCTGCCATGCCGCCTGCTGTGCACGCGGGTGTCTGGCATACCAAGCCTGATTAAGCGGGTGCTGGATATAATTCAATGCATTACCATCTCTGGCGTGGCCGAGAAATCGTCGCAATCCTTTGCGGTTATTACGACTAGAAAAATTATCCAGGCCCGCCAACAGGCGCAGGGCATGCCTGGCAGGTGCAGACGTATCACGCAAGTTGAAAGAAGCATCCATTTCTACCCAAAGTGCAGCAGTCAGAGCGCGTAAACGCAACGATGGCAATCTCGACAAACTCAGCCTGCAATGCCTGGCGATTTGCTGTGAAGATAAACTCAATACGCCTTCAAGGTATTCGCGCAAACGACGTGGCAAGGGGCTATCGAGGCCAGCTTCTTTACTCAAGTCCAGCATGCGCTGGCAAGCCACCAATGGCGGCATTGCATGCCAGTCCAGCGCAAACCAGTCCGTCTTAAGGAATTTTTTCATGAAGAGTTGCCGACGCTCGAAATGCAAACTGCCCAGCAGATTGCAAGTCTTAAAAAACCTGGCTGGCGCGGCCATCAAAGAAGTTCGCAAGAACGCCGGGGCCAGGTTTACGAAGGAATAACTGCCAGAAGTCAGCAAATTCATATTGTCTTCGCGACGGCATGCAAGTTCCAATTGCCGCCAGACGCTATCGTCAATGGCAATAATTTCTGCTCTTTTATCTATCGGCCAGGTCTCGACGATGTTCACAAAGCTATGGCCATAATCAATCTCAGCCTTAAACGGCGGCAAGCATAATTTATGCATGAGTGGCAAAAAATCCTGCACTGCTTGTGGCAAAGTCCGTGCATCATCCCAGCCGCCAATAAAGTGCCGCCACATCAGTGCCAGCTTGTTTTGCCTGTCGGCAGGCAGGCTGATCAGTACATCATGGCAGGCAGAAAACAGCGTCAGATACACTTGCCACTTGGCCTGCATTTTTTCTTTTTCATCTTCATCCATAAAACTGTAGAAGACATGAAGCCAGGTATCGGCAGCGGGCTCACTCAACTTTTCCCATTGGGTTTCACGCAGATAATGTGCGAGACCGGGAAATTTGGCGCAATAGTCCCACAAAGACACCCGGGACTTGATACCCACAGCTTTACAGGCTCTTGCTATCGCTTCTAATGGCACATCCTGACAATCGTGACTGGCCGTCAGCACATAGTCGCGCAATTCGCTGATATCACTCGCCTCATATAGCAGGCAACCTGTGAGGCTATATTCCACACTGACTTGCCTGGCGAGGTTGCGCAAAATATTGCAGAGGTAAAATTCAAAGCGTGCATCATCGTCCGACAAATCATGCAGACGCATGAGCTGGTCAGCAGTCATCTGTTGAGGCGACAAACTCCCCTGCGCTTCCCGCATCACTACAGTCAGGAAAATAGTTTGCCGGTTTTCTGGCAAGAGCAAAGTGAGTTGTGCGGCGTGAGTATTATCCGTACTCATGGCACACAGGCGCGCCAGTACGGCCAGTTTTTGCGAGCGTGCAATGTCATCTGCATGCTGGCCGCTGTGCTGATGCCATATTTGCAGCCAGGCCAGTTGCAAGTCTGCACTGCATGCACGCAATTGCCACAGTAAGCAACGGCGAAACGCTTCTGGCAAGACGGGCAATTCTTGTGCTGGCCTGTTCCAGTGATGCAAATACAGAGTGGCGCTGCTGGGTATAAGCCCGGCAGACAACGACATCACCTGTCCCTGCGCATCCAGCACGGGCAAGGCAATAAAATCATGACGTGCAAAGAAAGCATCGAGCAAACGTGCATCTGCCAGCCAGTCACACAAATCCAGTGCAGGCTGCGCAGGCTTTGGCGGCTGGTATTTGGTACCGCGAAAAGCACGCGGGTGAGCTGCGGTCGCCACCACTTTTTTGGCCACCCCGGTTTGCGGTAGCACAACCATGCTGGCATTGCCAGCATCAGGCACGGTCATCCAGAACACCCGCCAGAAAGCAGGCCAGACGCTGCGCAAGTCGCTGGCAGTTTGCAGGCTATGCCAGTCCGCCTGCAAGCTGGCCGACTGCGGAAACAAGCGCGCATCCAGTGCAGCGAGCTTCACCTGCCGCAATGCAGGCTGCACGACACCATCGACTTCATCACTGAGCAAGGCAACGATGCCCTGAGGCTGACGCAACAGGCTGATTAAAATGGATTTGACAGTTTGCAGGACAGGCGGCTGAACCGCTGCCCTGTCTTTGACAGGTTTGCTTGATGACATGTGAACAAAAAATAAAAATCCAGAGATGGCATGCACCCAAAAACAGGCATCACAGTGCGAACGCACATGCAAGCAGCCTGCTCAGGCACTTCCGGTATGAAACCAATCCTGCAAAGGGTGGCTTCAGATTTTCATTTTTTATTTCACATGTGGGGAATAAATGGTTTAACTGATAGTACGGATCGACAGCCAGAGTGGCTATCACGTTCATGCATTATAAATTATTTTTTGCAAATTAATCTACTACAGCTTGTACCTTGCCTCAGCAGTCTCAGCATTTAGTGCGGCTACAAGCACCTTCCGTTTTGATAAATTTCGAACCAACCCGTAGCATCAAGCTATACGTCTGTATCAAAGAGAATTGGATAAACATCCTTTGCCTGCTTCAATACTTCTGTAACTTCAACTTCCAGAGGAAGCCAGGATATCTGCCCTTTCAGCCTGAAGTCCCTATAGTACTGGGACCCATGATGGTTCGCCAACAAACGAACCCCCACCGGCCACTTCCATTTTTTCATGAGCTGCAAACGGAGCAATGAGAGTATTTTAGCTTCATCATTCACGTCCTCCAAAGATCGTAATGAGAATATGGATAGCAGGAATTGTGAACGTCTTGATTTAAGTGGCGTTTCTGCCATGGGATAACTCGGCCTGATCATGTCCCAATCCAAAAAACGTGAAGTAAGCCACGCCTGCGCTTGCTCACTCGTCGTGTTCTGTATCGCAGCTTCCAAAGCATTTCTTCTTTTTGAAAACATATCAACAGAACGAATACTTCGGTCATGGTCAGAATCGAAAAGAATTCCAAGATTCTTATGAACAGACTCAGACCAGGCAAGCAATCCTGCCTCCTTCAAATTTGCTTGAGGCAGTAAGAAAAATATTCCCAACTGATCAATATGCAGCCTTAACCGCTGCACAAAAGCCCCAAAGGTATCGTCACCATCTGGCAAAAGCACAGTTCTAAACCAGGCACGGGGAACGTCAGGTTCATGCGTACCAATAGTCAATTCATGATTTTCGCCGAACCAGCTACATCCCGCCAGAGTTTCAGGTACATAAGCTGGATCAATGGACAACTCTGCAAAAACCCGTCGAAATCCTGAGGCCACGGCAGAGCTGGCAATCACTTTTTCTGTCCATTCAAGCAGATCTTTTGTTTGATTGAATTGCATGCCCCAACTGTAGCCAGTGGGCGGAATCATCAGTATCAGCCGCAAATCAATGTCAGGCATTTTCACCCAAAATAACCGGACGCCGCCTGCATGACTTTTGTTTTGTATTAATTCATACCGGATCGAAAAATATGCCGATGCTGATATTTCAAACGCTTCTATATTCATTTATCCACTCAACAGGGCAACAAGTTAACAAGCAGATGCAGTACCCCGCATATCCCCACATGAATCATCCCACGAACTTTGCCAATAGCTAGGATATTTTTGCCGCATCGTCTGCAAAAACAAATACAGTTCTTCAATCACCTCAAAACGCGACAGCCCTGGCGGTGGCTTGGGCCCTCTGTTAAGTCGCTCAATAGCCCGCTTTTTATACACATGAGCGGCTAGTATGAATACTGACCCGCAAATCCTCCTCAGCCCAGTGAAGATGAGTCTTTTTCAAGTCACCAAATTGAATATCTTTAGTGAAAGCAGCAGCGGACACCTCATTTTTCTTTGCATGATCGGACAGGAATAGCGCGCACTCCAGGTCTGGTGTCGCCAGCCATGCATTGATGTTCACTATTGCACTTGTAACTTCACCGCGATCTCATCTATATAAATACCGAGTACAGAGCGACGCCCTTTGACCACAACCCGATCACCAGGAACAGGCTGGCGGCCAACGATGGTATGTTCCATGCAGATAGTGGCGGCAAACTCTGGAGCACCCACGCGCAGGGTTTGATCACACATGCCCAGCTTGGGTTTCAGGCGTCCTAAAGAACTTACGGTAGCTTCTACAACGACCGCCTCACTATTGAATGTCCAGCTGGCCAGGGCAGACAAGGCGATAGGGCTGCGTAATATGACGAAAGTCAATAAGCAAGCCATGAGAGGCAGTATGACGAATTGACGTAAGACTGGCGAGGGATAGCGATACGCCAAATTAGTCTGATGCGTGCGGTCATAGCACCCGTAAAGCAGAAAAGGAAACAACACCACCGCAACAATCCAGGGTAAAGAGGTGGCATAAAAATGCTCCCCGGCAAAGACAAAATTATCACTCAAATTAAACCCGTAGAGCAAACAGGCAAGACCCAGACACGACAGCGCGAGTAGGTACTTTTGCCTGCTGGTCATGGGCTTTCTGTCCATGAACTTGATTGACCATTCTTCACGCGGGCGGGCCAGTCTCTCTTCTGCAATTTTGCCGGCAACGATTACCTGTTCTTCCAGCAGACGGATTTTTTCTGCCTGCTGTTTTTTCAGCAGCTCAGTTGATGTTTCGTTTGTTTGCACTTGATTTATTTATCTGGTCCGGACTGCATCGACGACGCGTGCTCCCTAGCTACTCAGCGCCGCTTTTTCTCTTCCGCCAATTGTTCCTTGTGCTTTTCTTTCCATTCACGCTCGCGGGCATCGATGACAGACAGTTCATAATACTGCGCATCTTTTTCGCGCCGGGCAATGTCCAGTTGTTGCAGGGCGGCGGCGAGGTTATTTTCTATGCCGTAGGCCTCGGCCAGGGCAACATGCTGGGCGGCTTGCTTACCTTGGGCGGCATAGACTTTGGCCAACAGGTTGTAGAGTTGCGCTTCTTGCCGGTACAGTACGATCTGGTCACGCAAGAAAACAGCCGCCTGCTCTTCTTTGTTGTCTGCCAGCAGCGCCTCGGCATATTGCACGGCCACACCGCGTGAGAGCGGCAGATCACGCATGGCTTTTTCTGCCTCTTTGACGGCGGCGGCAGTTTGCTTGTCGCCGATCAGGATGTCGATGGACATATCGACATACATATTGCTATAAGTGAGCATGCTTTTGTATGCGGGTATCTGTTCCAGCATTTTGCGCGATTGATCCAGCAATTTGCGGGCGGTAGCAAAGTCCAGGCGCTTGTAGGCGACAAAGGCCTGCCCGTATTTGGCAGTGATCTGGTCTTCGAGCTTGCCGGTTTTGGCCTGGGTGTCAAAAAAGGTGCTGGCATCCAACAGGCCCTGGGTGCTGCTGTCTTGCAATACCCTGATCCTGGCCTTGGTGAGCAAAAACTCCAGACTATCTGCATGCTGGCGGTAGCGCTGCTCTGACAGGCGCGATTGTATGTCGGCTATCCTTTCGCTGGTCAGTGGGTGGCTGCGCAAAAACGGTGGCAGGTTATCGTTATAGTTGCGCATGGAACTTTGCAGGCGACCAAAAAAATTGACCATGCCCGACGGGTCAAAGCCAGAGTCCCGCAAGATCTGGAAGCCTACGCGGTCTGCCTCACGCTCGGCATCACGGCCAAAATTCAATTGCTTTTGTATCGCCAGGCCCTGCCCGCCAGTCGCAATCGCCATTGCAGCATCAGGGCTGGACCGCGCAGCCAGCACGGCCAGTGCCAGTGCCGCCAGCGGGATGAGAGCATCGCCACGCTGGCTGGTCAGCATGCGGGCGATATGGCGCTGGGCCACGTGACCTATCTCATGGCCCATGACCGAGGCCAGCTCGGACTCAGACTGTGCCGCCAGGATCAGGCCAGAATGAAAACCAATAAAGCCACCAGGAAAGGCAAAGGCATTCAGCACCGGATCACGCACGGCAAAAAACTCAAAATTGAAATTGGTTTCGCCACGGGCATCTGGCCGCGCTTCCAGCATTTTGTTGCCAAGGCGGTTCAGGTATTCACTGACCGGGGCATCGTCCATATAGTCAGGGTCGCGCCTGACCACGCTCATGATTTGCTCGCCGAGCTTGCGCTCTGCCAGCGGCGACAGGTCTTCACGCGAGGTGTCCCCCAAAGTCGGCAGGTTTTGCGCCTGGACCAGTGCAGGCGACAGATTGGCACTCCCCAGGCCAACTGCCAGCAAGACCGCCAAACGCAATGCTGACAAGGCTGGCAGGCGAAAAACACGTCGCAAGGGGTTCTCAATGCTATGATACTTGGACACTAATAGCTTCCTTATTTATCAGGACTTACGAAAAACCGCCCTAGCTGCGTTGCAGCTCCCGCATCTAGCAATATTCGGTACTAAAGTACTGTCTTCGTCGCTACGGCATCGCTGGGGTTTCAGGCAACATGTTGCCTGCCAGCAAAGCGACCATCCCACACTGGGGATGGTTCTCAAAAGCGATAGCCTTGCTGGGACAATTTTTCGTAAGTCCTGTTCTAGTTTTACAAGTTTTTTACACAATTATGAGCACAGATACAAGCAAAACAGAACAGTCCCACGAATTACCAGCCAAACTGACCCATTTTGACGCAAGTGGTCAGGCTCATATGGTGGATGTTGGCAGTAAAAACAATAGTCACCGCATCGCCATCGCCCATGGGCATATCCGCATGCAGGCAGCCACACTGGCCATCATCGAGCAGGGCAATGCCAAGAAAGGCGATGTCATCGGCATAGCCCGCATCGCCGCCATCATGGCTGCCAAACGCACCAGCGACCTCATCCCACTGTGCCACCCGCTGGCACTGACCCGCGTCACTGTTGATTTTAGCATTGATGCAAGTAACAACACTGTTACATGCGAGGCCCAGGTTGAAACAGTGGGTAAAACCGGTGTCGAAATGGAAGCCCTTACCGCCGTGCAAGTTGGCCTCTTAACAATTTACGATATGTGTAAAGCTGCCGACCGTGGAATGGTCATGACCGATATACGAGTGCTGGAGAAGCACGGCGGCAAATCCGGCGACTGGGTAGCGGATATCGACAAATGACAACAAAACCAGCCACTTTGCTGGCGGTGGATGTGCATTACAGTAGCGACGAAGCTGGTGAAAGCGCCTGCGTTGCCGGTGTCGTCTTCCACAACTGGGATGACGACAAACCGGCAAAAACCTGCATCAGCCACATCAACAGCGTGGCCAGCTATGTGCCTGGTGAATTTTACAAACGCGAGCTGCCCTGCATCCTGCAATTGCTGGCGGAACATGATCTGCAGCCAGACTGCATCATCATCGACGGCTATGTCTATCTTGATGGCACCAGCAAACCCGGCCTGGGCTGGTACCTGCACGAGGCGCTGGCTGGCAAGGTCAGCATCATCGGCGTTGCCAAGTCCTCTTTCTCGGCGATAGATGCCTCGTTCGGCATCTGCCGGGGCGAGAGCATCAAGCCCCTGTACATCACCAGCCTGGGCATGGACCTGGCTACAGCCCAGGCCAGCATCGCCGCCATGCATGGCGAATACCGGCTGCCAACTTTGTTAAAGCTGGTCGATCAACTGTGCCGTGAAGCGGGGGATAAGCCTGCTGATAACAACTGAAGTTCTGACCTTGAGCTCAGAGATGTCAGACAAGCAGCATCACCACCAAGGACAGCAGCAGATTTATAGAGAAACCAGGCACAATGAAAAACAGCATACTCATATTGTCTTGCCCCGCCTGCGGAGAAACCGCCTGCTCTGCCAGCCACAAAGCCCTGACCACTTTGTGCGGCTTGCCCGTGCGATGCAACAACTGCCATCGCAGCCTCAGCTGCCACTGGCACATTGCTTTTGTTCTGGGAACGCTGACAGCAAACAGTTGGTTTGGTGCCGCTATTTTCTGGATACTTGCTTATAAAACCCTGGCATTGATTTTTCTGTTTCTGCCCATAGCTGCCGCCATACCGCTTGTATTGCGTGCCAGATTCTATGAAAGAAAAAAGCGGCGTTTTTTTCGGAACAATGAATTGTTGTAATCAGCATCCTATGGGCTGATTTTTAAAATGAGACAAACATGCCAATATTTACCAGTTGGGGCCTTAGAGACGCCCATATGCCATCAACCCTTGCCGCAGGCGAAGACCCGCCTTGCTTCAATGACGGCACACCAGAACCAGATTGCGAACAATTGTTCTGGCGCATAGAGGCAGCCACTTGGGAAGAAGCAATGGCCATCTATCACCTGCGCCAAGGCTGGGAGCCCTATAACCCTGGAGTAAAAGCCATGCCCTGCCCCGAATGCGGTTCATTGTTTTATCCCGAAGGAAGTGGGCAGTGCTGGAAGTGTGAGAAACGGATTTGCTGATAAATTGAGGTGTCTATTTGATGCCTGCTACCTGGAAACTAAAATGCTGTCGGCCGCTGACGATCGCAGAAGATTTTGTGCTTCTCTGAGAATAACTTTGGCTTCAAACACTGGCAAAACGGTGCTTGTTTCTATAAGTTTTAATGTACTCTCATCTGGAAACAAAGCATCGATTTCGCCTATTAGTTCGGCAGAGTCTGGGCTTTGCAGATAACGAGAAATCACCTCGTCGTACCATAGCCAGCTTTCCTTGATTTGGTGATTGAGGATGAGAATATTAAGTTGCCGAACGCGCTCTGCATTCAACGAAGATATAAGATCATCGACTACGAATCGCAATTTTTATTTTTCATCGTTCATAATTTAAGCAGTTTTTCTAAATTGTTCGCGTCCTCTGATTTTTGAAGTATATCAACAGATAATTTCAAACGCCCGATTCGCTTATTTAATCTGCTTCCAATAGCCGAATGACACTCGCTCTGGCAGAACGAGCACCCAAACTGAGCCATCATTAATTTTTTCAAAAAATACTGCCTGCCCCATTTCATCGATTGGAGGGGCATACCAGGATGGCTCGGGAATTGATTTAATTTCTTTGTTGCCAAGCGCTAGATCAATCGCTTGCTCACATTCAGCACAATCAGCCCGACTCTTAAATACATAAGATTTTTGCAGCATCATCTAAATAGTTTGTTAAACCGACGTGGCAGTTCATATACTATGACTGTCGGGGTGATTGGGTAAAAATTAAATAGTAATCGCGTGATGTGCATTGCAACTCTCAACAGAAATATGTTCAAGCCCAAATCGGCCTATTGGCAAAGCGCTTTGTATTCCCGCGGCGAGCATTGCATTACACGTTTGAAAGCGGTGCTGAATGCGCTTTCAGATTGATAACCGAGTGATGGTGCGATGACAGAAATTGTATCATCCGAATTTAAAAGCCTGTCACCTGCAAGCAGCATACGCCAGCGTGTCAGATAATCCATTGGCGACTCGCCCACCAGGTTTTTGAATTTCATTGCAAAGGTGGATCTGGACATGCAAGAACGGCTGGCCAGACTCTGTATAGTCCATTTATGTGCCGGGTTCTCATGCATGGCACTCATAGCGCCACCTATTTGCTTGTCCGCCAGTGCATAAATCCAGCCTGCGCCAATGTCTGTACTTCCTGTTGCGCTTGAAGCCTCTGCCCTCTCAAACAGAAAAAGTCTCAACGCCTGAACGAGCATGAGAGACGAAAGGTATTGCGCAATCAAAGTGCCACCGGGCTGCGGTTCTCGCAGCTCTTGCATAATTTGTTCCATTGACTGGCGCAGGGTGTTTTTGTCTGACTCTTTGCGGATATGTACGATAGTTGGTAAAACGCCGAGCAATATGCTTGCGTGTCTGCCAGAAAATTCAAAGAAACCGCCTAATCCGTAACAGGCACCACCACCGTTGTAAGTAACCAGCCCGCCTTCTTTTACGTCAGAAAATATGGTCTTCGCATCAGTAGTTGACAGCGTGGGGTCACTACTAAGAGTGACCCCGTGCCCACCGGGCAGCAAAAAACAATCGCCTTCTTTGAAAAGTACTGCCTCAGGAATATCGTCCAAAGTGAGCCAGAATTGACCAGAAAGCAAGACATAGCAACGTATCCCCTGTCGTGGTTCGAAATGGATAGACCAGTTACCGCCCGCGTCCAGCCCGTGAAACATATAGTTGCGGGGTTTGAGTAGTGCCAGAGTATCGGAAAGTGGATCCATCATCTTCGGACGATTGAAAAGATAAAATGGACTATAGAGCATGGATCGTCCCGTTGCAAGCACTTATTATCAACACATCGACAAACTATCTGGAGAAAAAAATGTTTAACCGCCCCGCTTGCCTGGTCAGTTACTTTGCAGCCTGGAATTCACATGGCATAGACGAGATCCGCCAACATGTCAGCGATGCATTCGGCACCAATACCCGGTATTTTGATCCACACCGTGTTGCCACAGGCGTTGAAGAATTTTCAGCCTGCCTTGCCGAGTTCCGCACTCAACGTCCTGACGCAGAGATAGTCTGGACTTCAGGAGTTGACTCCCACCACCATTTGCATCGTTACACCTGGGAAGTGCGCATAGCAAAGCAAGCCATCGTTGCGGGCTATGATGTAGTTGAAGTCGATGTGGCAGGGAAAATCGTCGCAGTATTTAGTTTTTTTGGACCACTTCCTGACATTGGCTGAATATAAAAGCGCATGCGAAATAGTAGCGGCTTTAATAGGGGCGGTCTTACATCAGTCCCCCTCCATAATAAGTAAATACATAAATGCAAAACCCTCTTTGCATTCGCTGAGATGCTTCAGGGGCGTTCGTACAACAGGTAAAAAAAACGGTCGCAATCCCTTACGACCGTTTTCCCTACAAACTCAGCAATATCACTTCATCGTAAAACTCTGCTGCCCGGTATCGACTGCATAGTTTTTCGCGACGTCCCAATAAGTGAAGCTGTATTTGACCAGATCCCCTGTCTTGAGCCCGCTGGCTGCGTAGCTGTTGTTGCCATTGGATTGTGTCATGCGAAAGTTTTGCTGGCCGCCGGAGTTGACTGTGTAATGCACGTCTGCCCACGACGACGTGTTGATACCAAACTGCAGTGTGCTTGCGTTAATTTGCGTGGCGCTGGCTGAAACCGGAGTTGGAGTCGGGGTGGGCGTAGGTGTCGGGGTTGGAGTAGGCGTTGGAGTAGGCGTTGGTGTCGGTGTCGGAGTTGGCGTGGGTGTTGGTGTTGGTGTTGGTGTTGGTGTTGGTGTTGGTGTTGGTGTTGGTGTTGGTGTTGGTGTTGGTGTTGGTGTTGGTGTTGGTGTTGGTGTTGGTGTTGGTGTTGGTGTTGGTGTTGGTGTTGGGGTAGGAGTCGGCACACCAGTATCCCAAATAATATCATCGACCGCCCACTGGAAAGTGCTACCCGGCAGACTGCCATCGACACTGAAAATCTGGAACAGATCAGACATCGATTGCAAGGCGATCAGGTTGCCTGCGAGTGCAGAAATGGGAATGGTTGCGGTGCCCCAATTGCCGTCGCGTACCAGGCCATAGCTCGCCACGCTTGCGGGGAAAGTGACCGAGCCCTGATTGGTGTAAGTATCACCGATGCCGACTTTGAAGGCGACATTGGCGGGTATTTTTATCCTGAATTTCAGCGTGCCATTTCTGTAATTGCTCATGTCACGCACCTGGCGCGATTGTATGCTGCTGCCAAACCACTGGTTGGCAGCAGTGTAATTCCAGGCGATGACATTGCTGCCTTCATACGGTGCGGTAGAACCTGCCGACATCGACGCCTGGTTCCAGTTCCACACGTCAGAGCTGACGCCAGCCGTCTGTTTATTGTTGACTGCGGTCAGGTCGGTGAACACGCCAAATTTGCCCACCTCGGGCACGTTGGGGTTGCCCACTTTCACCGTGCCTTTACCATCGAGCTCATACACCCGTACGTAATCGACATACATGGTGCCAGGCAAAGGTGTGGTTACTTGCGCTGGCGTTGCAGCGTCAGTGAAATTGCCACCTACCGCAAGATTAAACAGCAGGTAATATGGTGCCTGCAACGAAGTTGAATTGACAGGCAAAGGGTTTTGATACATGTCGCGCTCCACACCATTATCGGTGACGGTAAAGCGCATTTGGGTATCAGTCCAGTACAGGCGGTAGGTGACAAAGCGGTTGATCAAAGGCGTCGTGGCGATATACCAGTTCTTGGTTTGCCACGCGGTCGAAGCGGCACAACTAGGGTTGCCCGGCACGCAGGCGGCGTCCTGATAAGTGATGACGTTTGAGCCTACATAATTATTGATCGCCGGGTAGCCAGCCAGCGCCCGTCCTGCGTTGCTATGCCCCATTTCCATAATGTCGATCTCGCCGTTGCGCGGCCAGGTTTGCGGGCTGGTACCCAACATCCAGGCGGCAGGCCACAGCCCTGTTCCAACTTGTGGTGTGCTGATACGCATCTCCACCATGCCGTACTGGACCTGTACTTTGCCCGCGGAAGAAATTTTTCCAGACGTGAAGACGTTGCTGCCTATGACCTGGTTTTTTGCCTGAATTGCCAATGCACGCGTACCAGGTTCAAACGGCACGTTTTGTATCGAGATATTGTTAGGGCTGTAGTATTCCAGTTCCTGATTACCGTAGCCGCACAAATTGATCTGGCAGCCATTGCCATCATAGGCAGTCCACAAACCTGTGTTGAGGCTGGTGCCATTAAATTCTTCTGACCAGATCAGTTTGCCTATCACAGGATTAGTGACACTGGCACAGGCTTGCGAGCCATAAGCCAGCAAGATGCTGGCCGCGATGGCGGTGAGTGTGCTACTGCGTTTTTGTTTGTTGAGACGATAGTCCTGCCGATTCATCATGCCTCCGTTATTTTCAATTTTAAAAACAGGGTTTAGACGGATTGACATGGAAAAACGCTGTCAACAACGTCTGTCTGAGCTATGTGTAAAGACAATTGATATCAATTCCCGAATCGACTTCCATTTAATTCACATTTTTTGGAAACGTTTCCATTCTAGAATTTAATAGTGATATTATTTTTATTTCTTGTCAATGAAAATTTTACATCTAAGGGTTTTATTACTCAGAAAGCAACATTACTATCCAGGCGGGTGCAAGGCGCTTATTGTGTGGCTGGGAATGGGCTATCAACGGTGAGCGATACCGGCAGAACGAAAACGGAAACGGGGTTATAACCAAATCCGATAGCCACAGATCTGCCCATCACTTCGACGCAACGGGGGTACCGAGATTCTTCTGGAGTAGCTGTGCTAATGGGCGAAATCCAGCTTTATGTTTCGCCAGATACACATGGGTGAAGCTGCGATTCACGCAAGTACACGTTGAAGCAAAAGGCACGACGGCATTCTGAAACAAGCGTGTGATGGCGCAGTAAATATTATCGCGGTGTGTTGCGAGTATGTTGTTCAGCTACTTGACTGCCGGAGGCTAATGGGTGACCCCAATTTTCCCTTGAGCACTGCTTAAGTAGCTAATAGCACCTTCTCGGCATCACAAAGCAAATCAAACGCATATGACAATCTAAAAGAGCCTTCTATAGGCTCCATAGTGTTTACGGACTCCAAAGAATTGAATACGATTTGAATCTTCTGAAAAACGTCTTCAATATATGGGTTCATCATGTCACGTCCCCAATATCGGCAATCCATGTCCTGAATGTCGTCTCCAATTGAATAATAAATTCGTTTGTTAATAAATTCAGAATTAGCATTGGTTAATTTCCGAGGAACAACAATGTTTGTTGAACTTAAAGGAGCATCTATCATTTCAATAATTTGTTGGGATGAAGAGGGTATATCCTGTAATGAAAAAAACAATACTTTAGATGAAAATCCATTTAAAACCGCCTCAAAAGTTCCAAATCCTTTCTTCCATTCACTCCTCCTTAAACAATATTTAGTATTCTCTGACATGCTGCTAGCGCCATATAACCCGTAAAAAATCGCCGAGTTATCTCCAAAGACTGAAATACCAGCCAATAAACCATAGGCGATTTCCCCAACTTGTGGAAAGCTTGCACTTATCACTGTTGCATCATGCATAAAGCTTTTGGCAACAAATGTCGCATTTGAGGAGGATATAAATTTCTTTTCTTTCGGAGCAAAAAACATTGCCGAACTACCGTTTGCATCCTTTTCCCAATTTATTAATTTCATAGATATCACTCATTTTTTTGGAGGGCAAAAATGGTCAATATGTCCTTCATAAGATGGATTGCCTTAGCCATGACGATCCACACTCCAAATATTACCTTTCTTATCGACAGCAAGATTTCTCTTGGAGTCTCCTCTCCCATTATTTTTAACATCATGGGGATGTATCCCTTTTGTTTCCCAATAGCTGTCGTCAGTAACGGTAATTTTTCCTTCAGGCTTTTCTGGAATTTCTTTTTCCTCGTCTTTGCCTTTTTCCTCGTCTTTGCCTTTTTCATCAGCTTTATTTGCCATCCAAGCAGCAGCGCGTAGGGTGCGTTTCAACGCACCACATGAAGGGCGTGAAAAT
Organism: Undibacterium sp. TC4M20W; assembly: GCF_049340245.1. Lineage (NCBI taxonomy): Bacteria > Pseudomonadati > Pseudomonadota > Betaproteobacteria > Burkholderiales > Oxalobacteraceae > Undibacterium > Undibacterium sp. TC4M20W. Next base: position 46,292 of record NZ_JBMPPI010000033.1, read on the forward strand.
ACTTGAAGCACGCAACCCGGATAGATAGGCCCCATGGCCTGCATGTAATCGAGCAGTGTGTTGCGAGTATGTTGTTCGACTACTTGGCGACTGGGGGCTAATGGTTGACTTCGGCTTTTTGCTCTCTTGCATTAATGTTGGGAATTCATCAATTTCCAGCTCATTCTCGACCACTTGAGCGTGGACATCGATGCAACAAGTATTGCACCGATCATTCCAAATATACTTTGCACTGGCTCTCCAACCGCAAACCAAATTACCGTCGTTGCCATTGCTATCAATGAATATAAAATTACTGCGATTTTTTTCCACCTCCAAATACCGGCGATTGCCAGTAACCTAAGGAGAGAGGCAATTAGCAAACAGTAAGCGGACCAACGTGGGTATTGAAAGATTAATCGTTGCCATGACAATCCATACACTACTACCATGGCTATCGCCGCTATCGTCAGAACAACCAGGATTAAAGTGAAAGAAATTCCTCGATTAGCCATATCAACAAAAGGCTGATCCGAACTTTTTTCATTATCCTTTATTTCCATGTCAGCCTCACTTCATTACAACTACTAAAATTGCAATTTAAATTTCAGCGCGTACGGTGCGTTACAACGCACCACATGAAGGGTATGAAAATACTTGAAGCACGCAACCCGGATAGATAGGCCCCATGGCCTGCATGTAATCGAGCGGTGTGTTGCGAGTATGTTGTTCGGCTACTTGACTACCGGGGGCTAATGGGTGCCCCCGGCTTTGTGACCCCGCGCCCCAGTTATTGCCCGCCTGGTTTGAAATGTATGAATGTCATACCTTTCCCCTTATCCAAGGCCGAAATCACCTACCTTTTGCATACCGAACGCATTGATTCATTACTCACAACTGGCCAAAAGAATTTTCTTTCATACCAATCTTCAAAATTAAGATTTATCGTTTCGGCTATAAAAATACCTTTGCTATTAATTTCTGCAATTGAGCCAAATACTTTCCCAATGTGGTCTCCTTTTATTGCGATGAAACGCTCTCCTTTTATATTCTTGAAACAAGCAATCCATCCTCTACCGTCCATCCCAGTTCCCACAAGAGCTAAATCACCATATTCATATTTTTCCAACACTCCCAATGTCAAAGTTGCAAATGAGGAAATGCACACCAATAGTAGAATTAGCGTGACTGCTAGTTTTTTGGGCATTTGCATTGTTTTGGACTTCCCATCGGAACAGGACGTGATTTCGCGTCTTTCCCGTTGTTCCATTTTAATATTTGTTTGTAGGTAATCTTTCCTTCAGCGGGTAGGGTGAATTAAAACGCACCACATGAAGGGCATGAAAATACTTGAAACAAGTTCACCCGGGTAAATACTTCCTCTGGTCTGTTTCTGTCGAGCGGTGCGTTGTAACACACCCTACTGGCTGACTGAGCACTGAACAAAGCAAGCGACAGGACGCTTACATACTCCTTGAAAAATTCTCTGGGAAAATCACGTTCAAAGGTTCTAAAGGTAACCCAGAACGACCCACATGCTCATTCATCGAGTCAATTTCGTGTTCATATTGTTCTCGGTCAAAAAAATATTGAAGTGTCTCATTCCACATCTCTATTTTCCAGCACACAATCGTATCATTAATTTCAACCTCAACCCCTTCCCAACCACCATCTTCAGCTATGCCACAGGCACATGTAAATATTAAGTAGCGAGCGGTACCAAGCTTACTTTTTTTCAACTCATCAAAATAGATTAACGAGTCTTTAAAATGCTCGTTTTCATCAATATCTTCACCATCAATTACAGCTTTGACGATCGCAACATCGCAGAAATTAATGCCGTGTTTAATCTGATGTCTTCCATCAGATAATTGATCTAAATATAAAATTAAAGTATTCATCTAATTTTTCGAATGCCTGGTAGTACAAGCTCGGGTCAGCGCGAAGTATGCGTTACAACGCACCACATGAAGGGCATGAAAACACTTGAAGCAGGTTCACCCGGATAGATACTTCCCCTGCCCTACATCTGTCGAGTGGTGCGCTGTAACGCAGCCTACTGGCTATCTTTCGGACCGAAGTCTTCAAACTTCTGGCGGCGACATCCTCGATACCGAATCAATCTCTACTGAAGCTTGAAATTTAGAAAGTAACTCTATAGTTTCCCTCGACAATGAAAATCCGCAAGGAGATTCATTGTCATGAAATTCGCAAATGATCGTCACGTGAAAATGTGAAAATGCACGGACTTGATTGAGCGCAGGAAGTATCACTTCGTACTCTCGCAAAAGAGGCACTATCGAATCTGTTGGAAACGACGTATACGATGCTCTACGGGGAGTGCGCCATTGCCAAGACTTTGGGTCGCAGGAAGATTTCAATTTACTACCCATCTCATATACAATCGCCTCAGAAAGACTAACCTTCATCGAAAAATTTTTTATTATTTCTTCAGATGCAATTAATCCAATATATAGCTGGCTCCTCACTGCTCATTCTTTCATAAAAGATAGGCTCACGCATGCGGCGTTGCAACGCCCCCCTACTGGCTCTGATTAACGCAACCACACGTTGAAGAAAAAGACTCTCCGGCATTTTGAAACAAGCGTGCGATGGTGTAGTAAATTTTATCGCGATGTGTCGCGGGTATGTTGTTCGGCTACTTGACTACCGGGGGCTAATAGGTGACTCCTGCTGCAGTTAAAGACCTTTCTATCTTGCAAAGGTATAGATAAATATCTTCGTTAGAATGCCGCAAATTTGGAAGAAGCGATAGAAAATCATATTCCGGATTTTTAATCGCCCACGCTAATGCCTCAAAAATTCCTTTTAGCTCTTCTTCGTCATAGACTTCTTGCAGAGACCGTGAATCTTCTACAGACAGTCCCGCAAAGTCAGCTACGTCATCAATATAATATAAGTTATATATAGGTATTCTTAAGAAATTTATATTTATGTTCATTAGAATCCTGCTCCTACTTTTACGTTGTTCAAATTCACACCATTTCCACGCAGCTTATTCAAGAATTGATTCAACTGCTTAGCGCGTAGAGTGCATTGCAACGCCCCCCCTACTGGCTACTACATTTAAGACATAGTGCTTAATTTATTTGCGCTTCAAGTTTTAAAATGGCTTGTTTGAGAAGCTTTGGTGAATCGTCACCCCAATCATCAAGTAATTGCTTTAATCTCGGCAATGCTTTTTTATCTCCTAAATTACCTGCTGCTTCAAAAAGCTCAGCATTTATTTCGTCTTGATTTAACTTATCAATTAACACTGACAGTATACGTAGGTCTTGCCATCTCGCTAGTGCGCAGATGATATTTTCCGACGCTTCGTCGTCCGTAGTAGTAACTAATTCAAACAAGCGATTTCTCACATCAAGAGAGCTAACGTCAAGGAGCCTTAAGCCTAGAATAGCCCAAGAAGCTACCTCATCATCTGCGTCATACGTCAACTTCAATAAAGGGACGGAGCCTCTTTTATCGTGAATATTACCAAGCGCAAAAGCAACGCAAGCACGTATTCCTGCGTCTTTGTCGTTTGCGGCATCTGCCAAATATTCAAAACAACTATTGTCCTTAAGATGACCAAGTGCAGAGATCACTTCTGCTCTCACGCTCAAATCAATATTTTTTTTCGCCAAATCAACTAATAGTGGCACTGTCTCTGCTGAGAAAGGTCGATCAGGAGTACCTAATTGCCCCAGGCAAAATACCGCAACTTTACGATACGACTCGTTCTCGCATCTAAGAAGATCAGTCAAATATATAAAAGTCTCTCTTGATGCACCTTTAAGTTGAAGATATTTAGCAGCAGTATATTGCCGAAGTATATTCGTTACATTCAACTCAGCGCGCAATTGCTGGAGGCTAAAGGACTCCATTTCCTTCCAGACTTCAAACTCCATATCTTCGAGACGTGAATCATTGGGATTCATTATCAATTCCTTTATTGCATTGCGATCATGGGCACTTCTTGATCTTATCTTTTGAGGCACTAGATGGTCTGCAACGCGGACGGTGCGTTATAACGCTCCCTGCTGTCTAATCTGAGTTACGTGAGCTGGCTTTTTCGACCAATTCGATGGCGTCAGTATCAACGGCAATTGCGTGAACTTCCGTCGCCCCATCTTGCCTTTTCCAAGTCAAACTTACCCACACCAGACCATCTTCATAGATATCAAATACAGGCAAGACTTGACCAAGCATTGACGAAACATCGGCATGCTCATCGCCAGCCAATCGCTTTAGGATAGAAGGGCGAATACGTAATAAACGAACTAAATCATCATTCTCAACAATATTGCCAAATCTATCTGATCCAAGGTATTTTTTCATTTTTCTCAATTTTATTAGGATTGTAATTGTGAAAGCAGAGTCAGGTTTTACTTTGCGACATTTATGGGTTGTTCGACATTTTTGGGTTGTTTGTAATCTCCGATGTACAAGTACAACTCCAATATGGCTCTCGTGAAAATGAGGATTTTTTCTCAAATGCCAGCACTACCCTACTCACAGTGACATATCCAGTAGGGTGCTTTATAACGCACCCTGCTGGCTGGTCGGTATGACTAAAGTTTAGGAGCGTCCGTCCCCAAAAAAAAGTGCCCGCTCCACAAGCTTGCAGAGCAGGCACCTATTTCTGCTACTTCTGTCTCTATATCAATTGCCGCAAGAGCCGTTACCACTCGCATCTATATAAACAACGCTGCCGGCATTACACATTTTCATGCCACTGCTTGATTGCACCCAATTGGCACCAGCCAGGGTGCAGCTGCTCAAATAGCCATCGGAACGCAATTCCAGAGAGGCATTTTCTTTACATGTGTATGGCACCACCGTGTTACTGCCATAGCGGCCATAGACATTGATGGGGCTTGCCAGGGTGCAGCTGGACAGATACCCATCCTCCTTGATTTCTACCAGACTGTTCGCCTTGCATGTATAGAATTGCGTGCCATTTGGAGCGTTATGACCGCCCACCTGGATATTGTTAGTGATAATGCAGCGATTAAGAAAACCGTCGGCATAAATAACCACTGGCTGACTAGAGGAGCAGGCATAAAATTGCGCGCCATTGCCCCCCGTCTTGCCCTGAAGCTGAGTGCCATCCGCCACTGTGCAACTTTGCAGATAACCATTGTCATATAGCGTCACCAAATGCCCGGCCTGGCACAGCACGTTGCGTGACGGTATATCGTAATACTTGTTATACGCTGGCATCTCCGTTGCCGCGATGCTGCTTTGCGTCGCAAGCAAACCAGACAGCGTTAAAACCGAAATGGCGCGATATTTACTAATTGCAAAAGTATTCATCATTTTCCTTAAACATAGATTTAAATTAAAAACTGAATTCTCAATAAGTGACATCATGTTGATGATGTTTGCGCAACTAATTTCCGTATTGCAATTATAAATTAGTTCACTTTTCTTATATTGTCAAGTTTATAATTTTCGTATGTTAAAGATGCCCAGCTATTCGCTCATGCAAATCCTGCGATACGATGACGAAACGTAATCGTCGAACAGGCGCAGCCATGAGGCTTAATGGCTGTTCAATTTTATTGGCATGTAATCCATGAAAATAGAATGCTCAATGATTTGATTCAAAACCAGATATCAAAACCAAGTTCTATTTCTAGCAGACTTAATGCTGATAACGTGGAAACATCGAAGTACGGGCCACCATTTCCACTCTTTGACTCCCAATAACAATAAATGTCTGCCGACCAACCATTCTCGGCAAGTACTTTTAATGCTCTTCTTTTATCCTTGAGATCAGAAACCAGCTCCCATATATGAGCCCTGATATCTTTAGAATTCAACCTATCTTTAGTAGATAAAAACCAGCCGCTAATCGTGTAAAAAGCATCCCGTTTAGGAGCGCCAACAACCTGGTATCTAGTTGGCACAAGCTCCAATTCACTTGTAATTTCATCCGGGGATTGAGTTGCATGATAAAACCTTAGCGTGGCATAACACCTTTTACAGCTAGTCATTGAATGCTTGAATTGCGGTGGGGACAGCGTGAAATTTGATGATGTCATGAGAAATAGCTGCTTCTTTAAAGAAAAAATGAGGTCAGGCGCGTGGGGTGCCTTGTAACGCGCCCTGTTGGCTACAGCAAGCAGCAACAGCGCATTACTCCCACTGTTGCTGCGTTCACAGCATCATGAACACTGAACAGGGCAGCAGCATAGTCTGACGCCGTTTTACAAACTACGCTGCGGCAACTGCGGCATCAAGCAGATCAGGGCGCGCAGTCAGTTTCTCGTGGTCTATTTTAAGCGGGTCAACTTGCCACCAATCAGGAACCCAAACTGACATATGTTCAAATGAACGGCATCTTGAACACCATTCCCAATAGCTGCCTGATCCTTTGACCTTTATCCCCTGTATTTCGCGCGGCTCGGCCCTTCCCAGCGCAAAATATCTGAATAGCGAATTTGCGCCACAAACTGGACACGCGGCTGCTAAGTGCATACCTTCACTCGGTGGAGATAACTGAAATATATCTTGCCATTTCTTCGAGTGCTCCAACGGCACTCCTTTCCATTCCAATTCTAACATTTATCGATTCCCCCTAATCCAATCCTCAATTGCATTTCCAGAACCATATACGCTTCCATCGCCAGGCCTAGAGAAATCATTACCATGTGGTTTATCGCAGCCATTTCTATTTGCGCCGCGAAGAAAATCACGTGCGTGACTCAACTCATGCGCAATGGTGTTCACTATGACTGCTTCACCGTTCATTACAACGCACCACATGAAGGACATGAAAATACTTGAGGCAAATTCGATCAACTCCACAATTGTAATGAAAGATACCCACAATTTTGAATAGTGATAACTTCAGCAGGATTTTATGCAGATTTGATGTTACGCCAGATGCACATCTGGCCTAAACTTTATGATTGAGAATCAATGCATTAAGTTCTTCTTCAAAATGGCATGCAGCCACAACTCTAAGCTCGTTCGCCCTTAATGCCGAAATGAATGAAGCCAATGAATTTATATATAACTGAGGGTCAATATTTTCATCATCAGGTTCTATTTCAAGATACAGCGGCCATTCAACAAAGTCATCTGGGTCTGCCATCACATTTGCATGCTCATTGACAAAAACATCTGCAGTAAAATACGGGCCATGCACCGACCTCATCTCAATTCCCCCACCAAGTATTACAGAAATAAGTTTTACTAAAGAGATGTAATTGATATTTCCATTTACGTAAACTTTACAGTAAAGATCCAGGGAGATGGACATCTCATTATGTTGTTCAACTACTTGACTACCGGGGCTAATGGGTAACACTGTCTTTTGGCTGGCCCCAATCGTTGGAAGTGAGGTGCCATGTGAGGATTCGACAACAAAAGCTCTCTTGGTTCGGCCATAACGCTGAACAAAAAAATACACGGAAACGGCTATCAGCACGAAGGCAATTTGAATAGCGCCTTTCACTACACCGCTAGTTCTTTGTTCAAGAAACGCTACAACGGGCGAAAGCAATAACAGGCAACCAAATGCCGAAACTTCGCTGAGAGATTTAATTTCGGTCCAGAAGCGCCTTTTCCGCCAGAGCCATTTGGTGCAACGCATCGCAAGAACGGCTATCGCAATAATAATGACGGAGGCAATAGCATCCCGAATTGGGGATGTGCCATAGCCGAGCATCATGATAGGCATGACAAAGCACACGACCATAAGAAAAGCTGAGATCAGGGACAAAGTACGCAGGATAAAAGTCATGAAAAGACCTAACTTTGTTATCAGGAAACAGTTTTAGCGCCTACCATCGCCACTTGCTTTCGTCATATGGCTCTGTGAATTTTATAAGCGCGTGGGGTGCGTTGTAACTCCGCCTACTGGCTGAGATATTTCTGGATTCTGGAGTAGCTGTGCTAATGGGAAAATTCAGATTTATGTTTGCCAGATACACATGGGCGAAGCTATAATTCGCGCAACCACACGTTATAGCAAAAGCCACGACGGCATTTTGACGGGGGCGTGTGATGGCGAGGTAAATCGTGAATCAATCAAGCTTAAGGTACATTTTTTGAACATAACTTCTGTTCAATGCCACGATCAATTCTAATCAAATATCCGTTAGGTCTAGATATAATTCCGGTTGTTGCAACAATTTCTGGAATGAACACATCTCTTCCACAAAAACTTACACTATTCTGCTTAAGATGAGATATCCAGCGATTGGATGTATCTTTTTCAAAAAACTGGATATCTTCAGTTTTTCCAGGTTTAATTTCGTAGCATCTTGTTTTCAATTCTGATCTGCATAAATGAATGGATTCATTCAGAGCATTTTCAATAGTGACCAAGTATTCTATCTTTTGCTCTCGAAGACAGGCAACCAGACCAATGCAAAAAAAGAACGCTATTTTAGGAACTCTTTGAAATAGAGATAAAGTTTTTGATATTGTCATGACTCGCCTTAGTTCTTTCATCTTGTTCAGCGCGTGGGGTACGCTACAACGCACCACATGAAGGGCAGGAAAATACTTGAAGCAGCCCCCCGGATAGATACCCCCTGGCCTACAGCTGTCGAGCGGTGCGTTGCAAAGCAACCTACTGTCTGGCTCACGGTCAGGGACTGTACCCATTTCTGCTAACGTTTATGCCTTGCTTTTTTTGCTTGAAGATGTCTTCAATTTTTGAGCCGGGCTGTCAAATTTCGCCAGTTCCTTTTCCATTTCTCTGGCCTTGTTTGTTTCATCGAGTTTTCTATAAACAGTGATGAGGGCCTTGGTGCACCGGATGAGAGGGTCTTTTTTGTTTACCTGCAAGGCGGCATTTTTTTCGTAGGCCAGTTCATAGAATTTTCTGGCATCCGGGAAGTTCGCTTTTGCCAGGTAAATTTCTCCTAGATACTCGTAGTAAGCAGGCAGTTCTTCATATCCATAGATTGAATCATCCTTGAGCCTGTTTATCAGCTTGAGATAGTATCCTTCAGCATAATCTGTCTGGCCATTGATTTTATAGACATAGGCAAGATTTGCCATTGCGCTTGTCACAGACGGATGCTCAGGGGCAAAAAATTTCTGTGCAATTTCATAGGCAGTCAGATAATTGTCTTCAGCCAGGCCAAATTCTTTTTTGCTCAAATACAGACGTGCCAGATTGCTGTGTACCTGGAAAATCAGTTTTTGAGAAAATTGCTGGCTTTTACTTGAAGCCAGAATTTGTACGTACAGCTCACGTGCTTTATCGAACTGGGCTTGTGAATGCAAAATTTCTGCCAGAGTCAGCATGGTTGTAATGCGTCTGTGCTCGGTCTCTCGCTGCTCATTCAAGAGCTTCTTCATTTCAACCGGGTTTCCAGACAGTGCTTTTATTTTTGTTTGCAACTCTTCCTGCCTGCCATTAAAAAACTCCAGTCTTTTTTCTGCAATGCGGATAGCTTCTTTGAGATTGCCGTTTTTGTAGTTCGCGACGATGTCCTGATCATACAAAGACCCGCCGTTGGAAAATCTGATGTCATTTCCGTTTAACTGTTTGATTTTTTCGAAGGTCTTCTCGCCCTTGAGAAACTCATTCGTCAGATACTGGCTGGCTGCGAGCAGATATAAATTTTCTGACAAGTAGCCTTTATCATTGACATTATTTTGCTCCAGGATAGCCACACTTTGCTCAAAAAACCCGGCTGCATTAACATAGTCTTTAATCGTAAAGTATGACTCGCCCATCAGGGCATTGGCTTCCGCTTTTTGGGCCGGGAGCAAGGGTGAACCCGGGCTGCCGCTATCCAGCAATGGCTTCAGCCTGGATTGTGCCAGGTCATATCTTTTGCTTTCCAGATACAATCTGGCGAGGCCGAGCTGGAATTGCATGTCTCGCTGATAAAAGTTCGCATTTTTCTTTGCAATGGCAGATCCCAGCAATAAATAAGACTCTGCATATTCGCACCAGCCTCTTTTTATCAGTGCTTTTGAAGACGTGTCGATTTCTGCAAGTGCGGCTTCTGCCATGTTCCAGTTCGACAGGGCAGCCTGATGCTTGCGTATCGCTTTTTCTGCGGTGCTGAAATCCTGGATAAATGTTTGCAGCGCCAGAGCATACAAGCGTCTTAATCCCTCGATGGAATCATCAGGTATGGCTACCAGCTCAGACATGTTTCTATCGGTCGTGGCTTTACTCGCGGTGCCTGTCCGGCGTATCTGTACTTTGCAATCTTTGTCTGTCAGTTTGCCCAGTTCTTGGGCCTGGACAGTGCCACAAGTCATCGCTGCGGCGAATAAGAAATAATTTATTTTTTTCATTCTAATCTCCAGACATACTGGAGCAAGTGTTTTTCTTGAAAAGGCTTACCACCTTTGGAATACGGGCGATAGATGCATCTCATGGTGGCCTGGAGGGTTGCATAATCCAGGTTGCGGAATCCACTAGTCTGTCTGATTTTTCCGTCGATGACGCTACCGTCCTTGCCAATGAGCATTTCCAGCCTGACGACGCCTGTTTCTTCATTACGCAAAGAGGCTCTGGGATATTCTGGCTTGCAGTTTTCGGCGGTCAGTAATTCACCGCCGACTTCTTCATCCATGAATCCGGGTTGAAAGCCGCTGTTTGCCGGTGTATCGGCATAGCTGGTGCCTGCACAGCACAGCAGAATGCCAATGGCAGGCAAGGTAGATACAAATTTCATGTGTTATCCAATAAAAGTCAGAGAACGATTTTACAATGTGGGCTTGTGTCAGGACAAAGGGGACTGATCAATTTTGTCCTGACACGGTGTGCTGGCAATTGACAACTCAAGTATCAAGGTGCATCCCTGGCTGGCATGGTCTCAAACACCGCCTGATAGCGCGGGTCTTGCTCGGCCTTGGCTTTCCAGTAATCATAATATTCTGGATAAGGTATGGGGTGCAGGCGTTGCAGGGTCAGCATGCTGCGGGCGGCTTTTTTGGGTTGGCCATTGAGTGCATAGACTTCGGCCTCGATATTGAGGATGTGAACAAAGCCAAAGCGTGGTGCCCAGGTTTCCATGTAGTTGATCTCTTCTGCCGACATGCCTTCGCGTGGTTTGATGCGGGTCAGTTTGAAGTATTCAAAGAACTGCGGGAACAGGGTGAATGCTGGTTTTTGCAGGAATTTTTCTTTCGATTCAAAACCTGAGCTCACGTCGCGTATGGACTTGAAGCCGGTGACCACGCGTTGATAATCAAGAGTGACAGCCGCCAACAATATGCAGCCGATGGCAAACCCGGCCAGCACGATGCCGGGCCTGACCACGGTACCGGCAGCAGGCCAGCGCAATTGATGCACCATGCCCATGAGCACGCCCACAGGTATCAGCACAAAGGCATACCAGAGCGGGAACTCGACCATACTGTGTACACCAACGGCAAACAGACTGAGGGTGCAAAACTGCAAGGCAGTACTTTTGGCGTTGTTTTCCGCAGTGCTTTTAACAACGGCTTTGTCAGTGGATTTGCCATATCTGATACAGGTCTGGTAAAACCACCAGCACAAGCCGCCCATGATGAGGATGGTGGCTGGCCAGCCCAGTTCGGCAGCCAGGTTCAGTGGCAGGTTATGGGCATGCTCGGCATAGGTGCTGGAGGTAAAGTCTGCTCCGACACTGACCTGGCCAGGGCCAAATCCAAACCAGCCCACACCCAGCCATGGGTGTTGTGCTGCGAGTTGCCAGGCGGTTTGCCACAGGCCGGTACGTTCAGAGCGGCCACCGACATGGTCGGCCACGGAGCCGCCAGAAAACCCTATGGCCTGGCTGATTTGCGGCAGGCAAAAGGTCAGCACGGCATACAGGGTGACCAGGGCCAGCATGGCGATGATGACGGGTGTGCCCTTGCGTTTGCTGGTGCCCAGCTTACTGGCAGTATAGGCAAAAAACAGTGGTACCAGTATCCAGCCTATGCGCGATTGCGTTAGTACCGCACCCCATAGCAAGAGCGCAGCGATGGCAATCGAACTAAAACCAGAAAATGTACGTGTGCGGTAAAAATGCCAGAGCCCTGCCAGAGCAAAAAAATATAACAGGGCGAGTTGATTGGGTTGCGCCACGTTGGCATAGGGGCGCATGGCGATAGCCGGGTCTTTGGCGATGTACATGACGACCGGCGTTGCATCCAGCCCCAGGATCTGGATATGCTGGAACACCAGCGACACCGATGCTGCCAGCAGGCTGGCGAGAGCAATCGCGCTCACCGCCATGTCCAGCCTGCCCTGCTCAAGCGCGAGGCTGCTGCCAAACACCATGGCCAGCGCAAACAGCAGCAGATACAGGATGGGGAGTGCAACAAAGCTGGCTGGCGTTATCATGCCCAGCGCCACCTGCAGGAGGATCAGCAGGATGATCGCGCCAGGCAAGGCGAGCAGTGCCGGAAAGCGCAGGCGCACTGTTGTTCTGGATGCAGGTGCAAACCCAGATTCAGATTCAAATTCAGATACTGAAGACGGGCGAATGACAAAAAACGCCATTGCACTTAACAGACCAAGACAGATGATCAGGTCGTGATAAAAAGTTCTGTACGGATGGATATGATAAGGATGTGCGTAGCTGAAAAAAATCGCTACCGCAAAAATGATCAATGCCAGCTTGCCTTCCTTTGCGGATGCCATTCGGGATACATTTCAAGAATTGGCCTGGCATGACTCATTGTGTATCAATGAGTCATGCCAGGCCGGGTAAGTATTGCATTTTAACTACATTTTAACTACATTTTAACTACATTTTAAGAGCGAGTGGCATGATGCCTTTGTAGGCCGCTGTTTTTGCATCAAGCACGGCAGGGAAAACCGATGCCCTTATTTTGATGGGTTGGTATTTGCAGGTTTTTTCATCGCAGTCATTCGATTTTAGCCATGACTGTATGTCTGCCTTTTTGTCTTCATTGTTTTTTTCCAGTACGGTGAAGTCCTCGGCGTTTTTAAGGATTTCGTCCTTCATGTCGGCATAGGGGATATGCAACTGCGTCAAATGGCCTTTGTTACCGCCAAAAGACATCATGGCGTTGACATTGCTGATATCGGCAGGATCGGTCGGTTCTTTGGTGCCGACCAGTTTAGGGCCCCATATCGGCAAAGTCGTCTTGCCTTTTGCCAGAGAACCGTCAGTAATCTCGGACGCCTGCACTACCTGGAATTCTTTACCCAGCGCAGCGATGTAGGCCGGGCGTGCTTCCAGCAAGGTGCTGACACCGTACAAAAAGGCAGAAACCTGCACAACAGCAATGACTGCCAGATCAAACACCAGCCCTTTCTTGCCCGGTTTGAACACCACCAGCGTCAGTGCTGGCCCCAGTACTACGTCGATACCAACGATGAGGAAGAAGATTTCATAACCGCCGATTGCCCTCAACATGGGCGTGGGGTACCACATATACCAACACATCATGAGCAAGCCGAGACCAACCATGCAGCTCAGGAAAAAATGCGTGCCACTGGCACGATAGCGAGATATAGATGTTTTCATAGTAGTTGACATGAATCGTAAAAAAATCCCGGAGACCCGGGTCAGGTTCTGTCACATCAGGGCATCTTGGTCTCAGATTGAATACCAAAGCGTTTCCATGGAGTTGACATCACCGACCGGGTATCGGTCAAAATCAAAGAAAAGCATGCATATTCTAATAAGTTTTTTCGCCATGATCAAGACTGGCGCGGCTTGCGCGACATGCAAAATCAGGATACGACGACGCGGTTCAGGATAAATATTTGCATCAAAGTCAATATTATTGCACACTAATGCGCGCTATCCCGGTCATAACTCTTACCCTGTGGTCTGTCGCAGGCATCCATCTTACTTATCATGAATGAAATAGAACCCGTACCTGCCTCCCCTCTGAAGAAGCTACTGTGGATGTTTTATTTCAATGCCTTATGGCTGTTCTTGTTGCTGCCAGCCTGCTTTGTCGCGGCCTATCTTTCCTACGACCTGGGCATCAAGAATATGCAGAACATGCCCTATCTGGTGGGACAACTGTTTGCACAAGCCGCTGTAGGCGCAGTTATATTTTACTATCTACTCTTGCGCAAGCGCGGCAAGACTTACCTGCTCTTCATCTTCCTGTTATTTTTTGCAGTCATGTATGTGGCTGGTGATATAGGTATGGACAAGCAACGGCAGCAAGCCAAAATCGCCATACAGTCGGCCAGGGAAGAAATGCAAAAGCTGAAGACCGCCGTTCAGCAGGACAATAACAGCAAAGATGGCAATCAATTGTCCAGTGTCATAAAAGCGGGCTCTGCCACAACACCCAGGGCAAGCGGGCAGTATGGAGAAATCGAGCGCTTACTGAAAGACATCATGATGGGTGCGGCCACTTTCAGGAATGATTATGTTCGCGATCTCAAGGCAACTGGCTGGGAAAATATTACCGACATCAAGCGCATCAGGCAAGATAAAGACATGCTTGAAAGTAAACGTATACTTAACGCGGCCAGAGCCGTCGTCAATAAATTTGAGGGCAATACTGAAAATCTGTTTGAGACCTACAGGGCCAAGATTAACGCACTCTCACTGGACGAAGAGGCCAAGCGAGGCTTGCTGAAGGGCTTTAACCGTAGCGCACAAAATTCAAAAAACCAGTTTGCCCAAAATTGGGCGCTGGAAAAGAAAACCATGCAGGAAGTCGAAGGAATGCTCACGCTACTGACTGACAAAAAGAAATGGAACCTCCAGGGTGAGCAAATAATTTTCTACGATCGTGTCGTTATGGCTCAATTCGATCAACATCAACAGCGCTTGCAAAGCATCAGTAAAGAACAGGATGACATGCAAGAACGCCACATGAAGAAGAGCAGTGACGCGCTCGACAAACTGGACAATATTTTCCAAAAATAAGAACCTGAAAATACATGAAAGTCTATCTCGACGACGAAAGAACAACCCCGGATGGATGGACGCGCACCTACTGGCCTGAAGACACGATTGCCTTGCTAAAAACAGGTGAAGTCACCCATCTTAGTCTGGATCATGATCTGGGGGACGACGAACACGGCACAGGCTACGACGTAGTCTTATGGATAGAAGAAGCGGTCATGACAACGGGCTTTATACCACCGCAGGAAATGCGCGTGCATTCGGCTAATTCTTCTGCCCAGCAAAAAATGGAAGCGGGCATACAGAGTATTCTGAGGCATCTGCAAAAGACTTAGAAGCTGTTGCGAAATTAAATTAAAGGTTTAAGAAAGTTCCAGCAAATGAGAGAACAAGCCAACGAAAGAAATGCTTCGTGTGTCATAGCTAGTTTCTCATAACGCATTTTTAGACGACGGT
>NZ_JBMPPI010000034.1:0-58090 GCF_049340245.1 Undibacterium sp. TC4M20W
TGGCGTATTCTGCTTGTTTGGAGAAGCTGTCGGCGATTTGGTTCAGTGTGAAACCTTGAGCCATCCAGTAGGCCAGACCATTTGGGTCTGCTGGGCGGTTGAAGTAGGCGATGTAAAGCTTTTGGATATCAGCTGATGTGTTGGCCATTTAGAATTCCAGACAAAATTTACAAACAAGATTTACAAACAAGAGAATGTTATTTAAATGCTAATTTAGCATTATTTATCGCACCATTATAGAAAAGTTATTTTCATGAGGAATGTTTTACTGCGGTTTCACTCTGAAATGTAACAATTATTTAAATTCTGTATCACTTATGCACAAAATTTATCCATTTTGATTGAATTTTTACAAATTATGCCCGGATTTTCGTGAAATTTTGCGATTGAGCATGACCCAGGGTCAGGCTTTATGATCGGCTGTGATCATTATCATCAGCAGCAGCAAACAGGGACACACGCATACAATGAAACTGAAAATAGGTGAACTGGCAAAACGCACTGGCCTGACCGTGCGTGCGCTGCACCACTATGACAAGATAGGCCTGCTGTGCCCAACGGCGCGGGCTGACAATACTTACCGTTTGTACGGCGATGACGATGTATTGCGACTGTACCGCATACAGGCTTTGCGCCGTTTGCAACTGTCACTGGAAGAAATAAGGGCGATACTGGATGATCAAAGCGTCAGCATGGGCGACATTGTCCGGCAGCAAATCAGTCTGATGGAAAAACAGGCGCGCGAGGCTTTGGCCTTGCGTGATCATTTGCTCCACCTGTCTGCGCATCTGGATGGAGCGCAGTTACCTGTCGTTGATGACTGGCTGACTGCACTTGAAATGACCGTACACAGCGAAAAATATTTTACAGCAGCCGAACTTGCGGCTTTGCGACGACAACGTGCGAGCATGGGGACGATAGATACTGCAGATAAATCTGCCCTCATCCACGCCTTGCATGAGTTAATGGAAAAACAGGTGTCGCCACAGGATGCGCTGGCGCAATCATTGAGTCAGCGCTGGCTGCGATGCATGCAGGATGAAAGCGGTGGTGATGCAGCAATACTGATCAAGTTTTATCAAATGCAAAGCGAAGAAAAAGCACTGCAATTATTTTCCGGACTGGATCAGCATACGCTTGACTACATGGTGCGCGCCCTGGCCTGTGCCACCCTGCCCTTGTATGCAGCTTACTGCGACGTGGTTGAAATGGAGATTTTGCGCCAGCATAGTGTGACAGATGCCGCAGCATGGCCAGCACTGATCGCAACTTTGCAGCTGGAATGTGCGGCAGGTACGCGCACCAACCACCCCAAAGTGCAGGAACTGGCAAAAGCCTGGCAATCCCTATCGCTGAAAAAAGCAGGCAATAGCATCAGCCTGCAAAAGAAAATCCAGCAGGCTTTTGCTGAGCAGCCGGCATTGCGCATGGGTATCGACCAGCGTCTGTTCAACTATCTGCAGTCGGCTTTGCAAAACCTGAGCAGCCATCAAACCAAACTGGCGATGGCGCGATAAAATGCCTGTTTTAGTTTTTTGCTTATTCTCATCATGAGTCAGTCAAGCATACAAGCGAGTCACCTGCAAGCCGCCACCATTCTGCTTGAGCGGCGGCAAAATGGCACGCGAGGTGATGCCCTGCCTGCGCCAATTCGTCCAGATAATCTGGAGACAGCATTTGCAATACAGTGCGCACTCAGCGAGCTCATTGATGTTCCTGTCGCTGCTTGGAAATGCGGCCTGCCTACGTCTGCTGCGCCAGACAAATGGGCGCTGGCACCGATCTATGCCAGTGACGTGCACGAAGCCAGCGAGCACACTTGCAAGGTCTGGGCCAGAGAGGGTCAGATCAAAATAGAACCAGAACTGGCCTTCATCCTGGCGCATGATTTACCCGCCAGAGCTGCACCCTACACGCCAGCAGATGTGGATGCTGCGGTGGCGGGAACCAGGCTGGCTCTGGAATTGATTGATAGCCGTTATACGCACCCGGAGCAGTTGACTTTTTATGACCATTTTGCTGATGGCTTGTTTAATCAGGGCTTGTTGCTCGGCCCTGCCGTTGAAACTCAACTGGCACAGCAAACCACCCAGCTATCCATAACGCTAAGTATTGCTGGCCAACCAGACATCACGCTGGATGGACGACACCCTGCTGGCATGCCGCGCCTGCCCCTGTATTGGCTGGCAGAATTCTTGCGCAGCACAGGCCTGGGTCTGCAAGCAGGCCAGGCTGTCATTACCGGATCATATGCAGGCAGCCCGACCGTGCCTGTTGGCACAGATATCCAAGTGCAGTTTGGTGAACTGGATTTGATACGGGCTGCCTTTGAAGGAAAATAAACCAGCTCCGCGTGGCTTGCCTGAAGTAACAGGACATTTCCGCCCGCGTATCACTTTGCAAACCCTGCACCGGGGTGATGGTTTGCTGGGCATGAAACCCAGCGGTGATTTTGGGCCGCGTGGTGGCAGTGTCACGGTGGTGGAAATCGACTGGCTATATCACACCGACACTGGCCTGCGCTGGCAAACCCCGGCACCCACTGCCCTGCTGAACCGCAGGCCGCATTCTACCCAACTGCTGCATGATGAAGATGGTAAGCCACTGAGTCTGTTGCGTGATCTGGGAGCAGAAGCAGATGCACTGGACAAGGTCTGGGATATCGCCCTGCAACCCCTGCCAGCAGCCAGCCTGCAATGGCGTAACGACAGCATTGCAGAAAATTTTGGCCCGCTCTGGAGTCTGGTACAGGAAGGATTTTTTGCCGACTTTTGGGCAGAGAAATTGCCGGAGATGCAGGCGCTGGGCTGGCAAGTCGTGGTGCGCCCCGGTTTTGCGCATGAGAGCGTGCCTGTCGATGCCTGGCATCTGATTATTGATGAAAGTACGGGTGCCATCACTGGCAAGCAGGTGGCATCACGCATGCGTGGCCGTAACGAGATCATCACCCCGTTAGGCCTGCCTGCGCGTGAAGGTTCATGGATGCTGAGTCTGGGGATAGAAATCGAAGGCGAAGTGCTGGATCTCGTGCCCATGCTGGCGCACCTGTTGCAACGCGATGCGCGCTGGCTGAATGCGAGGCAGATACGCCTGATTGATGACATGGCCGTCATACAATTGCGTGCACCCGGTGGCAAGCGCATTGACGCCATGGCAGCACCGCTGAAAGCCATCGTCATCCATATGCTGGACTTGCTGACTGACCGGCCACAGATGGAAGGGCCAGTGCCATTGTCGGCCTGGGACAGCTACCGGCTGGAAGCCCTGCGCGTCAGCCTGCTCGATAGCCAGCCTGCGCGTGCGGGAGAATACGGTGGCTGGCAATTGCAGGGCGATATGGGCTTGCGCAGCCTGGCACAACGCCTGAAGCAAGTTGGCGGCCCGCGTGCAGTCGCTGCGCCCGATGGCTTGGGCGTGACGCTGCGCCCGTATCAATTGCATGGCGTGGCCTGGTTGCAATACCTGCGCGAGCAACATCTGGCTGGCATCTTGGCTGATGATATGGGTTTGGGGAAAACAGCGCAGGTACTTGCCCACTTGCTGATAGAAAAGCAGCAGGGCCGTATGGATATCCCTGCCCTCATCGTGCTGCCAACTTCATTGATTTTCAACTGGCAGGCCGAGGCTAAACGCATGGCCCCTGCCCTGCGCGTATTGACACTGCAAGGGCCAGAACGTGCGGACTTGTTTGCCGATATCAAACAAGCAGATGTGATACTGACGACCTACCCCTTGCTTTGGCGCGATCTTGAGGTGTTGAAGGCGCAGCAATTTCATTTCCTGATACTTGATGAAGCGCAAACAGTCAAGAACGCCGCCAGCCGCAGTGCCGATGCAGTACGCCAGATCAATGCGCGACACAGGCTGTGCATGACAGGCACGCCACTGGAAAATAATCTGGGCGAGCTATGGGCGCAGTTTGATTTTTTGATGCCGGGCTTTCTGGGCGACATGCGCAGTTTTGCACGTCTGTGGCGCAAACCCATAGAAGTCAATGGCGAAACCCTGCGGGCCCAGTTACTTGCACAGCGGGTGCGTCCGTTTATCCTGCGCAGGCGCAAGGATGAAGTGGCAACAGAGTTACCGCCCCGTACCGAAGTCATCAAGCGCCTGCGTCTGCAGGGCAAACAGCGCGAATTATATGAAAGCGTGCGTGTCGCGGCTGATGAGCAGGTGCGTCGTATTTTGCAGCGCAAGGGCTTTGATGGTGCGCAGATCACGATACTGGATGCGCTATTGAAGCTGCGCCAGGTCTGCTGCGACCCTGCCTTGCTGAAGGGCCAGAATCTGCCACCGGAGATGGAAAGAGCCAAGCTGGAAATGCTCAGCGACATGCTGCCTGCGCTGGTGGAGGAAGGCCGCAGTATCCTGGTGTTCTCGCAATTTACTGAAATGCTGGAACTGATTGCCGCAGCTCTGAAGGATATGAATCTGAATTATCTGATGCTGACCGGCAAAACGGCTACTGCAGACCGTGGTGCGGTAGTCGCCAGTTTCCAGGACAGACAAGTACCCATCATGCTGATCAGCCTGAAGGCAGGCGGCGTCGGCCTGAACCTGACGGCCGCAGACACGATCATCCATATGGACCCATGGTGGAACCCGGCAGTGGAAGAACAAGCCAATGCACGCGCCCACCGCATAGGGCAGGAGCAAGCCGTGTTCATCTATAAATTGCTCATCGAAGGCAGTATAGAGGAACGCATTTTAGGCTTGCAGGCGCGCAAAGCCGCTCTCGCGGAAGGTGTGCTGGGCAGTGACACTGCTTTCGCCAGTAAATTCAGTGCAGAAGACTTGCAGGCCTTGCTGGCACCGTTGAGTGCCACTGCGATGTGAGGTCTGGGGTAACGTACGTGGAGACTTATGCAGTGACGTGCGCGATAATCTAAGACCTGAAGACACATATCCGGCACTCAGCAAAAACAGATTTTACGTTTCCAGTCTCTTTTATGTCAATTTTACAAATTTTGCCTTTTTGTACATTGACAAAAAAACACACTTAGCACATCTTGTTAGTAAGTGGCATTCAGGCATGTTAGGCTAGCAAATAATTCCATACGGCAATATTCATAACACCAGGCTTCACTTCCTTACCGATGTTGAAACGGCAGGTTTTTTATGATGACTACCTCGCGCAATCGCTATATCAGTATCGTCACGGTACTGTATTTGCTATTTGCGCTGGCGTGGATAATCTTGTCGGACAGCTTGCTGTCTAGCTTCAGCAATATCGCAGCAGTGACCTGGCTTTCCACGATCAAGGGGGTGTTTTTTGTCATTATCACGACATCCTTGTTTTTTTTGGCCATGCGGGCTGTGCCCCAATTTCCGTTTCATGATAAAGAAATTTCTGGCAGCCCTTTGCTGGAAGTGTTTTATCCACAATACAAAGTGCGCTGGCCCATCTATGTGATGGCGGTCGCCCTGCCCTTGTCTGTCTTGCTATTGCGTGTCGCCATGGCACCCAATTTTGAAAACAGACCCATGTTGATCATGTTTGTCTTGCCCATCATCCTGAGTGCGATGCTGGGTGGCCTGGGGCCAGGATTATTGTCTACCCTGATTGCCAGCCTGGGACTCAGCTATTTCGTCATTCCCCCATTGAACAGTTTTGCGATCAAAACTTCTCAGGATGTGCTGCAACTGGGCTTTCTTATTGTTAACGGTATCGCCGTCAGCTTGCTCAGTGAAGCGCTACGGCAATCCTTATCGAAGGCGCAGAATAGCCGCAATTTACTGGAAGCCATCATCAGCGGTACCCCGGACGCCATTTTCGTCAAGGACCTTAAGGGACGCTATGTCCTCGCCAATGAGTCTGTCATCAAATTAGCCGGCAAACCTTTACATGAAGTTATAGGTCATGATGACCATGCATTGTTCCCGCCAGAATCGGCACGCATGATTGCAGAAGTAGACCGTGCAGTTATCGCCAGCAAAGCAATACAGTCGCATGACGAATCCATCACTACCCTTGATGGGAAAGCCCTGGTATTCATGGTAACCAGGGGGCCCATGCTGGACAAGTTTGGCAAAGTGCAGGGTTTGTTTGGCATTGCCCGCAATATCACTGAGCGCAAGGAAGCTGAAGCCGCCTTAAAGGAAAGTGAAGCTGCCATGAAAGTGGCACAGCGCCTGGCAGCAGTCGGTAGCTGGAACTGGGATGTACGCACTGACGTGCATACCTGGTCGGAAGAAGTGTATTTGATCTATGGGCGTGACACATCTCTGCCACCGGCTGTCTATCCTGAGGTACAGCAATACTTCACGCCAGTGAGTTGGGCCAGGCTGGCAGATGCTGTGGAGCAAGCGATCAAGACATTTACGCCATATGCCTGTGATGCCGAGGTCGTCAGGCCAGACGGCAGCCATCGCTGGATCATCGCCCGTGGCGAAGCCTTGCAAGATGCAGCCGGCAAACTGATCAGGCTGCATGGCAGTGTACAAGATATTACTGACCGCAAGGTCACCGCGATGCAATTGCAAGCCAGTGAAGAACGTCTGCAAATGGCCATGGCTGCCACCAGTGAAGCGCTATGGGATTGGGATGTACCCAGCAACAAGGTATATCGTTCGCAGCGCTATTTTGACATGACGGGCTATACGGAAAGTGAAGAGAGCCAGGATCCGGAATTTCTCAAACGTAAAATTCATCCTGAAGACTTGCCAATGGTCTTGCAACATATTGCTGACTACAACACCCCATACTGCGGCGATATCGATTTTGAATATCGTCTGCTGACCAAACAAGGCGAAGTCAAATGGGTACATACACGCGGCCGCGTGGTAAGCCGTGATGCTGATGGCAAGGCTGTTCGTATCGTTGGAACGCTGGCTGACATCAATGAAAAAAAACTCATTGAAGCAGAATTGCTGGAAAGAGAGCAAAGACTGGAGCGCGTGATGCTGGGCTCAGACCTCGGTTATTGGGATTGGGATTTGCTCAGCAATACCTTCAAGGTCAGTGCGCGCTGGGAGACTATGCTGGGCTATGAGCCTGGCGAAATGAATGTCAGCCCTGAACATTGGGCAGACCATATCCATCCCGACGATGTGAAAGCATCGCATATCTCACTCGACAGGCATATCAAGGGACAAACGGCGAGCCATGAGCTGGAGTTGCGCTTAAGGAGTAAATCCGGGGAATGGCGCTGGATATTAACCAAAGGGGCAGTAGTAGCCTGGGACGAGCATGGCAAACCCCTCATCATGTCAGGCACTCATACCGACATCACTGAACAAAAAATGCTGGAACTGACGCAGCGAGAAGCTGCTACCGTGTTTTCCAGCAGCTTCGAGGGCATCATGGTGGTCAATCCCATGGGTTGTATCACCAAGATCAATCCAGCGTTTTCCCGCATCACGGGCTATACCGACAAAGAAGTCTATGGAAAATCAACCAGGATACTGGCATCTGGCCGTCACGCTGCCAGCTTTTATGCGGACATGTGGAAAGCGGTGAAAGAAGATGATTTCTGGCGTGGTGAAATCTGGAACAAGCGCAAGAATGGTGAGATATTTCCTGAGCTACTGTCCATCTCCGCTGTAAGGGATGCAATTGGTGAGATTCAGCACTATGTCGGTATCTTTACTGACATCAGTGAACTCAAGACCCATGAAGCCGAGCTGGACCGTATGGCGCATTATGATCCATTGACAGGCGCCCCTAACCGCCGCCTGCTGGCAGACCGTTTGAGCCAGGCTGTCAACCGTGCCAAACGCACCAATAAATCGCTGGCGGTCTGCTTTCTTGATCTGGATGGATTTAAAGAAATCAACGACAAATACGGACACGCCAGTGGCGACCGCTTGTTGATAGGCGTAACTGAAAACCTCAAGCATGTCTTGCGTGCTGACGATACTCTGGCTCGCCTCGGTGGCGATGAATTTGCGGTGCTACTGTCAGACATTTCTTCTGCCGAAGAAAGTGCCATGGTACTCGACCGCGTCCTGGCTGGCGTCAGCAAACCCATACAGATAGACTTAAAATCAATCAGCATCTCGGCCAGCATCGGTGTCAGCCTTTACCCCGACGATAATGTCGATGCCGACACCTTACTGCGGCATGCCGACCATGCCATGTACCAGGCCAAGGAAGCCGGGAAAAATCGTTATCATTTGTTTGACCCTGAAAATGACCGCAAGGCGCAGCAGCGCAGGCAAGTGCTGGAAAGGCTGGAGATTGCACTGGACCACGATGAATTCATACTCTACTACCAACCCAAGGTGGATTTGATCAGTGGCGAGATAGTCGGTGCAGAAGCCCTGATACGCTGGCAGCATCCTAACCGCGGCATACTGGCGCCTGGAGAGTTCTTGCCACATATCTATGGCAGCAAACTGGAAAAACCTTTGGGAGAATGGGTCATCAGGGCAGCGATACAGCAAGCCTATCACTGGCAATTGCGTGGCATTGCCGTCCGGGTCAGCGCCAATATCAGTGCCCATCATTTGCTGGCACCAGAGTTTTGCGATTATCTGCAAGCAGCCTTGCGGGTGCATCCTTACTTCCAGGCCAGTAATTTTGAACTGGAAGTATTGGAAACTGCCGCCATCGCCGATATGGAGCAGGCTGTCGCCATTCTTAACCGCTGCCGCCAGCTAGGCATACATTTTTCACTCGATGATTTTGGTACCGGCTATTCGTCCCTGACCTACCTGCGCAAACTACCGGTAGATACACTGAAGATAGACCAGAGCTTTGTGCGCGATATGCTGACCGATGTCGAGGACCTTGACATAGTCGAAGGCGTGATACGCCTGGCAGGCGCTTTTGACCGCCAGGTCATTGCTGAGGGGGTAGAGACAATGGCGCATGGGGCCAAACTGCTGGAACTGGGATGCCGCCTCGCACAGGGCTATGGCATTGCCCGCCCCATGCCTGCAGACCAGTTCGTAGAATGGTCGGTACGCTGGAAATCAGAAGCGCGCTGGCGTGACTTGCGTACGAGACCCGCTCTGCAAGTCTTGCAGTAAACCGCTAACACGCAAACAAAATGCAGATTTGATACTGACCGCGCTTACTTCTTGCGGAATACCAGATCCCACACGCCATGGCCAAGGCGCAGGCCACGGTTTTCAAATTTTGTCACAGGACGGTAATCAGGCCGCGGCGCATAGCCATCGGCAGTATTTTCCAGTGCTGGCTCGGCGTTCAATACTTCCAGCATCTGCACGGCATAGTCTTCCCAGTCAGTAGCACAGTGCAGATAGCCACCCGAAGCCAGACGAGATGCCAGCAAAGCCACCAGCGGGCCCTGTATCAGGCGACGCTTGTTATGACGTGCCTTGTGCCAGGGATCAGGGAAAAACACGTGGATGCCATGCAATGAAGCTGGCGCTATCATATGCGTCAGCACTTCAAAGGCGTCATGCTGGATAATGCGCTGGTTTTGCAAACCCAATTCGTCCGTCAGCTTGAGCAGGCTACCCACACCCGGCGTGTGTACCTCAACGCCGATGAAATTTTTTTCTGGCATGCCAGCAGAAATCTTGGCACTGGTCTCCCCCATACCAAAACCAATCTCAAACACGGTCGGCGCATTGCGGCCAAATGCCGCATTCATATCCAGCGGCGCTTTTTGGTAAGGGATGCAAAAACGCGGGCTCAGGCTTTCTATCGCCCTGGCCTGGGCATCAGACAAGCGTCCGGCACGGGTGACAAAGCTACGGATGCGGCGCTCGGTAGGGTCATAAAACATCGGCTTGGCACCGTCAGCAGGTTTGGAATCAGACATACGGGAAATCAACAAAGTGGAAGAGTTTCAGATACGAAATAAGGGAGGAAAAGAAGCAAAAACTACAACAATCATTTGCATAACGCCACATCGGCCAACTTTATAAAGCCAACCCGTATTTCTCGAAATACCGCATTTTAACAGATGGCCGAATCACTTAACATCGATTAAACCAGCGCCCCAAAAGCGGCGCATGGTCGCCAAACCCGCTATCCAAAAGCTTTGACGCTCGTAACCCCGCCAAATCAACGTCTCAATACCGACTGAATAATGGCAGCTTAATCAAGCCCTCAATCTTGCGCCCATCGACTGTCAGGTGTTAATGGTGCATCACAATAATGACATTTCTTTGGAAACAATAGTGTCTCATCAGCCTCAATGATTGCGGTATTTTATTGCGCCTTGGGCAACGATATCGAAACAGGCAATAAAATACTCCTGAGGCAATCGCTACTGCATTGAATAAAACAAAGCCACTGCTTTCATAATCAACTTTGAATATGTTAAAAATACGCAAGCATAGGTATGTAAGAGCAAAATTACCAAATACGCCCATAAATATCAGAAACAGTGCGATGGAATGTCTTTTCGCAAAGCTGCGTTTACTGAGTTCGGGATCATCACTCCCGCAATGATTTTTCTACCACGCGTTCAATGGCCTCATTTCTGCTCATTCCTTCTTTTGTATGCAAATTCCATAATATTCAACTTTGCCTCAGCCTGAGCCTTAAGCGCAGCGGGAGAAACTGTCATACTTGGTTTTACTTCGAAAAAACCGCCCTTATTGCCGTTATTGTTTGAGTATACTCCGCCAGACATTGCGCCTTCAACACCAACCGGTCCCAAACCAACGCCTAAAGTCAAACTAGGACCAACTCTAAAATCTCCCGGCAACTGTTTTTGTCCATAATTAAGAAAATCAAGATCATTTTTCCAATTACCAGCAGGCCCTCTCAAGATATCTTTATTTATTTTTTTGCTGCCTAAATGTGCGTGCCCGCCTGCCCCGACTCCCAAGCCTAGCTTGACATCAGTGACACGATTATTTTCCAGACCCAACTCAAACTCTCCACCAAGACCCATATACAAACCAGCACCGTAACTACCATCTGGTAAGCGGCTCGTGCCGCTGGGAATGCCTGCCTGTGCTTCACCAGTACCCCATCCAGGATAAAACGGATTCACCGGTATACTCCTGTAACTGGAGGAAGCGCCTTCTATCCGCACATTCGCCAAGCGATTCCGTTCTGCATTCGCTGCATACAGATGCGCTTGTGCGTCTCTCTGATACTCGTCTGCTGCAGATTTCATGCCTTGTGAGCGGGCCCAGTTTGCTGCATTAAATAAGGTATCAGCTCTGGAAAAAAGTACTTCTGGCGGCAAGGGTCCAGATTTAATCTCCGGCCTATCAACTGGCTTGACTTTCAACTTTCTGGAAACCAAAGGAACGGCTTGAGGCTTGTAATTATCGTCAACTTCACGTCCGTCTAAACGAGTATTGACATAATAATCGTCCGGGATACCTGGATTTACGCGTGCATCGTTACGACCATTGTCTGGCTCAATATCGGCAATATAATCCCTGTCCTTACTGTCATTCAACAACAGTGTCTGAGCGCGATCTGATAAATTTTTGGAATAGGAATCAAGGCGATTGTCAGGTCCGTTCATAGCCAACAGTCCACGAACCACTGTTGGAGTCGCACCTCCTCCAATTAGATTGAGATCATCGTTTCGTGGATAATCGTCAGAATTTTGATCATAAGATTGTGGAGAACGAAGAAAAATTGGCTGCTCCCAATCGTGCCCGGGGATAACCGACGGGAGTACCGCATTATTACTGCCATCGTCAGAGTCTGGCGACGTGTAAGCCCAAGCTTGGCGCACGACTGCGTTTGCAGGCAGCATAGCTGATTTTGAATCAAGCCTGCTCAGGTCATCCAGATAATCGTTATTATCATAAAGTCTTAAATCTCTCTGATACGGGTCATACAATTCAAGTTCATCATCTTTAAATGGCTTATATATACTCATTATTCTCTCTTGAGATTGATTGCTGCATACAGTTGCATATGCAGCTCAGGTTTTTCTTTGCGTCGACAGAGCGGGCAAAAATTCTTTTTGCCAGTCGACATGTATGATTAAAACTTGGGGGAAGTTATGTTTACTCGGCTACGCTAAATGCGCAAAGCAAGCAGAGTGAAAATGGGACGGGGCGCTCATGTTCATGTCGCCCGTCTTACGATGACTGTTTTGCTGGTATCATCCAGATACAACAAATTCAAGCGAATGAATTCGCCTGACTCATAGATATTGCACGCTGCAAATCCTGCGAAAACCTCAGTTTTATCGCTTCGTTAGCACAGACGTAATTGTGTCGGTTTTTTTTACCCTCAGTTACTCTTGTAACTAGGCATTGACTAGACATTGGTCAGAGGATGACTTTGCAGAGCCTCTTTGAACCGCTAAACAAAGATGAAGTTTTCGCCCAAATAGTCCTTGAACTTATCCGAACCCATTTCAAATTGACGCAAGCTATCCGGGCTTGGACCGTTTCTTACCCGATTCACTTTCCGTCAGAGTAAGCTGCGTACGACATTCAGATTGGCGTATCGAACCCTATGTGGTTTTCAATTGCATTTCTTTGATTTTATCGACCCAAGCCATGATCTTGTCGCGTATTGGAAAATTATCCTCAATAAAATCTGGGCGTGAGCTCTCTACAAAGTGAAAGCTCCCGTCGCCATCGAGCCTGTGAAAATTACGGATTGTGCCGCTTAAAGCAGCATTTATCGACATAAATCGCCACCAGATCGGTGGCCAGAAACGGTCATTTAACAAGGGCTCAATTATTTCCAAATCTGAATTTATCCACTTGATTGGAACCCATTTATGTTCATCCCCGAGGCTTAACAAGTATGACCGCAACGCCCTCAGCTCATTGAGTATCGAAGCTATTTCCTGCAATCTTTTATCCAATTTCATTTACTCCATGGAGTTGGTTTTGTAGAAATTTCGGAAAATGGGATCACTTTCCTGGAGTCAGGTACGTAAATTTGATAGCCGCCACCGGGTTGTAACCAGCCATATCGGAATTTAGATCCCAAAATTGCTCTTTCCGTATGGTGGCCCGTTATTGCCTGAGGAGCTGCTTCTCCACCCCAAGCCCAGCCGCCTTTAGGTGTCCAACTTCCTTCCACAGTACCATCATTACCCCATTCGTTCAATATTGCATATTTGTTCCGCCATTTTCCCAAGCTCGTGGGAGGTGGCTCTGTAGCCCAATATGCACCAACCGGTGAGGTTCTCACATTGTCTGATACACGATACAGCGTTTTTCCACCCACATAAACTGGCTCCGCAGAAGTGAAGTTTGGCGTTTGGTTCGAAGGAAGTGACTCCAGCAATCTACCTGGACTGACCATTGGATCTGTCGTCTCTAACTCAGGGCGCACTTTGTAAAACCCTAATTCTGCACCAGCTTCTGGCGCAAACTTGCGTTGAATTGCCTTATTTGTAGCGAAGCCTGCCGCAACACTGCCGGCATTTTCCGCTACGTCACCCCATCGCCCATCAAGAGCAGCACCAGCCATATCATAACTTGTCAACCCGGTTCCTAACACTTGCCCCATAACAGGAATGCCAGTTACAGACCGTAATGCAACTTCGCCCTTGCCCATCCCAGCTTCATAATTTTTTCCTATTGAACTTAGCCATTTCGGTTCGTATCGATCACCTGAAGCCAGTCCCAAAGCCACCTGTTCTAAATCTATTGTATTTGCAACTGGTTGCCAAACTGTATCCAGCAGTCCATTTCCTACGCCTTTTGCGAAGCGACGACTTAGATTACCAGGGGTCGCCAGGTTTTCATTTGCATGGGATCTTTCATCACCGGCAAGCGAAGAGTTACTGACTTGAGAAAGACGAGCATCCGTATAAAGCCCAAGTCGTGCCGCGTTTTCTAAACTTGGCCGGCGATCGGCTGCTGCCATTGTCATCTGATAATAAGGGTCAGCATTCTTCTCTGCTTGTGATGCTTTCCACAGATAACCATTGGTCAACGGATCATTTTGTGCAGCTTCTCTGCGCTTTTGAACAAAATAGTCATTCCTGGCCAAATAATCCTTGAGTTGATCCGAGTTCACCTCAACCTGATGCAGCCTGTCCAGACTTGGACTGTTTATTACCCGATTCACATTCAGTTGATGTGCGTTGCGCAAACCATTCAGACTGGCGTATTGAATCAACTCGCCTGCGCTTGGTGTATAGCCATAGTTCTTTTTGAACAGTGCCGTCATGGTGTCGCCAGCACGGCTCATATCTCTCCCGTCAAAGGCACCAGTTTGATAGCCAGCTTTTTCTGATCGCAAGAAATTGGATTTGGCAAGTTCAGTATCGTCATCTATCGCGCCGCGTTCTGGCGGGGCGACGGGAATCACTACACTGCCGTCAGAGACAGGTAATCGATAGCCAAAATCACGCTGCGCTTCAGTATAAGCCGGTAGCATTCCAGAGTTAAATCTCGGGTCGCTCAGCATATACAAAGAACTGGCGTCGTCATCAAGTTTCAAGCTCTTATATTGTTCAGCAAATTCTGAATCATCTTCGTCAGGATTGTAAAGCATGTCTTCCTCTTGATATTGGTTGTGACTTGCGCTTGCATGCCACCGACAGGTTAAAGTGACGTGTACCGACAGAACAGGCGTACAGCATCCTGCCTGTCGGCATGGTTTTTAAAAAGTCAGGAATTTGTGTTATGAGAAACGAAAGTAAAAACAAGCAGAAGGTTTGCTCGTCAAGCTAAGTCACTGTGATTACATGGCAGATTTGATCAGGCCGGACGCTTCGTCGCTGCGACCAGGTCATTGAACAGGCCACTGACATAGGGCCAGGCCTGTTCAATCTGGGCTTCTATGCCAAGACCGGTGGCAATGAAGTTGCGTGCGATCAGCGCCTTGTTGTTGCCTGCTGTGGCGGGAATGAGATTTTCTATGTCAAGTATCAGCTTTCTGATTTGCTCTTTATGTTCGGCCAGAAAGGCGATGACTTGCAAGATGGTGCTTGCTATTTGCAGCATAATACTATCCTTTAGATTTTACACTGATGGGTAATGGTGAGTCCTTTAACAGCCTTGAGATAGTCGCGCGCCGTGTCAGCCGCGGAATGTGGTGTCGAGCCCGGCAAGGGGGTTATCGCTGTCTGCCATTGCGGACTGAGGCTGGTGCTGCACTTCGCCTGTTGCCACAGATGCTGATATTGATGGCACGCCATCGCTGAAGCTATGATCTTCGATTGGAGCATGCTGACTGGCTTTTGCCGGCAATAGACCGGCTCGTTTAGAAGTAATGACGGGGAGCACGATGCCAACAAGGGTAACAATACCAACAGCCAGGCCATTGAGTTGCTCTGGTGTGATGGCGACATGGATGCCAAAGGCATCGCCAAATTGCGCCAACGCGCCCATGGCTGCGGCCAGGGCTGCGACCGAGATACCACGATTTTTCCAGGCTTCCACATTGCTGACCTCGCTTCCTTTGCGGAACAAGTTGATGACTGCATTAACTTTTTCAAGCATGATCGCTCTCCCATAAGACGTTGTTTGCCAGACGATTCATCCAGCCAGCGCCAAATGTGGGCCAGTTGGATAATTTGGTATAAAACTTGATGCGATAAGCCAGCATGCGCCTGGCCAGTTTGTCGGGAGTGATACTGGCAACTGCGGCCAGGGTAACGGGGCCGATGATGCCATCTTCTGCAATATCAAGGGCGCGTTGCAGCAGTCTGACTGCTGTGCCAGTACCGCAATTGACGGCACAATCAAAAAATTCAAAAGCGATAGTCAGCGGAAATTGATCCAGTTGATGGGCATCCCAAAAGTCACGCTTGTACAGCGCCCTGGCTTGCTCCAAAGTGAGCGCTGCAATATCTAGTTTTGGGTAGCTGCGCTGACTGATGCCAAACCGCGTCAGTTTGCCATTGTCCAGAGGGTGATTGCTGGTACCGCCTTCGTTTTTCAGCACCGGGGCAATACAGAGATCAAAGTTGTTCATGCTGATGTTCCTTCCATCGTTGTTCTGCTTCCTGTCGTTCTATTTCTGCTGTCTGCAGACTGACCCAGCGCTGGCGCAGCAGGATCAGTGAAATGGCTATGCCTATGAGCATGGATGCAATCGACAAATAGCCCTGGATTTCGGCTATTGAAGTCACGGGAGCAATTGCCGTCGTAATCGCTGGTACTGCCAAGGCAGTTTTTGGGTTATTGGTAACCGCCTCAGCCACCTGGCTGGCGGCAGTTTTGGCATGTTCGGGAATATTCATGAGTAAAGCTCTTGTAAATAAGAGGACGTCTATAAGGATGAAGAAAGTAAAGTGGAATCGATAGGTAATACTCTCTATTCGCTCAAAAAGGGGTTTGCATGAATTTGATGCGCGACAAGGTCATCAAATCTCAGGCAATGTCTCCTGGCTCCCAAGTGGTATAGTCATCTTCTTCGTCATTATTGGAAGAATTATTCGAGTCAGGGCTGCCGCGACCATTGCCAGCATTACCCCCACCCCTGCCATTGAAAATATTACCAACGCCTTTTACCAGGCCACCCAGCAGACTCGATCCCATATCACTTCCCTGGCTCGATTTTGTCGATGTCCCATTCGTTGTTGTCGTACCATTGACCCCCATATATGGCGACAGCAATCCGTTGATTCTGGTAGCCTGGTTCAGCGCATAATCATTCTGATTATTAGCAATGCCATAGGCATTGTTGATCAATGAAGTAACCGCATTAATACCATTAAGTTTGTTTTGGCTATTGAGCTGGTTATTGTTCAGTTGCCACGCAGCGTTTTGCATATTGGCTTGCTGGCGATTACCCAGGTTTGCCATATTGGTCGATTGCATACCCTGATAATTATTCTGGTTAGCTTGTTGCTGGAAACCCGCATTGGCCAGATTGGTTTGCAAGGCAGCGCCAAATAACTGCGACAGCACATTATTCTGCGCTGTCGCATTGAATTGATTATTGTTGTTCGCCATCTGCGCATTGCTGAGATTGACCTGGTTTTTTGCACCTGCATCAAGTCCAGCCACGTTATATTGCTGGCCCGACAGTCCCATGGCAGCATTCAGTTGATTTTGTCTGTCCTGGGTATATTGCCCGGATTGTGCGGCAACTGCAGCATCTGTCATGTTTTGCCCGACTTGTGACAGGGCACGACTCATATTGCGCGCCAGGGAATCTGCAGCTTTTCCCTCTGCGATACCCTGACGCGACCCACCATACTGGCCGTTAGCGATAGCGTCACCGCGCAAGGAAGGCAGGATGTCTTCCTTGAACTGTTGCATCGCATCGCTTTGCAGATTCTGGAATTGCGCCGAACTTTGATTCAGGCCCTTTTGAATCGCACCAGCCAGATAAGGATTATTCCCAAGGTCGCCATAAATCACGTCTTGAAAAGCCCTGCCCAGACCGAGATTATTTTGCCCAGGAGCGTCAATCATGGCCGCAGGGCCCGCTTGTGCCAGGCCAGAAGTTGCCGCCTGATAGCCTTGCGGCATTTGGCTGAAGGCCGCATTCATGGGCATGGTATAAGCACTTTGCGCGGCTTGCATGCTGACAGGGTCATAAGCATTCTTCATCAACCTGAAAGCCGAATCCCTCGCTTCCCCCATGTCCCAGGCAGAATTGGTGCCAAGATAGTTGTCAGCAGCCTGCCCATATAAACGCAGCCCTTCGTTTTGCGGCTTGTCCAGCAAGGCTTGGTACCGCTCAAGCAAGCCTCCACTGGTTTGATAATCTTCGGGTTTGTAAATGGGGTTCCCGTATTCATCTGCCCCTGTTGGTACAGCTCCTTTTTTTAAAACTTTTTCACCCGATCCAAACAAAATGGCAGCGATACGTGGATCAAGCTCTTGTTTGACAATTTGTGTTTGCGAGCCCGAACTACTACCTCCGTCACCTCCACCACCCCCGCCACCACTCTTCATGAGGCCACCAACAAAGGCGCTCGCCGCGCCACCTGCTACCGCTGCAAAAGACATTATGATTCCTCCAATTTTTTCAATTCTTTCGTTGAGATAAGATGTTGTCTGGTCTGAAGCTGATCACTCTCTTCTACCAATTCATCTTCTATCTCTTCAATGACAAGCAAGTCTGTCTTGCACACTGTTGTCCATGTCGTATCTGTATGCGCGTAGCCCACCCGCTTCATGCCGGCCTTAGTGGGCAAAACGTAATATCCACTTAGCCGTCTCATGCCCGTATCGGTTGACACCGAAATATCGCCACAAACAACATTCAGATGATCTGTTTTGTGCGTAGTACCAACCAGCACCGTGCCGGCTGGTATGTGTATAGTTCGCGCATACATCCCCCCCGACAAACAATGCTCGGTATTCAGATCAATCTGCGGGCCCTGCTTGAGGCAAGTCTCCAGCCTTGCCAGCGCATCAGGCTTTTTCAGTTCTTCCATGACTTATCCTAAAAATACCCAGGTTGAACTTGCGCCTTTGTAGTAATACACGCCAACGCCAGATCCAGGATTCCACAAACTACCGTCGGCGTAGCGAATGTCACCATCTCTGGGCTTGGCAGGGGCAACTGTGGTTTTGTCTAGATGACCCACCGATAATCCAGCAATGGCTGTGGCTATTTTCTGAAGTTCAGACGAAAAAAAACGCTGCATTTCAGCAGCGTCATCTGGCAATTTTGATGGCGCATAAGCCACCGTGTTTGAATTACTTGCTCTCACCATGCCCCCATGATATCCACGTCCAGATCAACCGAATCAAGTCGCCATTGAAATGCAGAGCCCGATGCGTAGCGATGCGCGATATAGCGACCACTGGCAAACAGATCAACGGCTACAGTAGAACCTATCGTATACGTTCCTGTGACCCATACTGGCTCATCATAAGGCGTGTCGGCATACCCTACGCTGACCTTGACTGTTTCACCCGCATTACCAACAATGCGTGGGCGCACGCCCTTCACCAGTTTAATGCTTTCAGGAGTATCAAATGACAAACCCCGTCGCTCCAGAAAAGCACTGGGTAAACTGCCATTGAAGGAAGCGGAGGCATCGAGCATATACAGTTTTTGATCATTCGACGCCATAACGACGCGAGCAGTATCCGGCGTGTAATCGGGGCCACTCCAGAATGTCAGGTCAGAATCCCAGGAGTCAGAATCCTGTGCCCAGGTACCACCAAGATCATTCGATACAGCACCATAACTGGCATAATTCACATTAGGCAAATCGCGAAATGAGACTGTCTTGTCAATAAAATTGTATACCATGGCCTTATCACAGACTGCAGAGCCTATAGATGGATAAGCCAGGTAAATTTCATTCAGAAATGGATTCTTGAATACGAATACATTGCCACGGCTATTGACATCAATATTCTGGAAAAAGAATCTGCGTATCTGCTTGTCCAGCACCGAGTTTGCTGTTTGCCCATCGTGAACAATGACGTCAGAGCCAGTAACCACGAAATGCCAGCCATCAAACTCAACTGCACAATTACGGTTGAGCATACCGGACATGCCAAGGATTTTGGAAAACCGGAACATCGATTGTCCGCCGACAAAATCCATACGATGGGTCGAATTTTCAGTATAGATGATGAAAGAATCGCGCAAAGGCAAACCATCGACAACTGGACTGTTTGCTTCTGCCAAATCAACTTCACCCGCATCCTTGGTGGCATCGGCAGCGTCCCAGGTTACTGGAAAAGCACCAGGATCAGCCGGATGCGACCATTTCACCAAAAATGGTTTATTCGTGCCGGCAACAGTCAGGTTCATGGCAATCAAAAAATTTTTATACGCCCGTAATGATTTGCAATAGGTGTTTGCAGGCCAGTTAGGTAAATCAACAAATTTATTTGCCATATTCAAGTCCCAGGACATCGGGATTCTTAATGCATCTCCAACATTTACTATTGGCAGACCTGAAAGCAAAGCATGGGTCCATTGATTGATCACACCCGCCCTGGGTGTCGCATGTGTAATATCGGTATGAGTCACGACACCACCAGAATAAGTCACCGCATGTGATTTGGCGGCACTCATGTATACCCAGTAACGGTTGCCCGAAATTGTCACTGGTAGCACATACTGCGGCACGACAGCTGGTGAGTTATATACTTCGCCATGGCCATAAAACTGATAAGCATAGCCATCCAGAAAACGAATATTGCGCGCATCTGTCCAGGCATTGACAGGTATTTCATGCTGCGACAAATCCTTGTTGACACCAAATTGCCCCACATTTTGTATTTTAACGAGAGCCATATGCGCTTAGTAAGCCGTAACGGTTTTGAGTATTTGAAGCAACTTGCTGCCCTTGATTTAACAAGCCACGCTGCTGGAAGTTATTTTGAAAATTATTTTGACGGTCATATGTATTTTGTGAATTGTTCCCCATACCATAAGGATTTGGCATATTTTGCTGTCCCCAGTTACTCTGAACAGACTGATTAGGACTTGCCCAATTTACGTTCACTGCACTGTTATATGCCTCAGTTTGCTGAAATGGCTGCAGATTTGGATATGGATTGCTTTGCTGTGGCGACTGGTATGCAGATTGCGACTGTTGCGGTCTTTGCCAGGGCATTTGCTGCACAAAACCTTTATTCGTGACCCATGGATTTTGATTTGAGACACCCTGCATAGTTTTTAAGCCAGTGTCCTGATTGATGTCACCAGGCAGGCGCGGCGCCTCTCCGCGATAGGTATTGACTGGCACATAATCAGGATGAGTTTGCATGTATTGCTGCACTCTTGATTGCGCAGATGCATCACTCAAGTTTTGGCCCGCAAATGGATCGTCAGTAATGCCGCGTAGCGCATTTTGAAAATTCAATTGCTCTTGCGTGGAATTCATTGTGTTTCCAAAGAAATTATCCATCCCGCCAGCCAAATCCATCTGGCGTCTTGTCGCACGCAGAAATTCTGGATCATAGCCAGCGTTGCCAACGCCGTTTTGCGCATAACCCATCTTGTTGGCTATCGAATTATCCTTGGCGTAAGCAGCCATGAAGCCGCCATTTCCGCGCACTTCAGCCAATGGGTCAAAGTCGGGGTTTTTAATCCATGATCCATTTGAATTGATGTATTGTTCATTTGACTGAGGCCTGCCATTTGACAATGTTTGCTGTGCTGGCTGGACTACTTGCGAATTGCCTGTCGTCGTTACGGAAGGGGAGGCCAAATCCCCACTTCCTATTCCCTTGCCATTTACCGCATTTTGAGCTGCAGCAATCAGAAAAGCATTATGAGAGACATCGTATCCTTTATTTTTTATTTCATTATTCCAGTAATCGATACCTGCCTGATCACCTACCTTACCAAAGGGGGCATACCAATTGCTTGCAGTACTTCCTCCAGCATTGTTTTGTATACTATCCGCACCTATGCCCTTACCCATCTGCATGTCTTTGGACGCAGCATTATAAAATGCACGGTGCGCTTCGGCCTCCCCTTTGCTAGCAATTTCCTTGTCCCAGTAGTCCATGCCAGCCTGGTCACCAACTCGTCCAAATGGCGTGTACCAGTCAGCTGACTTGTTTTTGCCGAGCTGATTGGCAGGTTTGGTGGGATCACTACCAATTTCAATGGTATTATTTTGTGCCATGGCAACCCTTATCCTTTCGATTTAGTAAATACCTGACCGTCCCAATGGTCGCCTATCGATACAGTATCGTCACAAGAAATGTAGCCGGCTACCACACCTAGAACGATATTCACTACGATACCATTCTCAATCTCTGAACTTTTCATCATCACCACCAGTAAATAACTACCAAACCATCACCACCTTTTCCGGAAGTACCAGAATCAGTTCCACCTCCGCCACCTGATGGGAAACCACCGTCATATCCATTGAGGCTAGTTGATTGCGCAGAAGCTCCTCCTGAGCCAGCCCCTCCCATCAATGCATGCAATATTCCATTGATGCTATTTGCAATCACTACCCCAGAATATGCTCCAGATTTACCGCCTCGATATTGCGACCAGCCCCCCCCTCCACCGCTGCCAGCAAAAAGACTCGCTCCAGGGGCAAATCCTATATTTGTTGACGAACCAGAGCCACCGCCCCACACTGCATTTCCACCATATCCCGCCGGATCAGCATTTGCACCACCTAAATCGCTAATTGCGTTCCAATTCAAATTAGTAATCAAGCCGTTTGAGGAGCGATTATTTGGGAAGCCGCCTACCCCATCGCTAGTTCCAATGCCGCAAATGCCACCACCACCACCACCACAGTTATTCCCACCTCCTCCCCCACCATATGCTTCGATTAAAAATCCCAATACTAATGAGCCGAAAGCAGATTTCCCCCCCGTATTTCCAACACCTACACCGCCTGTTACTGCTCCTCCCCCAGCTCCTACGATCACTGGAACCACAGTCCCAGGCTTCATCAATTGCGCTGGAATCATAGACCTATGTCTTGCCCCTCCACCGCCGCCAGAAGCATAAGTTGCGATACTTGCACCGCTACCACCGGCACCAAACACATCAACTAAATAATAGTTGGCCATGGGCACTTGAAAATTTCCAGACGCCTTAAATACCTGAAAACCTGCCCCTCGTGGCGCAGCCCCAACAAAACCTGTAAACCCGGTCATAATTAGTAATCCCCTGTATGCACACGTACACGCCAGCCCGCAGCTACCGCAGTCCCAATCGTGGCATACAAGATATATCCTGCTGGAATAGCACGATTAACAGGAATCACAACCTTCGTCTGAGCTGAGATTTCAGTTAAAGTGGTAGCTGGCAAATTCGCTTCTTCCCAAAGTATGTTATTTAAAGCTGCAGTGTTCGTAGAACCATTATTCAGAAATATGCGTAAAACTGACGCTGTATTTGTACCAATTGGAAGTGCCTCGACGCTCTCAACGAATGCGCCATTAACACCCGCAGAGGCAGAAATTTGTGTCACCGTACCTGTGCCATCTT
Organism: Undibacterium sp. TC4M20W; assembly: GCF_049340245.1. NCBI lineage: Bacteria > Pseudomonadati > Pseudomonadota > Betaproteobacteria > Burkholderiales > Oxalobacteraceae > Undibacterium > Undibacterium sp. TC4M20W. The sequence goes on from NZ_JBMPPI010000034.1 coordinate 22,706, forward strand.
TGGCAGTATTGGCCACAGTAATTACTGGCGGCATCGTCGCCGGAAATTTGGGTGTCAATGGAAATATAGGTTTTTGATTCGCTGCCATGCGGTCTCCTTAAAAATTATTATATAAATACAAATCACTACCGACGGAACCTGCATCCCCCCAAAAAGCGGTAGTGCCATCACTCAAGATGGTCTGGCCTGTTGTCGCAACACTCTGTCCAGGTAAAACTGCAGAAAAAACCAATCCATCTGCATACAGCTTGCTAACCGCATGCATTGCTGAGACCGGAGTAGCAACGCTCAGCACAGCTGTTGAGAAATCATGTGCACCTGCATAGTTTTCTCCCGCTTTATTCGCCTTGCCATTCATACTTGCACCAGTCAATGCGCCACCCACGTCCAAAGAACCACTGACAGTTTGATTACCACTCAACGTCAAATTCCCTGTCAAAGTCTGATTCCCAGTCCTCAACAACATCTCAGACCCGGCAATGATGACGAAATTTGTGCCGTCATACATCAACAGCAGTGGTTGACTGGCGACGATGTCGCCGGCAGTAGGATCCGCACCCAGCAAAGTCTTGACCGGTTTCGCACCCAGACCAGACACATTCACCGTCAAAGTGCCCGTTCCCACATTGACTGGCCGATACAACAGCAACAGCCCTGCGGTGTAAGCCAGCAAGGCAGTAGCAGGGTTCAGGATATGTGCCGCCGCAGTACCTGTTTCTGCTGCAGTAACAATCACCGCACCAGTAAAACCAGCAAAGCATTCCTTCAATACCGTTTTAAGCATGCGGATATGATCATCGCCCTGGGATTTAGGGTCAAATGCCGTAGGATTCGTGATCGTCAGATCATTGATATAGTTTGCAGTTTCCAATGCCATTATTTAGCCCTCACTTGCATGGTTGAACCTGAATACCAGTCTATGGAATTGATGGCATCCACACTTTGCAAATACAGTTTTTCAAAAGTAGGAATGCGCGCATCGTTCATAATAAATGGCTGAGCTGCACATAAAGCAGCGTACAGATATACATTAGGAAAAGCCGTCAATAGCCAGTTCGTCGTATTGATAGTTGTTAGCGCAGGTATGCGCTGCTGATACGTCAGTTCCAGCTGATAAGCTGCATCTGGTACAGGTGCCAGCTGCAGTTGCTGACCAATCACAGAAAATGCCACTGGTTTGCCAGTCGCTGCACTTGCGTGATCAGCACTGAGTTGATCTGGGGCAGCATAACGCAATACTGTTACTGGGTCGCTACGCAAGAGCAACCTTCTCATTTCAAGCATATCAAGCGGCAAGTTCACATATGCATTACCTGCTACCGTCAACAAATTGCTGCGTATATCCATGGGCCGCGCCACGATATCCGAAGACATTTTGGCTTCAGCCAAAGCAATAAAATCGGCAATAAACGGCGTCAGATCAGTACGATGTAACCAACTGCTCACTGCTGTTTGCAAACTTGCATAGTCAGTGATGGCACTCATACCCGGCCTCCCCAGACACGAAAGGCAGACAATGCCGGATCTGCCAGCATGCTCTTTACATGCACGGCTTCCGCCATGAACTCCTGGAAACTGATGCCTTTATCGTTCAGATATTTTTCTACGATCACCATGGGGAAAGACGCTGCATGCCGCATATCAGCCGAACCATGCTTTCCTTCCTTGTGCAGAGCTTGAGTATGCTCAGCAATGGCTGTGCAATCCTGTACACGCTCAAACGTGACATCGCCACCTTCGACATGGATATTGGTCGTGACTGCCATTACATGTTCTCCAGCGGAGAAACCTGCACCACGCCCGCAGCAGCCACCTGTATCGCCGCTATCCTGTCATTGCCATTCACACTCAGGATGACAGCATCACCAGGCTGCACCTGCAAATCTGTGCTCAAGGCAGTTGCGGATGATTTGCCAAGCCGTACACAAGCTGGCGCGGTCGCAGCAATACGGATAAAGCGCGGTAATTCACCGCTGGACATAGTTGGAATAGTTGCAGATGCAGACGTACCCGAAGTGGCGATTGCCACTCCGGTGGTCTGACTCGAAACGGTGATATATCCACCATTCATAAAACCTCCTGCGCTTCACAGCGTTTTAATTCAATTGAAAAAGGCGGGGCTTGCACCCGCCAGCTTTTTTATGAAGTCACAAAATCATGCTGACTACATAATGCGACTTCAAGAATTACAAGACGTCGTAAATCGCACCATGCGCTTTAGGTGCGCGGCACTCCAGCGTGTATTCCACCACCAGTTCGCGCTGCACTGCATCGCCCGTTGTCGCCAGTTCGATAGTGCTGAACGGACGCAGGTAAGCCAGTGCCAGTTTGTCAGCCTGCAAGACAAACACATCACGCGCTGCCTGGAAGCGATTCGGTACCACCTTCAAAGAACCAAAGTCTGATACATACACATCAATCGCCGCATACAGCTTGGCATCTTCCGACTTATCAAAGCGTGTAGCATTGCCAGAAAATGTAGAGAAAGTCTGTTTCTGTGCCGGGCCGACCATGATAGTGTCAGGCTCGCCACCGGCGCTATAACATTTCTGCAAAACATTCTTCAACTGCGCTTCAGTAAATGCACGTGGTGTACCAACTGTGCGGCCAGTATTGCCTGTATAAGATGCCAAAGTACCGGCATTATTATCGACGTTATCAACTACCCAACCGACCAGACCGCGTGCCTGGCGCGGGGAAGTTGCAGCAACATCCAATTGACAAAGGGCCGACTCCATATCACGTTTCAATTCCAGCGAAGCCATGGACAACTGGTAAGCCAGTTCATCCTTACGACCCGCAGGGTTCATCGCTTGTTGAGTACCCGAGACGATGACGGTCTTCGATGCGATCTGAGTACGATTACTCAAACGCACAGTCGGCGTCACGCTCTTGGCCGTGGCATTGTCACCCTCAGCCTGTGCATTGGTGGTGACTGCGCTGGCCAGATCCTGCGTTTGCCATTCATGCAAAGTATTGCTGGCTTTGGCCTTAGCCGCCATGTTCATCAATGGCGTAGTGGTGGGGGAAATGCGATAGATGATATCGCTGAGATCTTCCTTGTTACCAATTGCGCTGGTCGTTACATAAGTATTGCTTGGTGCTGTCATAGATTTCTCCGGGGTCTCGCGACCTTAAATAAATTTTGCAAAAAGGGATGCTGCGTCTTCAACTCTGCCGGATTTGGCAAGACGCTGCATGGCAGCCTGACGACCATCACCGCCGGGTGATTCGCCCACACCCGGCCTGATTACTTTTTGCGGTATGCTCGTCACACGCTTGGCTGCTGCGTTGGCTTTGGCCATCATGGCATCGTAAAGCATAGCCTTACGCCCCAACAGTACAGCCTTATGATCAGCGATACTATCGACTAACTGATGTTCAAACCCCTGCTCCAGTAAATACTGGCGAATAGCCTTACTTTCGGCTTCGGCCTTTCTGCTGTCTTTCCAGTCCGGTAGCTTGGCAAGAAGTTCTTCCTGCTGCGTATGGAGCACAGACTCCAGATGGTTTGCCTGTTCAGCCTGGGTGATATGTGCCAGGCGTTGTTGTTGCTGCATATTTTTCTGATAAGCGGCCTGTCTCCTTTGATAGAGATGCTGCTGTTTCAGATATTCAGCGGGATTATTGTCCAGCAAATGTTCCCAGTCTATCTGCTGTTGCTGGTTCAGGGCGCCTTCGATCTGAGCTGCCATCTTTTGCAGATTGCTGGCATACTCCTGGCGCTCCTGGCTGGCTCTATGGATTTCAGCTTCGGCAGCCTTACGCTGTTCAGCCACTTCCATGGTCTTTCTGGTGTAGTCAGATTGACGCAAGCCATTTTTATAGGCGTCTGCCAGCTCTGCCTTCGATAAATTAACAGTCTTGCCATCTATGACAATGGTGACAGCCTCATCATCTCCGGCATACAAGTCCGGCTCTGCGGCCTCAACGGAGGGTTCGGCAGACAAAGTATCATTCCTGTCTCTCCGGCCACTCAAATCATCCAGCACTTCCCTCTCCAGAGCCTGGGCACTTTTTTCATGTGCCTGCGGTTCAAGAAAAGCGCCCATGGCTTGCGCTGCACCATCTACATTTAAAGCACTACTTGTGGGTTCAGTTACCTGATTATCCATATTCCATCTCCAATCAATGAATGGGACTTACACCCATTCCCGGCGCCTCGCGGCGTTAAGATTTATCCGGCAGAAAAACCGCTACTGCGGCCATCCAGTGTGCCGGACCTGACACTAGATTTTTATTAATTCACCGCTATTCAGTTGGTATGCCGCCTCGCCACATGCCACCCTGACCCAACCCTTGGCTGTCTGTATCATCGCCACCGTGGGATGCGGATGAAAGGCCATGGCAACCGAATCCTTCCAGCCCTTGAAATTCTGTACCGCCTTCACCAATTCTTCAAACGATGCATCAGGCCTTGCTTGTGTTCCACTTCCAGTTGCGCCAGCTTGCCGGTTTCCAGCGTCGTATCGAGCTGGCTTTTGAGTTTCTTCAACATGGCCAGATACATCCAGAGTTTTTCCCGCCCCTCGGCGTCGCGTGCTGGTGAGTTTTTCCATTTTTCTGTGACCTCGTTTTCTATATCAGTAAAAGCCTGCTGATAGGCTTCATTCTCCAGCACTTCCCTGGCGCGGCTAGCTGCATGTACGCGTTGCTCAAATGTGCTCATCATTTGCTCCTGTCAATCCATCTGTCATCCCCGCAGTTAAACCTTCCATGCAAGCATCCGGTTGAACTTGTGGCTGCATCTTCGCTTCTGCCGCAATACGAGCGACCATCATTCTGGTTTCTGCCTCCAACTGCGCTTTCCAGCGATCAAACTCCATGCGTTGCTGAGCCAATTGTGCGTCGAGTTGTGCTTTATGCTGGCGCTCCTGCATATCATTCTGCGACTGCGCCTGCTGTTTTTGCGCCTCCAGTTGCAGTTCACGCTCACGTAGCATGGCTTCCTGTTGTAATTCGCGTTCGCGCATTTGCATGTCCATCATGTGCCTTTCTTTACTCGCCTGCATTTGCATCTGTGTTTTTTGTTGTTCGGCCTGCATCTGCATTTGTACAGGATCAGGCGGCGGTGGCGCTGGTGGTGCTGGTGGATTTTTAGCAGGGTCGCTAAAAAACTTGTCACCATTCTTAAAACCCAGCAAACGTGCCAGCTCCGAGCTGGATTGATAAATCCCTTGCGGATTCGCGATGCCTAAGGGGAAAACTTTTTCCTGCTGCGCCAGCAAAGCCATCAGATGATTCACTTTCTGGTCTTTGTTACCCAGACCTATACCGACATTGATGCTTACATCAAACTGGTTGCGCCATTCGCGCGGATCAATATCCACCCAGCCATTTGACAATCTGACTTGCGCCTTTTTATCCTGATGCTGGCATATTAATTTCAGCACCAGCTTAAACAGTTCAGTGAAGCCTTCTGCAAAATTACGAGAGATCAAATCCAGGCGCATATCTGCCTTGTTGGTGATGATATTCATCCCCTGCGCAGTCTGGTTCAAGCCATCAGAGTCATTGCCCTGGCTATAACGTGTCCAACCTGTCTTGTTTTCCAGGTCTTGCTGTATATAGTCCAGCAAACCCATGGCTTCACCTGTATTACCCTGCGCCTGGTCCAGCCTGCCTACCGCACCAGGCTGTTTGATACGTACCACGCCGCCAGGGCGTGAAGTCAGCAAATCATCCAGATTCACCTGGCCTTCGACGGCATAATATCGACCATTAACGTTCAGATACAGATTATCGAGCTGGCTGCGCAAGATGCTGGTCTTGGTCTTCTGGCTTTCCATCGCCAGATCAGCAATCGACAAACCAAAGAAGGTATGCGGCAATGGCACAGGCGTGATATCGACAAAGGGGATGAAATCTACCTCTTCATTGTCAAGCAACTCATTGCCCGCCACCGTCACCTTGCGCAATTCACTGATGCCATCGCCGTCAAAATCACAACGTACATAAGCTTCTGTAATCCAGATCTTGCGCTGGCTGTCGTCGGCATTCGTCACCTCATCCGACAGATAGGCATTTTCATCATTCCAGCTCAGTCGCTGTATGCGTTCCAGATTCAAGGCTTGCCCCTGATCTTCGCCGCTGATATTGTCCACGTTCTTGTAACCCATGGATTTCAGCTCAGACACTGTACGTTGCACTCTGTGTCCGACAAACTTGGCTGTCTGTATATCCTTGGCATTGCGAGCAATCAGAAATTCTTCAGGTGGCACATTGTCGATCTGTATCTTGCCGCCCGTCTTCACGCGCTTGCAAGTAATGTCATACAGCATTTCAGGTGGCTGTGACTGAATCTGCTGCAACTGCGCTTGCAGCTGTTGTACCGCTGGATTGGCTTGCGGGCTTGCGGGCGGATTTGCTGGCGGCATATTCGGCTGCCCAGGTGGCTGTCCGGGTTGCTGAACATTGGCCTGTGGTGCTTGAGGTGCCTGTTGCACCTGCATCGCCTGCTGCATTTGCTGACTGATTTGCAGGTTGATCTGTTCGACTGCCTCCTGACGCTGTTTGGCATCATCCTCATCCGGGTAAGCCTGCTGAGCTATCACCTCAATTTCCGGGTCATCCAGGATTTGCGCCAACTCTATCTGGTTCAAACCATTGTATTCTTCTTTCGCCTCTTCAAAGCGAGTATCCCACCACACTTTGACGATGCCATTTTTTTGTAGCAAAGCGTCCTTCATCCACACATAAGCTATCTTGTGACCATTGTTCTTTTTAAAGAACAGGTAATTGATATACTCCGTCGCTGCCTTTGCCCTGGCTTCGTCGTCCGGGTTTTGGGGTTCAAACTCGACAATCGAATCACCACCGCAAAACGTCAGCATCAATTGCGGCAGCATAGACTCTATGGTGTCACGGACATCGGTAGATACTACCGACGAACGGCCATCCACTTCTGGTGGCGACAAATCACCCACCGCCAGACCCAGATAATAATATTCCGCCTTTTGCCTGGCTTGCGACAAACGCGAAGATGAATAACCCAGGCTCTGACGCATTTCTGTCTGCACCAGTGCTTTCAATTCGTCTTGAGATAAAGCTTTAGCCATTCCATCCTCTATGCATAAGTAAATTTAGGGTAAGTCAGTTTGCCGCCCCATTCTTCATTCGACATCGTTTCTGCATTGATGCAGATATAGCGCAGGTTGTCCGCACCGTGGCTGAACTCATCATGCAAAGGCGCGCCAGCTTCATTCGTGCTTTGATTAATCACGCGGCGATAACGCTTGACGCATTCAATCAGGCGCGCAGTTTTGTCCGCATCAAACCACAGGCGTCCGAATGTCATACGCGTCAGGCGTATACCATCTTCCACACTCATGCTCGGCGTGATCGCCACATCCCAGCCCAGAGCCGTCATGATTTCTTCTGCACTCTTGCCAGTTTTGAAGTCCTTGTTGCGACCATCGTGAGGCAAAAATAATTTTCCCCAGTTCATATTTTTTTGTTTCAACAGGGCCGAGTAATAATCCAGCGTCTGATGGCTGTCTTCCAGATATTCAATCACCCGCAATTCAGAGCTTTGCCTTTGCACCAGGCTGATCGCCATCGCATCATTCCAACCCAGATCAACCACCACATGCACTTTCAGCAGGGGGTCATACGGCACATGACAAATCCTGCCCTGTGCCCCAGCCACTTCGTGGTAATAAATCGCGCCACTGACTGCCGGTTTGCATTCACCGTCCCAGATATTTTTATAAGCTTCGGGCTCGCGCTGCATGCAGGTTTGTCTTTCTCTTTCCAGCACTTCAGGGAACCAGGGATTATCCCGCCAGTTCATCAAGATAGAGACACAATCATGCGGTGGTCTTGCGACAAAACGCTGATGGGTAGGATCAGTTTCCAGCTCCGGGTTATAAGTCACCCAGATTTCTGAGCCTGCTGTGCGTATTGTCGGTATCAAAATACTCCATGACCTGTCTGACACACTCTGGCCTTCTTCTATCCACACCTTGGTGCAACCTTCAAAAGACTTGATACTGTCAGCCGTCTGGTCAGACAAACCACTGAAATAAAAACGCGTGCCATTCATACCGCGAATTTCTGATTCATACACCTGGTAGAAATGACTCAAGCCTAGCGCTGCAATCTGGTCACGCAAGAGTTGGTGCACAGATTGCTTGATCGACTTCTGCAACTCACGTGCGCATAAAATCCGCTCCACATTCTGAACACCCAGCAACAACAAGGCGCGGGCAAATCCCCAGGACTTACCGCTGCCGCGCCCACCGCGCGCCACCTTGTAGCGGGCTGGCTGGAACAAGAATTCCAGCTTTTCAGGAAACTCACATTCAATCTGCATTCGGCTTGACCAGTTTGATGGCGATATCGCTAATCAGATGTTCGCCGTTTTCTCCAGCCCCATTAACTTGCAGGGGTAAAATTTTCAGATACAACACTGTCCAGAAAGCTTTTTCATTGGTCGGGTCTTCCCTCGCCCACTGCGCCAAGCGCAGTGCACCGCCCAGTTCTTCGCCAGCTTTGGCAATCGCATCTCTGACAGTCAGTGTCGATTGACTGACTGCTTTCTTTGGTCGCCCGCGTGTCTTGGCAGCAGGCTTGGCCGTCACCTCAGATGCAACAGCAGCTCTCACAATTTTGCTTTCACTCATTTATTTTCAGGATGCCTTGCGGCTTGTCCTGCTCCAGGGTTATCGGCATTGGCCCGTCCGGGAACCATGGGCAGCGCAACTGCACAGTCTGCATAGACTGCAATTGCAGGCGCACATTCCCATGATTCCCATCAACGCCCAAAAAGATTTACCTGTCTGCTGCTTCGCGTTCAGTATGGTCAGCACTATGTGATAGGGTGATACGCTTGCAATCACAAACAGGTAAAAGCATGTGCGCCAGCACAAGCATGTCGTACGGCGCGATTCTGTCAATTTTCTGCAATCGTCAACAAGATTCATCAGCAAAATTTGCGAACAAAAATTCGTGAACAAAACGCAGAAAACAAAAAGCCCCGCTGCTTTACAGTAGCGGGGCCAGATCAACTCTAACAAATCAAATTCTTCAGGACGCAAATCGCCCTGAATAGAACTATATACTGATTATATAATCAGTGCAAATTTTTCTTAAGCTCAGGCATTCACAAGAAAACTCTCTGAAAACACAGCGCAAAAGTTTAAGAAAAATCCGTCAACTCAAAACCAAAAACCCCGCTTTTTTCAAAGCAGGGTTCGTGGTTTTTATCTGAGGGATACAACAATATGGCAACAGGACGCAGCTCGCCCTGAACAACACTATATACTGATTATTTAATCAGTGCAAATTTTTCTTATTAAATTAAAGTACGCAAACGCAGCAAGAAAACAACATCTGAATTCAGCCCGGCACACGCATTAACAAAAATAAAATAATCAATAAAAACAAGACTTTAAAAACAAAAAACCCCACTTTTCACAAAGCAGGGTCCGTTGTTTTTATCTGAGGGATACTACAGTAAGGCAATAGTGCGCAACTCTCCCTGAACAACACTATACACTGATTATTTAATCAGTACAAATTTTTCTTAAGTTTATTTTTCATGCCTATTCTCTCTATAAAAACAACTGGTGACGCAAGGAACCAAACCTGATTGGGCACACAAGCAAGCACGCAGACAAAGCGCAAATTCGTTCAGATGAATAAAATCACAATGACTTGCTTTCGGTCATATAATTATTCAAAGCAAATTTTTCGCTGTGAGGTGTTCACCATGGGGAGCCAGGTATTTTGCCCACATCGTCCTTGAACAATGTCTCCTCTCTGCTCGTGAGGAATCTGCTACTGGCCTTCGTCTATATCCTGTTTGGACGTATCGCCCTGCTGCTCGCGATTCCTCCCGGCTATGCCATTGCCGTCTTCCCACCGGCGGGCGTGGCAGTGATTGCCGTGTTAACGGGGGGATACCGTCTGCTACCTGGCGTAGCGCTGGGTTCATGCATCTTCAATCTGTGGATAGGCTGGGAAAGCCAGGGGCAATTAACGCTTACAAATAGCGGCCTGGCCCTGCTGGTTGCCGCTGGCGCCATGCTGCAGGCCATGAGTAGCGTTTATCTGCTGAAACGCTTTGTTGGCTATCCCGCTGCGCTTGATGACGAACGCCACGTTGCCCTCTTCCTGTTGCTGGCTGGACCAGTTGGTTGTCTCGTCAATGCCAGTGTCGGCATCTTTTCCCTGTTCACCCTGGGTCTGCTGCCAGTCGCAGACATGTTTGGCAACTGGCTTACATGGTGGGTCGGCGACATTCTTGGCGTTCTCATTGTCGCCCCATTGGTGATGATACTGGCGGGCCATCCGCGCACTATCTGGAAGTCGCGCGGTCTTAATGTAGGCGTGCCTTTGTTGCTGACACTATCGGTCGTTGTCTCTGTCTTTCTGTATGTACGCGAATCAGAATCCGACCGGCAAAAACAGGAATTCGACACCGAGGCCGGCCGCATGGTACAAGCCATACAGCAACGCTTCGATTTGCAGAGTGAATTACTGCGCAATCTGGAACGCTTCTTTGCCAGCACCGATCATGTCTCCAGAACAGATTTCCAAAGCTTTGTTGGCTCAACACTGCAAAGAGAAAGCACTATCATCGCAGTCGATTGGGCCCCTCTGGTCATGCACAGCGACAGAGCAAGTTTTGAGACCAGGCTGAGAAAAGAAAGCGATACCTCCTTCATTATCAAACAACGCAGCGATCAAGGGCCGCTCGCACCTGCCAGTGCGCGTGAATTTTATCTGCCTGTTGAATTTGTCGAACCTTACCTGGCCAACAAACCGGCCCTTGGTTTTGACCTGTTTTCTGAACCAGGCCGACGGGTCGCCATAGAAAGAGCACGCGACACCGGCCAAATGAGCACCAGCTCCCCAGTCAGCATCATCAATACAGACAGGGCAAAAAATGTCACTGGCAGCCTGATTTTTGCACCTGTGTATACCCGCCATCTGCCCATCTCCACGATGGAACAAAGACGTGCGGCATTTCGCGGCGTTGTGCTCAGCGTCTTGCAGGTAGATGACCTGATACGGCATGTATTCAGCGAGGATATACGCGAGCAGATTCAGTTCCGCCTGCGCGACCTCAACAGCGCCACCGGCAAGGGCGATGTCTATGACACTCTGGAAAAGAATCAGACAAGCACATCATTTCGCAGCATCATCCTGTTCGGCGACCATGAATTTGAATTCAGCGCCCAACCTTCTCCCGCCTACTGGCAACTGCACCACTCCTGGTCAGCCTGGGCCACCCTGATAGGCGGCCTGTTCTTTACCAGCCTTGTCAGCGTGTATCTACTGGTCGTCAGCGGCAATGCCTATCATATCGAACATAAGGTCACACAACGCACGCTGGAGCTGGAGGCCAGCAAAGAAGAGTTAATACGCAGTGGCCTGCTCTTGCAAACCGTCATGGAAGGGACCGAATCCTATATCCATGTGCGCGACCTTGATGGCCGCTACCTCTACATCAACAAGGAATATGAAACTGTTTTCCAGATGAAGCGCGAGCAATTGATAGGCCAGACCATAGAAGACGTTTTTCCGCCTGATCTCGCCAGAAAATACCGCAGCGCCGAACAAACCGTCATCGCCACTAAGACAGCTTTGCGTACTGAAGCAATGGTGCAGCAAAAAGACGGCATGCACACCTACCTGGTCGTGCGCTCCCCGCTCATCAATGCCGATGGCGAAGTCTTTGGTGCCTGTGGCGTAGGTACCGACATCACCCAACGCAAAAAAGATGAAGTAGCCCAATATGAAAACCTCATGCTGCTCCAGGCAGTCATGGACAGTACCGCTTCAGCAGTCTGCCTGCGCGACAAAAATGGCAACTACCTTTATGCCAACAAAGAATATGACAGGCTCTTCAAGCCTGCCAACATCACCAGCCTGATCGGCACCAGCGTCTATTATCTGTTCTCGCGCGACAAGGCAGAGCAATACATGCGCCTGTCAGAAGAAGTCGTCAGGCAGGGAACCACATACCGCACAGAAGTCGCTGTCACTGCTGGTGGCATCAACACTACCCACATCCTCATGCTCACTCCCTTGCGCAATGAGTCGGGTGAAATTTATGGTGTCTGCACGGTCGGTACCGACATCAGCCAGCGCAAACAGTCAGAAGAAGCCATTCTTGCCCTGAACTCCCAGTTGGCCGCCACCACAGCCCTGCAAAACGCCATACTCGACAGCGCCAATTTCTCCATCATTGCCACTGACACTGCTGGCCTCATACAAGTCTGGAGCAAGGGCGCAGAACTCATGCTCGGCTATTCTGCAACAGAAATGATAGGCCAGCAAACCCCGCTTTGCCTGCATGAAGCTGCCGAACTAAGCAGCCGTGCCGCCAGGCTCAGTCAAGAGTTTGATACACCGGTAACAGCCGGGTTTGCAGTATTTGCCCTGCGCGCCTTACATGGCATGGCCGATGAAAGCGAATGGACATACAAGCGCAAAGACGGCAGCCACCTGCCCGTCATGCTCTCGGTCACCGCGCTCAGGGACAGCGAGGGAGAGATCTCCGGCTTCCTCAATATTGCCTACGACATCACCGAGCGCAAAAAAGTCGAGATCATGAAAAATGAATTCATCTCTACCGTCTCGCACGAATTGCGCACCCCACTGACCTCCATACGCGGCGCACTGGGTTTGCTGATGGGCGGCGCACTCGGTAAAATGCCAGAGAGTGCAGAAAAAATCCTTGACATCGCCACCAAGAATTGCCAGCGCCTGGTCAGAATGATCAATGACATTCTTGACGTAGAAAAAATTGAAGCGGGCAAGATGGAATTCAATTTCGCACAGGTACATTTGATTCCTGTGCTGGAGCAAGCCATTGCTGCCACGGTTTCTTATGCAGAACAGCACCAGGTCAATCTCAGGCTGCAGACAGAAGTCAAAGACGACATCGTCAGGATAGACACAGACCGTATCACCCAGGTCCTCATCAACCTTCTCTCGAATGCCGCCAAGTTTTCCCCTCAAGGTGCCACTGTCGATGTGCTGCTGACATACCAAACAGGCCAATTGCGGGTCGCTATCATCGACCAGGGCATAGGCATAGCCGATGAATTCCGTGAACGTATATTTCAAAAATTTGCTCAGGCAATATCGTCCGACTTCAACAAAAAAAGCGGCACTGGTCTGGGCCTGAGCATTTCCAAAGCCATCGTCGAACACCATGGCGGGCAGATTGGTTTTACCAGCGTCATCGGCCAAGGTAGTGAATTTTTCTTTACCCTGCCCGTTGATATCGAAGCTGCAAGTCGACAAAAAGTAAATCTAGCCTGAAAAAATATCGCCCCGACGGCTGCCCCAAATAAGGCTTGAGCATCGCAATAAATTTACAAGGCGTTGCATAACCCAAGGTATCGGCAACTGTGGCTAATGCATCGCCAGCAGCAAGGTGTTCCAACGCGTTCAAAAGTTGCTCCTGCTGACGTCACTGTTCTGGTCAGAACAAATAAGCACACCGAGCTTATTATTTACTCACGTACCGACTATCAAGCAACATTATCAATATAAAAGTGTCAACACCTGGTGACAGTCAAAAACGACACAGTGATTCGACATGATATCGCTGATACTCACCTGCCTAATCAGGTTGCGGCGAGAACTCGAGTATGAAAGTTTTTTTCCCATCGTTGACGCTAACTAATTTTCGTTCCGCAATCCTCCTGTTCCAATTTTGAGTGCGACCGCCAAACATATCTGGAGAAAATGATTCAATCAAAATGTCTTTTTCTACCTTGAATGTGCCAGCGGAGCAACTTGGATCATAGTCTCCAACATGCGGTGCACGACCACGCTTAGCAAGTGCCCAGAGATCGTCGGTAACAGTTTCTGTGAAAGCCCAGAAATCAAACGGGTGATCGCGGTAACAGCTAATCCAATCGCCATTGGCGTAGTAGCGCATGTAATGAAAACGAACACCATGCATGCGCACACCAGCATGCCACTCCTCCCATTCTTGAGCACCAGATGCATAAAAACCATCAAATAAAACAAATGCACTCACTATCGGCGTCTTGCGGAACTTGAACCAAACCATTATTGGGTCCTGAGCTTATAAATTGCAGTTAATAGGGATTCATTGCATGGAGATTCAGTAGCTTGAGTATGCTTAGATTCTATATCGCTTTGCCAACGTAATAAGAGGGTCATATCAGGCAGAGGCAAAAGAGCGCAGCAGAATCTAGAAAAAAACCAACAAAGAAAACTTCAAATGCACTTGCGACTGAGAATGATTCTCATTTATAATAAACTCGATTAAAATATATTAGTCGTAAAAACTCCCCTTTTTACGATGCTCCCAGCCTCAAGCACGGTGCAATGTCCGTGCGGGTTATGGAGTTGACCATGATACGCACAAGCCAGTCGCCGCTAGCCAGTGTTCAATTTTTCTAATTATTAGGAAACACGATGCTAAGCAAGACGCAAATCGCCCTGGCGCTGGGTATGGCATGGGGCATGGCTCCGGCAACTACTTTTGCACAAACTCCCGGCCCGGTCCCACCAACAGAAGCAACTACTCTCAAAGACATTACTGTCACCTCTACGCGTACCGCCAGGACAGTCGATAGTGTACCCAATACCGTCACCGTCATCCCTGCTGCCAGGATAGAGCAAGAAGGTGGTCGCGACATTAAGGACCTGTTCCGCAATGAACTCGATATCAGCGTGCGCGTTGCCCCTACCCGCTTTACAGCAGCTGGCAGCTCCACTGGACGCGCTGGTAATGAAGGCATTAATATTCGCGGTCTGGAAGGTAATCAGGTCTTGATGTTGGTTGATGGAACGCGTGTACCAGGTAGTTTTTCGTTTGGCGCATTTGCGACAGGCCGTGGTGATTTCCTTGAACTTGATGGCATCAAGGCAGTAGAAATTTTGCGTGGCCCCACCTCCACACAGTTCGGTAGTGATGGTCTGGCTGGTGCAGTCAGCTTCCGCACGCTGGACCCGTCTGATCTGCTCAAAAAAGGCCAGTCTTTTGGCGGCTTCGTGCGTTCTGGCTATGCCACAGTAGACCGCTCATGGCGCAATACCGCCGCTATCGCTGGCGACAACGGTAGCTGGCAAGGTTTGCTGCTGGTCAGCGACCGCCGTGGTCATGAAACAGAAAACCGTGCAGACAATGACGCAAAAAACGTCAACCGCACCAAACCAAATCCAGTGGATTTCAATGCCCAATACCTGCTGGGTAAAGCAATCTTCAAAATCGATGGCAACCAGCAAATCGAAGCCAGCGTAGAAGCACAAAAACGCACGCAGGATACTGATGTTTATTCAGCCCGCGCCGTACCGCCACTGGCATCCACAAGTACCCTGGACCTGGATACCCGCGACAAGGTAGAACGCAATAAACTCAGTCTGGCGCATCGCTATAAAAACCTGAATTCCAGCTGGTTGCACAATGCCGAGACACGCCTGTACTGGCAAGATGCCAAGGTCAGCCAATACTCTGCCGAAGACAGAAACACCGCCGCTGACCGCACCCGCGACAATCACTACAACACCAAGATCGTCGGCTTGTCCAACATCATGGAAAGCAATTTCTCCGGTGCTGTTGAACAAAAACTCAGCTATGGCTTTGACTGGAACCGCACAGAAGTCACTGGCCTGCGCGATGGCACGGTAGCACCATTTGGTGAAACTTTCCCAGCCAAGCCTTTCCCTGATACGACTTACACAGTTACAGGCGCCTTCATCCAGGATGAAATCGAAGCGGGCAAGCTGAGCATCATCCCCAGCCTGCGTTATGACCATTACAAACTCGCTCCATCGAGTGCAGGTTACACGGGCGGCGCAGTCGCAACCCTGTCTGACAGTGCAGTCACACCACGCCTGGGTGTGGTATGGCAACTCGACACTGCCTTTGCGCCTTACGCACAATTCGCCAAGGGCTTCCGCGCACCGACACCAGACCAGGTCAACAATGGTTTCACCAACCTGGCATCCGGTTACACCAGCGTAGGCAATTCACAACTGAAAGCAGAACGTGCAGACAGCTTTGAGATTGGCTTCCGTGGCAAGGTGCAGGGTTTGCGCTATTCCTTCGCCGCATTTGACAATAGCTACAAAGACTTCATCAGCCAGCAAGTAGTACGCGGCACAGGCACTGCAGTCGATCCGCTGGTATTCCAGTACATCAACCTGGCCAAGGCGCAAATCCGTGGTGCAGAAGCACGTGCAGAATTGCAAATCGACAGTAACTGGCAAGCCACTGCCGGTGTCTCCTACACCAAGGGCGACAGCGAAGTTGCTGGCGTAAAAACACCCCTCGACACCATCAACCCGATGAAATTCCTAGCAGGCGTGCGCTATGACACAGCAGCCTGGGGTGCGCGTGCACAATTCCAGCACCATCAAGGCAAGCAGCTCGACAGAATCGCACCAGCAGCGACAACACAGTTTGCACCAGGTTCTTACCACGTCGTTGACCTCGGCGTGTACTGGAAGCCCATGCCTAACCTGACAGTCAATGCCAACCTCAACAATGTCTTTGATACCAAGTACTGGGCCTGGTCTGATGTACGCGGCCTGGCTGACAACACCAACGTCAAAGATGCTTACACCGCCCCTGGCCGGAATGCCCAGGTATCAGTTCGTTACGACTTTTAAGAAGGAATCGTCATGCCAGCCCAACATTTGAACCCGCAGCAAAATGCTAAAGTACGTGAAGAATTCGCCAGCATGCGCCGCGAGAAAAAAGCCAGACATCGTGACATCGCCGAAACCCTGGAGATCAGTGAAGGCGAGCTGATCGCCGCCCATGCAGGCACAGCAGCCATAGAAAGCAACTGCCTGCTGCGTGCCACCTGCCTGCGCGCAGAGTGGCCAGAAATCATTGCCGCGGTAGAAAGCCTGGGCGAAGTCATGGCCCTGACCCGCAATCCTTCCTGCGTCCATGAAAAAACGGGCACCTACAGTAAAATCAGCCACAACCACCATGTCGGCTTGGTGCTGGCTGGTGAAATCGATTTACGGATTTTTTATCAGCAATGGGCG
The DNA here is from genome assembly GCF_049340245.1 of Undibacterium sp. TC4M20W. Taxonomy (NCBI): domain Bacteria; kingdom Pseudomonadati; phylum Pseudomonadota; class Betaproteobacteria; order Burkholderiales; family Oxalobacteraceae; genus Undibacterium; species Undibacterium sp. TC4M20W. The sequence continues at coordinate 39,701 of NZ_JBMPPI010000034.1, forward strand.
TTTGGTTTTGCCGTGACAGAGCAAACAGGAAGCGGCGAAGAGCCCAGCGAGCAAAAAAGCCTGCAATTCTATGATGCTACCGGCACTGCCATCCACAAGATTTTCATTAAGCCACAAAGCAATATAGAAGCATATGAAGCCCTGGTCGCCAGCTTTGCCGCTGTTGAACAGCAAACCGGTATCCAAACAAAAGACGCCGCAGAAAAACTGCTGGAACTGGCTGACAAAGACATCGATGTCACTGGCTTCCGTCAGGCCTGGGCATCTTTGCGTGATACTCATGAGTTCTTTGGCCTCATGAAAAAATTTGCCGTGACACGCACCCAGGCATTGCGCGTGGCTGATGCCCAGTTTGTCCAGCAAATTGATGTCAGCAGTTGCCAGGACCTGTTGCAGGCAGCCGCTGCCGAAGCCGTGCCTATCATGGTATTTACCGGCAATGCCGGCATGATACAAATCCACTCCGGCCCGGTCAGCAAGATTGCCAAAATGGGCCCATGGGTGAATGTGCTTGACCCACGCTTCAACCTGCATCTGCGTGAAGACCATATCGCCAGTGCATGGGTCGTCAAAAAACCAACCACGGATGGCCTCGTCACTTCACTGGAATTGTTTGATGCCGATGGCGAAACCATCGCCATGTTCTTTGGTGAACGCAAACCCGGCAAACCAGAACTCTGCGAATGGCGCGCACTGATCGACAACCTCTTGTCAGAAAGCCAGACATGCGCAGCATAAGCACAACAAATCACCTGCGCAGGCAGGCTTTGATGCAACTGGCAGGTTTGGCGGGCTTGGCTGGTTCCAGCCTGTTGCCATCCTTTGCACTAGCCGCAACTGGCAAAGGCAAACAGCGCATCATCAGCGTAGGCGGAGCAATCACCGAGATCATCTTCGCCCTCAATGCCAGCAATGACCTGGTTGCCGTTGATACCACCTCCAACTTCCCTGAGGGTGTGCAAAAACTGCCTAATGTTGGTTATGCCCGCGCCCTGTCGGCAGAAGGTGTGCTGGCCCTGGCGCCAACGCAAATCATCGCCAGCGAAGATGCAGGCCCGCCTGCCGTGATACGCCAGCTGACATCCTCCGGCATCCCGCTGGCGGTCTTGCCTGCGCATCACAAGTTTGAAGGCGTGCTCGACCGCATCAAGCAAATCGGTGAACTGACTGGCACACAAGCCCAGGCAGCTACCCTGATGCAAAGCCTGCAGCAGGAATGGACCAGGGTCCGTACACCGATAGAGCAGCGTAAGGGCAAAGGCCCCAAAGCCGTATTCATCCTGGCTCATGCTCCTAACCAGATCATGGTGGCAGGTCGTGAAACCGCTGCCCATGCCGTGCTTGAATATGCAGGTGCCAGCAATGCGCTGACTACGGCCAATGGTGGCAACGGCAGCAGCGGTTTCAATGGTTACAAGCCTTTGACACCAGAAGCCATGATCGCTGCCCAGCCCGACATCATCCTCGTGACTGACCAGGGCCTCAAAGCCTCGGGCGGCATAGAGTCTGTGCTGAAATTGCCGGGTGTGGAACAAACACCGGCAGGCCGCAAGCGCCGCGTGCTGTCACAAGAAGCCATGCTCATGCTGGGCTTTGGGCCGCGCCTGCCATCGGCAATCAGCCAGCTTGACAGCGCCATCACCCGGGCCATGCAGGCATGAAAGCCTCGGTAGCCGTGTCTGGTGAATTGCCACCAAGTTTGCAGGCAAAGCTTTTGCAAGGCGGCAGGCCTGGCCTGCTGCTGGTGCTGAGTATCTCCCTGCTTGCCGCTTTGCTGCTGAGTGTGCAATTCGGTGCAGTGCCTGTCAAATTGCAAGACTGGCTGACCCTGCTAGACTTCAGCGACGACCAGACGCTGACAGGTAGCAGCTATGTCTTGTGGAATATCCGCCTGCCACGGGCCCTGTTTGCCGTGCTGGTTGGTGCAGCACTCGGCATGTCAGGCGCATTGACACAAGGCTTGTTCCGCAATCCGCTGGCAGATCCCAATTTGCTGGGCATTACTGCCGGTGCTGCTGCTGCTGCGGGTTTGAGTATCGTTGTCCTGTCAGGCATGCACTTGCCTATCCCCATATCCTGGCGTATGTGGATTTTGCCGGTCACTGCGTTCAGCGGTGCCTTGCTGGTTTGCTTTGCACTTGATCGTGTGGCGCGCTGGATTTCACCTGGCTCTATCGTTGGCCTGCTGCTGACAGGTATTGCCCTCAATGCCCTGGGTGCTGCCGTGTTGGGTCTGTGCACTTACCTGGCAACTGACGAGCAATTGCGCAACCTGAGTTTCTGGACCCTGGGTTCTCTGGCAGGCGCAAGCTGGCTGGCTGCTGGCTTGTTACTGGCATTGCTGTTGCCAGCCTGGTGGTGGGTCAGGCGCATGATCAGCGCCATGAATGCCCTGGCACTGGGCGAAGCTGCGGCTGCCCATGTCGGCATCGATGTGCGCCGCCTGCGCACCCAGGTCATTGTCCTGGTCGCTGTACTGACCGGGTTTGCCGTAGCCTGGTGCGGCATGATAGGCTTCATCAGCCTGGTTGCACCGCATCTGGTACGCACCATGGGTGGGCCAGATCAAAGACAGGTGATACCACGCTCCATGCTCATGGGTGGTTTGCTCTTGCTGCTGGCCGACACCGTGGCGCGCTGCATCGCCATCCCGACTGAAGTACCAGTGGGTATTTTCACCGCCCTGCTGGGCAGCCCTTTCTTTTTGATCCTGCTGCGTAATGCACGTGGTCGCTTAGCCTGAATCGTATGTATGAGAAACGCATCATGTTAATGAAAACCACCACACAACAGGGTTTGCTCCAGCTTGACGCCGTCTGCGCCAGGCTGGGAAAGAAAGACTTTGGGCCTTTTAACCTGAGCATAGCCAAGGCAGAAAAAGTCGCCATCCTTGGCCCCAGCGGCGCAGGCAAATCCACGTTGCTGAAACTGCTGTCCCGTGAATTGAAATCCACAAGCGGCGACATCGCTTTCCAGTCACGCCCGCTGGCAAGCTGGTCCTTGATGGAACTCAGCCGCCTGCGTGCCGTCCTGCCGCAAAACAGTGACGTGGCCTTTGGTCTGGAGACTGATCTGGTCATCAGCCTGGGCCGCGTCAGCCGTGCACATGACCCTGAACTGTCCAACATCGTCAGGCAGGCCGCAGGCATGGCGCATGCAGCCCATTTGCTGGGCCGCCGCTTTGACAGTCTCTCTGGCGGTGAACAGGCACGCATACAACTGGCGCGCATCTTTGCCCAGCTGTGGGATCAGCGCGATGGCCTGATACTCGTCGATGAACCGCTGGCAGCGCTCGACCCCGGCCTGCAATTTGACCTGCTCGCCAGTCTTGAAGAATATGCGACAGAACGCCAGCATGCCATTGTCGCCATCCTGCATGACATCAACCATGCGATGCAGGCGTTCGAACGTCTGCTGTTAGTCAAGAATGGCCAGCTCGTCGCCGATATCGCCAGCAACCGTGAAGCAGTACCAGCGCTGGAAGACTTATACAATATTGCTCTGACTTGCATGCACAATGAAGAAGGTGATTTGCTGGTCACCCCCTTGCGCGCTTCATCCCGCGCCAGAAAAAGCGCATAGCAAACAATATTGTCGAATGAGAGAGATCATGCAAAAACCAAAGATGCAAGAAATCAAGGCCTTTGTGCCTGCCAAAAATTTTGAAACTTCCCTGGCCTTTTATCAAGACCTGGGCTTTGAAGTCGTCTTTAGTGAAGATGGCATTGCCCATCTCAAATATGCACAATGCAGCTTCATGCTGCAAGAGTTCTATGTCGCTGATCACACCAATAATTTCATGATGCATATCCTGGTCGATGATGTCGGCATCTGGCACGAGTTCATCGTCTCATCCGGCATTGCAGAAAAATACCAGGTGCGCCTAACCCCAGTCGTTGAACAGCCTTATGGCATGTGCGACTTCACACTCACAGACCCTAGCGGTGTTCTGTGGTTCATAGGCCAGAATATGGATACTTGAGACAATGCGTAAATCAAACCTGCTCATCGCTGTGATCACCGCCAGCCTTTTATCAGCATGCGCGACCCAGGCTGAAAAACCAGTCAGTGGCAGCAAGATATTGTTATTGGGCGAAGTTCACGACAATCCAGATGGACATGCCCAACGCTATGCCGACCTGCAAAAACTGGTTGTCGCAGGCTGGCGTCCCGCCATCGCCATGGAACAGTTCGACCGCGAAAACCAAGCAGAACTCACCCAGGCACAGGCAACTTGCACTGATGCAGACTGCATCATCAGCAAAGTCGGCAACAAGCGCTGGGAATGGCCGCATTATCGACCCGTGATCCAGCTCGCCATCGATTACAAGCTGCCGCTGCTGGCAGCCAACCTGTCCCGTAGCGATGCTGCCCGCGTCATGCGTGAAGGCTATGCAGCCGTGCTCGACAAGAACACCATCGCCAGCTACAAGCTCGACCAGCCTTTGCCTGTCGTGGTAGTCGATGGCCAGCGTGCTGCCATGGAAAGTGGCCATTGCGGCAAGATGCCAGACAATATCGTCCCCAGCATGGTCAGGGCGCAAGTCGCGCGTGACGTCGTAATGGCCAAGATCGTCACTGAAAACGCCGACCGCGGCGTCGTCCTGCTGGCTGGCAATGGCCACGTCAGGCGTGACCTGGGTGTGCCGGTATGGCTGCCTGCCAGCCAGCAAGCCAACCTGCAAATCCATGGCTATGTAGAAACAGATGACAGCAAATCGGGAGGCGCGTCTATTGCGTCAACTGCGTCCATCTATGACGTCAGCCATGTCGTCAAGACACATGCCCGCCCCGATCCATGCCTGAGTATTCAAGCACCTAAAAGCTCAACTTAGAATCCAACTTAGAACCCAACTTAAGCCTAGCGCAGAGGAACACATGAAACATCAGCCATCAGCCAACGCTTGCCAGCACCTCGGTCTGGCCTCAAGCAAAGTCGGCGAAGTCATGATCTGCCCTGAATGCGGGGTAGTCCATCTGTCTTTGAACCATGTGTCCCTGCGCTTTGATGTCGAGGCTTTCCGTATCCTCGCCTATATGCTGGCAGAAGCGCAGTTGAACATAGAAAGCTATGATGCGCGCCTGCCAAAAACCCCGGAAGCGCCTCACGTCACCGGCTTTGAAATAGCACCGGGTAAAAAAATGCATTAACCCGATTTATGCAAAATCCTTGCAGCATGGCGACAGTGGGCGTTCATCAGCTCGCACAGTTCGCGACGAAATGTCTGCAATATCATTTGGGCTGTTTTGCATAAGTCCTCACTAATAGCATCAAGAGGAGTACCGTATGTGTGAACATGACAAACATAGTATTGCATTAACACCAGAAGCCACACCGGCAGGTTCACGCCGTCGCCGCATCTGGGATTTGACGCATGAATGCCATTGCCCCGTCGTCGGTGTCTGCATACCACTAACGACCTTGCGACGCATCGTCAACAAAGCCATGAATGGCCAGGCCATTGCCGAAGACTATGAAATCCATGTCGGCGCGATTGCAGAATGTGGCCGCCGCAATCGCCTCTCAGAAGCCATACAGCAAGAGCTGGAACAGCGCTATGCCCGCACCATACAGGAATTCCGCGCAGCAAAAACAGTAGAAGCCGTCACCCGCCTGTGGCTGGCCGCCATCGACAAAGGTGATGTTGCCGGAGCGTTCTGGGCCGCACTGACACACCCGCGTTGCGACGCCGATTTGCAAGACGGCTTATGCCGCGACATGCACATGCTGCAACACCAGGCTGGTGCCAGCGTGCGCATAGATATCGCTCGCTTCAATGCACTCGTCGAACAAAACAAATTGCTGACCCGCGAACTGGGCCGCGTGCAGGAAAGACATAACCGCGCCCTGGCTGAGAAAACCCGCGAGATAGAAAAACAAAATACCCAGTTGATACAACTGCGCGCAGAAAGCATAGGCAAGGACAGCAGCATCCATTTCCTCAGTTGTGACATCACCGCGCTGAAAGCAGAAATCCCCGAACTGGAAACCCGCCAGCGCCTGCTCAAGAAAATCGAGCAGATGGCGGAGCGCCAAACCGAAACAGAAAACCAGGTACGCGAGCTAAAACAAAAACTCGCAGAAGCCAGCAAAGCCGCCGCCGACATACAAGAGCAGGCAGCAGAACAAAGCAGGCAACAACCAGAAGAAAAAGTCTACCCCATCGCCCTGCACCTGAAGCAAAAAACAGTCTTGTGCGTAGGTGGCCGCAGCGGCAATGTCCCCACCTATCGCGACCTCATAGAGCGCATAGGCGGCCGCTTCGCCCACCATGACGGTGGCCTCGAAGACAACCAGAGCCTGCTCGACGCTAGCCTGGCCGCCGCCGACCTCGTCATCTGCCAGACCGGCTGCATCAGCCACACCGCCTACTGGCGCGTCAAGGATTTCTGCAAACGCACCGGCAAACGCTGCGTCTTCGTAGAAAACCCCAGCGTCTCATCACTGGCACGCGGGCTGGAAAAATTCTCGGAAGATGAAGCCGCACACACAGAAATGGCCAGTCAATAAAACCAGCGCAATCCTCTGTAGGAGCGGCTTCAGCCGCGAACAGCAAGTGCGGCAATGGCCAGCACTGTACACGACTCATGCAGCAAAGTGTTCGCGGCTAAAGCCGCTCCTACCAAAAACATCTAGCCTATGGCATTTTTCAACGCCTTATTGATCACAGGTCAGTTCTTTTTAATCGCGCCTCTCAAAAGCTCGGTCGGAAAGATATCCGTCATAAGAACCATCGCTTTTTCTTTTTTTGCGTTTTCTATCATTGCGCCCAAAACACCACCGACAATACCACCAGTGGCTCCTGCTGCAACTGGAGAGGCACCGTTAGGATTGCTCAAGGCAATTTGTGTCGCAACTGTTGAAATGTCACCTGATGATCCACTGGCAGGCGAACGATAGCGGCTGCCCGAAAATTCATGAGAATAAATTTTTGATAAAGACTTTGATGCAGGATCGCGTGGCAACCAAAATCCACCATCACGCGTATCCACAATCTTATTGTCCTTCGTATTGATCAGCACCACGCAATCGTCAGGACCACGATAATAAACCCCACCTTCCGCCTCAAAGACCGGCACGTACACTCCTTTTGTTACACCAACAGCCAAACCAGTATTCCAGCCCAGACGTGTTTGTAAACTGACGTCTTTATCCAACTCAATAGATGGACGGCCTGGTATAGAGGGCTTTAGACTGCTCTTGGAAACATAAGGAAGGTGCCCACACCCACCAAGTGCGAGAATGAAAAAAAATAAAACAAATTTGCGAATGATCGTGTTCATTAAGATGAGAGAGTAAAGAGGCATGAATGCACTGATTGAAAAGTCATGTTTTTTTGGCTATCAACATAGCCAGGCGGAGTATGCCAGCTTATTAATTCCAGCGCCATGCCTTGTGTCTGAAGCAAAAACTCCTTGGTGTACAAGTGGCTCTAGCGGCAATGTGAAAAATGACCGTGACCTCACACAAAACAAATCTGTCCGGTTATGCGCAGCTTTGCTGCTAATAGCAAATGCGACAAAGCTAGTGCTGCGTCATAGCCTGTGCAGCAAAGTGCTCGCGGCTAGAGCCGCTCCTACAAATAGCCAGACCTGCCTATCAACAATGCACTCAAATCAACTCTATACTCTGCAAATTCAAATAACTACTCTCCCGTATCGTCGTCACAAAATCACTGAGATACGCCTTGGCAGACAAATCCGGCAGGCAGGCTGCATACAGTCTGCCTGTCAAACCATCCGCGGTAATGCGCTTGGGCAGTACATAATCGCGGTTCACATAATTTTGCGCGGCCCACACCGGCAGGGTGGCAATGCCGCGCTTGCTGGCGACCAGTTGCAGCATGGCGACTGTCAGCTCTGTCGTGCGGCGTGTGGTATCTATCCCGGCGGGCTTCAAGACCTGGCGTACCACGTCCAGCATTTCATCCGGCACGGGGTAGGTAATCAGGGTATCCGTCGCAAAATCTTGCGCCACCAGATAATCGCGCGTTGCCAGCGCATGGTCTTTGGCGATCAAGGCAATGATCTCGAAGCGGAACAAGGGGTGATAAGCCACGCTCTCATCGGCATCCATTTCTGACACGATGGCCACATCCGCCTTGTGACTGTATAACAGCCCTACAGGGTCTGCCTGGAAACCCGAGACGATATCCAGCTCCACCTCAGGCCAGCGCTGGCGGAACAGATCCATCGCGGGCATGAGCCAGTCAAAGCAGGTATGGCATTCAACCGCTATGCGCAATTGCCCCGCCACACCTTGGGCCATGCGTGCCAGGTCGCGCTCGCAATTGGCCACCTGCGGCAGGACACTGTCTGCCAGCTGCAGCAGGCGCTCACCCGCAGGCGTGAAGCGTATAGGTGTGGTCTTGCGCTCGAACAAGGGTGTGCCGTGATGTTCTTCCAGCAACTTGATCTGGTGCGACAGCGCTGATTGCGTGACATTCAACAGAACCGCCGCACGCAATAAATTACCAGACTCGCGCAGGGCATGCAGGGTTTTCAGGTGGCGTAGCTCTAATATGGATTGCATGATCGCTGAGCCTTGCAGGCCCCATTATGAATAAAATTCAAGATGATTCTTAAAATATGTCGTTTGAATCATAGTCAATTCTAACCCATCATGCTAGCACCCATAGGACTTTTGCAAAATTGTCCCAGCAAGGCTAACGCCTTTAGGAAACATCCCTTGCAAGGGATGTCCGTTTCGTCGGCAGACAATATATTGTCTGAAACCCCGACTACACCGCAGCGACGAAGACAGTACTTTAGTACGGCTAGGAGCTGCAACGCAGCTGGGGCGGTTTTGCATAAGTCCTCCCACGATAGGAGAAATGAAATGACAACAGCACACACCCTGGGCTTCCCCCGCATCGGCGCCCAAAGAGAATTGAAATTCGCACAAGAATCCTTCTGGCGCGGCGATATCACCGAAGCCACCCTGCATGAAACCGGTGCCGATTTGCGCGCCCGCCATTGGGCTTTGCAAAAGCAGGCTGGCCTCGATTTTGTCAGCGTTGGTGACTTTGCCTGGTATGACCAGGTCTTGAACACCCTGGCCTTGCTGGGCGCCCTGCCTACGCGCTTTGGCTTTGATGCAAAAAAACTGAGCCTGGCAGACTACTACGTCGCCGCCCGTGGTAATCCCCAGCACTTTGCGATGGAAATGACCAAATGGTTTGACACCAACTACCATTATCTCGTACCAGAGTGGACAGCCGACACCAGCTTTGATGGTGGCACAGACTGGCTGTTTGAAGAACTGGCACAAGCCCAGTCCCTGGGCCACAAAGCCAAAGCCACCCTGGTTGGCCCCCTGACCCTGCTCTACCTTGGCAAGATCAAAAATGGCCTGGATATTAAACTCGATTTGCTACCCAAAATCATCCCCGCCTACCAGCGCCTGCTGGCACGCCTGCAAGAGCAAGGCGTTGAATGGGTGCAGATAGATGAACCTATCCTGGCACTGGACCTCGACAATGCCTGGCTGGATGCCTTTGTGCTGGCCTACAATGCCCTCGCACAAAACACACCCAAGTTGCTGCTATCGACTTACTTTGAATCAGTGCAGGAACGCGCCGCCCTCTTGCATGCCCTGCCTGTCGCTGGCATTCACCTGGACCTGGTACGCGCTCCTCAGCAACTGTCTGTCCTGCTGGCCAACTGGCCGCAAGACCGCGTATTGTCCGCCGGGGTCATCGATGGTCGCAATATCTGGCGGGCAGACCTGACAGGCTTGCTGGCCAGCCTGCAAACCGCCCACGCCCAATTGGGCGACAACTTGTGGCTGGCCGCAAGCTGCTCCCTTCTGCACGTACCGGTGGATCTCGCAGCGGAGACAGCACTCGATGCAGAAACCCTGAGCTGGCTGGCTTTTGCCACCCAAAAACTTGATGAAATCGTCGCCCTCAAGCAAGCCCTGAATGGCAATGCTGCCAGCGTCGCCCAGCAATTCAAGGCTGCAGAGCAGGCTGTCACCAGCCGCCGCACCTCAGTACGCATCCACAACCCCATCGTACAAAAACGCCTGGCCTCGGTTACAGAACAGGATGTCACCCGCCATAATGCTTTTGCAGGTCGCATCAGCGAACAGCAAAAGCGTTTTGCGCTGCCCCTGTTCCCAACCACCAGCATAGGGTCCTTCCCGCAAACCAAGACCATACGCCAGGCCCGCGCAGCGTATAAACGTGGTGACTTGTCGCATCTCGAATACCTCGAAGCCATGCGCGCAGAAATCCGCCTGGTCGTTGAGCAACAAGAAAAGCTCGACATCGACGTACTGGTGCATGGCGAACCAGAGCGCAATGACATGGTTGAATATTTCGGCGAACAACTCTGGGGCTATGGCTTCACCCTGAACGGCTGGGTACAAAGCTATGGCTCACGCTGCGTCAAACCGCCCTTCATCTATGGTGATGTCTATCGCCCGGAAGCCATGACAGTCAGCTGGAGCGAATACGCCCAAAGCCTGACTGCCAAAACCATGAAAGGCATGCTGACCGGCCCCGTCACCATGCTGCAATGGTCCTTCGTGCGCGACGACCAGCCACGCTCCACCACCGCCCTGCAAATCGCCCTGGCCCTGCGTGATGAAGTTGCCGACCTCGAAAAAGCTGGCATAGGCATGATACAGATAGACGAACCAGCCTTCCGCGAGGGCCTGCCGCTGAAACAGCAAGACTGGTCCGCCTATCTCGACTGGGCTGTGCGTGCCTTCAAGCTGAGTTCAGCCGCCGTCAGGGACGATACGCAAATCCATACCCACATGTGCTATTCAGAATTCAACGACATCCTGCCATGGATAGCCGCCATGGATGCTGACGTCATCACCATAGAAACCTCACGCTCGGACATGGAATTACTCGACGGCTTCGGCGAATTCGCCTACCCGAATGACATCGGCCCAGGCGTGTATGACATCCACTCACCACGCGTACCCAAGGTCAAAGAAATGCAAAGGCTACTGCAAAAAGCCCGCAGCGTACTCCCCGATGCCCGACTCTGGGTCAACCCCGACTGCGGCCTCAAAACCCGCGACTGGCCAGAGACGATAGCTGCGCTGGAAAACATGGTGCAGGCAGCCAAGTTGCTAAGGGCAACCGTGGCGGCAGATGATGAAGAGCATCAGGACTGCTGCTGATAAAGACAGACCAGGCAGTTTGAAATAAAGCCCGGGCGCATCTCAGCTTTTGATGAGAGGCGCCCGCCTGCATTGAAGCGCAAAGCCCACCATCATGTAGGAGCAGCTTCAGCCGCGAACAAGCTTTACCGTAACGCCAAAATCCCGCAAGTCAGCAATTGCCCCTATCCTCGCGGCTAAAGCCGTTCCTGCAAGCGGTGCAATCGCCATCTGATGAGTGAGTAATAGCCGTTCAACTTCAGAAAACCTCATCTGCGATCCCTTCATCCACACGCGGAATACCTGATACCTTGGTAAAAACGTCCCATTCCACGATATCAATGCGACTTAATACATGGTATATTTTTTCTGTCATGCTCACATTACAGCTATGCTGTTGATGTGCCTGAACCGGAAAACAATGCTGATCAACAGCCAAATTTATGCAATGAGCCTTATCCCACGTCATACTTGTCCGCAGCGTCATAGCGATATTTTCCATATGCTGTCTCGCCTTGTTTACGTCTGCAAGTCGCGCTGAAGTGCCTCCGCTTAAAGCCGCTGTGCTTGATGCCATGCCATTCAAATTTGAGGCTCAAGTAATCTCTGTAAGCTCAAAAACCCTGGCGTCAGACAACTGCAAAACAGAAGTCAGATTTGAGCTTACGGCAAGCAAAGTCAAAGACATGGGCACTCAGCACATTCCTGATGAATTCAAACTGATTGGCAGTGCCTTCAGTTACCATTCCGGTTGTGTTGGCCCAGGCGGCATGCGCATTTTTTAATTCATCAAACCAGGTGAGCACATCCTGATCCATGCGAACAGCAAAGCTACGGACGACAGCTTCGAACTTACTCATTATTCGCAAGTTACTTATTTACCGCTTCAGAGCCCATAAAATCACTGTCAGCGCCGTCCAAGAGGCAGGAAAGTATTTCTGATGCCTATTTTACTAATCAACTCGCTCGTCGCAATGTAGCATTCAACAGCTCAATCAACTATTTGGGTACAGTCTTATCGTCAAAAACATAATATTTATTTTTGAAATCATAAATACGGACAAAATCTCTCAGTGCACCTGACCACATGCCAAAATGGCCCGTATCGCTCTGGTCAAAAAATGCCTCTATAGTTGCCACCTTGCCGTTAAATTTATAGAGTAACTTATATTTTTTATCGATTCGCTTCCTGTCATCCTCCGTTTCATACGGCCCGGAATCGACATTTAGCCAAAGGCAATCCTTGCTGGAATTTCTGACCTTTGTCAAACATATGGACATATTTTCCCTGCCAACAGTCACATAGCCAGTCACCAAGACAAGTTTTCCATCGTAACGTTCAGGTGTCGCGATCAGATTAATGAGAGACAGGCTTTGAAAGCGATTTTCGACATCGGCTTCAGTGGCAGTGGCAGTGGCAGTGGCAAAAAGACTAGTTCCAGAAAACAGGCAGACAACCATTAGGCGGTGGATTTGATTGTATATTTTTTTCATCTTATATAACCTGATAAACAGCCTCATAAAAAACAGCCTCATAAAAAACAACCTCATAAAAAACAACCTCATAAAAACCGATAGCAAGATCAAGCTGCTCACGAATCTCCATCGTGAAATGGCACGCTCAACTTGGCATGGACTTGCTCACCTCGGCAGAAATTGCCAGTAATTCCTCTGAAACTAAAAGCTTTTCAAAGTTGCCGGAATTTACTCTCTTGAATAACTCAATCATGATCGCTAGCGTCGGCAAAAGCTGACTTTTAAGAACAACATGGCGACTCTCAGTTTGAAATTCACATAATTTCGCGATAAATACATTCAATTGATCTTCGTGTATATCGAACATGTCCGAGGCTTGTTCTACAAATCCGCTCTCCAGTTTCAGTACATTTTCCATTACCCTGATTTGGGCAATAAACAGTTTTCCTATCGTCAAACTTGGCTGCCAAATTGATTTGTCGCCAATACCTATCCAGTATCCCATTTCATTTACCTCAGGTTACTCATGAAGACTTGTCTTCCATTTCAGACAAAAAACGTTGCTGCTGCCTGAGCATCCCATCCCTGATACTGCTCCATATCTGCTCAGGAAAATGTACTGGCAATTCGTGCTCAACCTGCGCCAAGGCATCTGGTACATGTTGAACCAGTCGTTGCATCTGCGCAAAACCATCCACAACACCAGTCTGCGCGGCCAGTCCCTGCCAATGCCGTACATGCATCTCACTCATTTTGAAGTGCGCATTCTTTGATCTCAAAGCCATGGCCATCTTGATTTTCTTTTCCTGCAATTGATTTGCACCACGCCCTATCACTGGCCATGCTGACAAAATATCGTACATGGGTGTCATGCGGTAATCGCCACCAGTAAGCAAAGAAATTGAGAAGTTTTTGGCATGACCATCAGTCGCTGCCAGCAACCAGAATGCCAGGTTCACCAATACAAAATTCAGTTTATCTTTGGCTGCGCTGACACTGCCCTCCAATATGTGCAGACACTGCGCCATGCCAGGCCCGCCGTCAGCTTCATATTTATTGTCTGGCGCAACGCCGCTGGCTTGGCAGAAATCTTCTTGTGGCAACCTGGCTATCCAGTGCCCCATCCACTTTCTGTCAAAACGCTCAACCACCAAAACTTTTTGTGTGCCAAATTGCGCAATCTCAGTCTTGGCTACGTCAAATCCCAGTGCTGCCATGATACGCATGCACAGCCATTCGTTTTCTATGGACCCAGACATATCGACACGCATGCCACCAATCAAACCCAAAGGTAATTTAAGGATATGTGTCGTCGGTGTCATACCGTGTGGTACATGCCATTGGTTCTGATACCAGAGCAAAGCAGTTTTCTCTTGCGCCCCTGCCAGCGAAATACGGAAGTCGTCGATGAAATCGGCGTCATCTTCATCACTGGTCACATTCAACAATAATTTTTCGACTTCACCATCTGTCAGCCTGGTCGCGGTAATTTTATCGAAGCCCTCAGGTTTTATATTCAACGGTAAAATTTGTATGGCACCTATGCAATCACGACCCAATGCTCCCAGCAAGTCAGGCACATTTGTAGACACAAGTTGATAGCGATGACTTATGCGCTGCCTGATCTTTTTATTGTCAGGTAAGAGATTGTCAAAGAAGTTTTTTACAGCCTTGCCACGCAAGATGCTCTTGCCTGCGGTAATAGGTAATGAGAGTGACAGGGGACGAGCCGCCGCCGATTTAATCCAGCTTTCTGCATACTCAAATTGATGTGTGTCAGTGCGATCCCAACTCCACACGCCAACCAGCAAGCCGTTCATCCAGACATTGAGTGATTGATGAATACGAGATTTGCTCATGATTACCAATCCGGCGTAGTGTCGTTATCGGGTTTGCCTGTAGCAGTTTCATCATCCTGACGCTGGTAGATAGACAAACTGCAGCCAAGCAAATGCAAGATGCTCAGCATTTGATCCACGCTTACTGCCCCAGGATTATTTTCTATATTGGCGATCCTGACTTGCCCCACGCCCAGCATTTTTCCGAGAGCAGCCTGTGACAAGCCCTGTTGACTGCGCAAAGACTTGAGATGACTACTAAGCTGCGTTGCCAGGCTGATTCTGTAATCCATGATTCCCCTATCTCTGCATTGCTTTTACATGTCCGGATAAGAAGCAATGAGCACCTTTGGACATTATTCAATTTATCACTCAAAAGTAATAATATCAATATATCACTTTAAGATGATATTTTATATTTATCACTAACAAACTATAAATCACACCCAGCCATATTTTTGCCGACGAATCAACTCTATCGATACCTCCCTCATCACCATTGCAACACTGAACAGGCCGTGCAAGCCACTCATTGCAGAGAGTGACCATGACAGCAGACTCAGCCCCTATCCATGCGCCTCCTCCCACCATGATCAATTGAGCATGCATATATTGCATTCCATGACTGCAATGCCGCGTTCTGTCGCTTAACCGCGCGAATTACCTTGGCAATTCAGTATGCTGTAGTTTATCCATCAACCCCACCACGGACACCCATCATGCGTGCATACCGTCAGCCAGTACCATCCCGTGCAACAACAAAATCCATCGCATTGCTTGGCCTGATTGCCTTTTCTCTTGCCGGTTCCAGTGTCTATGCGGGGGTGGCTGCGACTACCTCTGCATTGCCAGACGTAAAATCGCTTGCAGGGCAATGTGATGCCATCCTGCAAGGAGTGTCTGATGCAGGACCTGGCACCGTGGTACTTGCAGCGCGCAAAGGCGAGCTGATTTGTACTTCGGCACGCGGCATGGCTGATATCGAATTAGGCTTGGCATTAAAGCCTGAGCAAAAATTCCGGATAGGTTCCATCACCAAGCAGTTCACCGCCGTTGCACTATTAAAATTGGTAGATCAAGGCAAAGCCAGGCTGGACGATCCCTTATCCAAATACCTGAGCGATTTTCCTGATGGCAGCAAAATCACCTTGCTGCAGTTACTCAATCACACCGCTGGCGTAGGCGAACTCACCAGCACGCCAAAATTTGCAGAGACCACGCAAAGGATAGACACCAATAGCAAAGACTTGGTCAAATCGATCAGCGCCTTACCAGCAGACTTTGCCCCAGGCACGTCATGGAAATACTCCAATTCTGGTTATATCCTGTTGAGTTCCGTGATCGAAAAAATTACTGGTAAAAGCTGGAATCTCGCCCTCGACGAATTAATCTTCAAGCCACTCAATCTCAAGGATACTGGTTGGGAAAACCCGGAACAAGTCTGGCCTGGCCTGGTGCGCGGTTACCAAAAAAATGCCCAGGGTGGCTATGCCCCTGCCAGCCCTATCAGCATGACCGTACCGCAAGGTGCAGGTGCGCTGATCTCCACGGTCAATGACTTGTGGCGCTGGAACGAAGCCCTGCATGGCGGACGCCTGTTGTCGGCAGCATCGTATCAGCAAATGACGACGCCACAAGGCACTGCGGTAAAAGGCCGCTATGGTTTTGGCATAGTGAATAATCAGGTGCGCGGCCATTCTGCCTTTTGGCATAACGGCGGCATTAATGGCTTCGTTTCTGGTCTGACGTATATACCAGAAAGCGGCACCACGGTCGTACAGTTGAATAACCTCGAGGGCCCACCCGGCCCTTATCTGTTGCAAATGGCAGCGCAAGTCATAGGCGACCCTTTTGTTGTTCTCGCACGAGAAAAATGGACCGAAGAAAGCATGAAAAATGCGCAAGGCATCTACGCCAAAGATGGCGTGACACGCACCATCAAATTCCAGGATGGCAAACTCTATTCGCGACGCCAGGGCGGGAAAGACCTGGCACTCATCACAGCGACACAAGAACGCCTCGGCTTTGACATAGATCCACTCAACTGGATGGAGTTGGTACGTGACGGGCAAAGAAAAGTCACCGCACTCAACTTTTATCCGCAAGGCGGCTCGGCAAGTGAGCTATGGACACGCCAGGGTGACCTGCCAGCAGAAGCTGCTGCCCCCACACTGAGTGAAGCACAGCTCGCACGACTCGTCGGTTCATATACCAGCCCAGCGTTCAGTGTCGATGTCAGGCGCACCGCCAAGGGCGGCCTGGAAGTCCAGGCCAAAGGTCAACCCAGTGCCGAGATTGTGGCTACAGACGTTAATAAATTTAAACTCATCGTCGTTGATGCAAGCCTGGAATTTGATGCTCAAGGGCCGCTCGCAGAAAATGTTGTTTTGCGCCAGGGTGGGCAAGAAATAAAAATGCAGCGCGTCAGCGAGAAATAGGTTTGCACTGAAACTGCGCAAGATTGTTGAGGACGATTGTCGCGACGGATGATAAAGAGTATCGGAATTGTTATTAAAGTTAAAGCGGTGTCTTCAGTAACTGTCTGACATCGCTTTAAACTCATAAAAGACATTCAGTTTCAGCTAATCCAGTTTTTTTATTTCTCCCTGAGTGTCCAGGCCAAACGACACCAAGAGTTCCATTCGATCAGGGTGATGTTTTTGCAAGTAATCAATATTCCCATATCCTGCTGGTGCAGAAATATTCTGGATATTCATTTTATTCATTACACCGACTGTTGCAACCCATACCCGTTTGTAAAAGACAGGTTCATGCCCTAGCCTGGTTATATACTCATTCACATTTATTTTCTTAAAAAAATGCCGCTGTTCAGACAATAATAGATTGGAACCCTCATATCGTAATTTATCACTATCCAAATACGCTATTTGCTCCGCGGACGCTTTCCCAGCTAAAGAAAGCGCCAAATAGTCCTCATACTTTTTATTCATTTCCCTGATAGTCCATTGCTCCGCACTACCATGCCAAATAACCAATGCGGAAGGCCTGATTATTTTTGCTTTTGCTGCGGTAAATACATAGTTTGCGCATGAGGACATGCACAAACTAGGCACTTCGACCTCAATCTGATTGTCGTATACCCAATGTCCAAAGAGGATGCCGAAGTGTGCATCTCCTCCCTGGGAATTAATGAACAAACGTTCTATTTTTTTATCCGCCGCAGCAGAAATAAAGTCATTGACCGTTTCATCAATAACACCAAAATAAAGACCAACATTATCTATAAAATAGAATTTTGCAGGCGTCCTGCTTTTTTCAGGTTTAGATTCATCAGCCATTGCACTAATTGATAATGCGGCCATTGTCAGCGCAACCACGGTCTGTTTATATGTCTTCATGCACTTGGAATTCAAATTAATTTTTTGAGGTAAGTCTGTTTGGTGTCTCAATATATACCTCCTGGAGGAAGGCGATATTTCATCTTAAAGTACAGATTAAAATTATGAGCTCTAGCTATGTTAATACGATCGTCAAAATCAGGGATTCTTCACCCACATCGGCGTCAACGCCGTCACCTGCGGCGGGCCAAATAACAAAGATTCGACATCGACCAGATAAGTAGCATAACTGGCTGCCTGCAAAAATGCCTGTGAGGCTTCTGCGCTGCTGTATTGCTGAAACGCACAGATCACGTCCGGATCAGCATTGTCAAAGCAATAGAAATAGGCCAGGTGGCCAGGATTAGCTGCAACAGCCGGGGCCATATGTTTTTCCCAGACAGCGCGCACTTCGTCGCGTTTTCCTGGCTGGGTTTTTTGTTTAATGATGACGGCAAAAGTGTTCATAGAGCTTTCAGTCCTGTGTTTGTATTAAGGAACATCTGATTAAGTTCTAATTTCCATCAATTACAAAATCATGTTCCAGTCAAAGCATAAAACGTGCTGCTGAACATGATTTTCATCAAGAATTGGGGAGTTGTATCCCCAACTTCTTCAG
>NZ_JBMPPI010000035.1:0-56875 GCF_049340245.1 Undibacterium sp. TC4M20W
CACGCCAACAGGCGGGCGTCCATTACCTGCCTTGGGATAATGGGGCTCTATCAGTTTGCATAGCATAGCCCATGGCACGACCTGATTCATCTCTGATAGAAACACTGCTCGCTTCGTCGTCTTGGCAAAGCGTTCAAAGCCACCTTCGGCAAATGTTGTCTGTCTCATGGTATTTATGATTCAATGGAAAATAAGCTTATATTACCGTTTCTGAATCATTGCTCGGGGACTTAATCAGAGATTCCTTAAGACATACCTTGCCAAACATCTGACCAGGCTCTGCCGAGGCTGTCACTGTCAGCTTTTTGGTCAGTTTGTCATATTCGGTCTGTGCATCGCTCACCTTATCACCTCATTACTCCATCGCATCATCTGCTTATGCTAACTCAACTGATGGTAAAAACATAGGAGCGGTTTGCCCCTGATTCAGGCGCGGGGTCAGGGGCTGGCATCCAGCCCAGAGACTCATAAAGACGGATGGCGCTGTGCATGTTGTCCCAGGTATCGAGATGCAAGGTTTTGAGGCCTCTTTCTTTCGCTTCCGACATCAAGGCTGTCAACAAGCTGCGCCCTATGCCCTTGCCACGATAACGGTGATCAACATGAAAGCCAAACACTTTTGCCTCTTGCGTATTTACCATTTCAAGGGCCTCAAGCGCTATGCAGCCGCACACCTGCTGATCCAATTCGGCAACCAGCTCGATGAGATTTTTAATGGTGGGCAAACCCGCTGAACCTATGGCGGCGTCCAGGCCATCAAACTCAACCACGAGATTGAAACTGGCAAGTGATTCCTGCACCAGCCTGCGTATCTGCAGATTATCTGCCTCACCCGCACTTCTTACGACTACCATGTTTACTCCATCTGACTAATTTATTTCTGATCCTCTCGTCCAATATGATGGAGTATGCAGCAAATATTATATGGTTCTGTATTTCATTAAAATATCGTAAAAAAAACAGCGCAGTTTCCTGCGCTGTCTTCAACTGTAGCTTCGTTTTATACTCGCTTCAACCTGCACCAAGATAAACGAATTTAAAAAGGAAGATTGCCGCTATCGCCCAGACGATGATTTTGACTTCCTTGGCACGCCCGCTCAACAATTTCAGGACAGCAAATGCAATAAAACCAAATGCCACACCGGTTGCAATCGAATAAGTAAAAGGCATCAACAAGGCAGTGATGGCGGCAGGCACGCTTTCTGTGGTGTCTGTCCAGTCAATTTCAACCAGTTCACGCAACATCAGGCAAGACACATAGAACAGGGCCGGAGCAGTAGCACAGAATGGAACGACGCTGGCCAGTGGCGCAATAAACAGACAGGCCAGGAACAGCAGGCCAACAGCCACGGCTGTCAAACCTGTACGGCCGCCGGCTTCCACACCAGCCGCGCTTTCTATGTAGGCTGTCGTACTGGAAGTACCCAAAAAAGAGCCCGCAACGATGGCGGTGCTGTCAGCCAGCAGTGCCTTGTTCAGTCTTTCCATTTTACCGTTGACCAGCAAACCGGCACGGCTGGCAACACCCATCAGAGTACCTGTTGCATCAAACAATTCCACCAGAAAAAATACCAGTACGACATTCAGAATACCGACGGAAAGCGCCCCCATGATATCCAGCTTGAACAGGGTAGGATCGAGCGAAGGTGGCATGGACACGACACCGTGGAAGGTATTACCGGCAAAGAAAAAACTCAATACCGTCACGCTCAGAATGCCGATCAGGATGGAACCTTTGATACGGTAGCGGTCTAGCGCCACGATGAGGAAGAAACCCAGTATTGCCAAAATGGGCTGTGGCTTGTGCAAGTCACCAATACCCACCATGGTAGCGGGATTGGCAACCACAATGCCGGAATTTTTCAGTGCGATTAGACCCAGGAACAAGCCTATACCTACCGTGATGGCAGTACGTATGGAATGCGGTATGCCATTGACGATCATCTCGCGCAGGCGGAACACACTGACTGCCACAAACAAACAACCTGAGATGAATACCGCACCCAGCGCCGCCTCCCACGGTATGCCCATGCCCTTGACGACTGCATAAGTGAAGTAGGCATTCAAGCCCATGCCTGGTGCCAGCGCCATGGGATAGTTGGCATACAGGCCCATGATCATGGTACCGATTGCGGCGGCCAGACAGGTCGCCACAAAAACAGAATCCTTGGGCATGCCAGCATCACCCAGGATAGATGGGTTGACGAAAATGATATACGCCATGGTCAGGAAGGTTGTCAGGCCCGCCAGTAATTCTGTGCGTACATCGGTGCCGTTTTCTCTTAGCTTAAAAAATTTGTCGAGAAAGGAAAGCTGCACAGGGCTGTGATTGACAGGCCCGTTGCTATCTTGTACAGCCGGAATTTGCTCGGAAGTTAACACGTTTGTCTCCTCAATTTTGGATATACCAATTGAATAATTAGAATTTGTGAAAGGACGATATCCTAAATATTTCCATATCAAAGCTGAGGAATTTCTATAGATGCTATTTGAATTTGAATATGTGGAAGTTTTTATTAATTCTTTAACCAATAATCTGGCTGTCCATAGATGGCTTTCAGGGTATCGATAAAAAACCGCGTTTTCACCGGCAAATGCCGTTGTTGCGGGTACACAGCGACGATGTCGTATTGTGGCAAGGCATAATCATCCAGCACGGTAATCAACTCGCCCGAGATAAGTTGCGCTTGTATTTCCCATGATGAACGCCAGGCCAGGCCCAGGTCTTCACACGCCCAGCGATGTAGCAATTCACCATCATTGCAATCAAGATTGCCAGCGACCTTGATGGTCACAGGCTTGCCGTTTTGCTGGAAATACCAGCCACGCTGTTGCCCGCCCTGCAAGTTGAAGGCCAGGCAATTGTGCTGGGCCAAGTCTTCCAGCGTGCGCGGTATGCCATGTCGCTCAAAATAGGCTGGTGTACCACAAACCACACGGCGATTGCTGGCCAGCTTCACTGCAACGAAATTGGGATCGATATTGCCGCCTATGCGTATACCCAGGTCATAACCCTCACGTATCAGATCGACCACCCTGTCAGTCAGGTTGAAGGAAATCTGTACGGCAGGGTTGGCCTTGACGAATTGCGGCGCATGCGGTGCCACATGCTTGCGCCCGAATGCGGCGGGGGCTGAGACGATGAGATGGCCAGTGGCCTTGTGCCGCCCCTCGGATACCAGTTGATCGGCATAGCCAAGGTCTGCCAGCAGTTTGCGGCAATGATCAAGATACACAGTGCCCTGCTCAGTCAATGTCAGATGACGGGTGCTGCGGTGCATGAGCTTGACGCCCAGGCGTTTTTCCAGCGCATCGATGCGGCGACCCAGCATGACCGGGGTGATATTCTGGCCCAGCGCAGCACGGGCCAGGCTGCCTTTTTCGACGACATCGACGAAGGCTTCGATTTGGGTGAGTTTGTCCATTTTTGGTCCCGGCATAATTTGCTAAAACCCCTCATCACAGAGGCACAGAGATACTGAGGGGGTACAGAGAATAGCTAGAGGTCTCTTTATTATTCCATACTTGGAGTATCGAATAAAGCGAGAATTTGTCGTCTTATCAGACTGGGTTTTTGCCTTTAGCATGTGTTTCAAGATCTGCATACACACGACTAATAGCAAAACTGGAGAACAAAATGGCGAAAATGACGGCTGCGCAGGCGGCGGCTTATGTGTTGGAAAAAGAAGGCGTGCATCAGGCATTTGGGGTGCCGGGTGCGGCGATCAACCCGTTTTATGCGGCTTTGAAGAAGCAAGGGACCATCAAACACATACTGGCGCGCCATGTCGAAGGGGCTTCCCACATGGCCGAAGGCTATACCCGCGCCCAGGCTGGCAACATCGGTGTTTGCATAGGTACCTCCGGCCCGGCAGGTACGGACATGATCACCGGCCTGTATTCTGCACAGGCAGATTCCATACCCATACTCTGCATTACCGGGCAGGCTCCAAGGGCAAGGCTGTACAAGGAAGACTTCCAGGCCGTCGATATAGAATCCATTGCCAAGCCTGTCACCAAGTGGGCGGTCACAGTACGTGAACCGGCTCTGGTGCCCATGGTATTTCAGCAAGCTTTTCACATCATTCGTTCTGGCCGTCCTGGCCCTGTGCTGATTGATTTGCCATTTGATGTGCAAATGGCCGAGATAGAATTTGACCCTGACACTTACCAGCCGCTGGAAGTGTATAAACCTAAGGCCACTCGCGCCCAGATAGAAAAAGCCCTGGACATGCTGAACCAGGCCGAACGTCCTTTGATCACCGCAGGTGGCGGCATCATCAACGCCAATGCCTCAGCCTTGCTGGTGGAATTTGCCGAGCTGACTGGCGTGCCTGTCATACCTACCCTGATGGCCTGGGGGGCGATAGCAGACGATCACCCTTTGATGGCAGGCATGGTGGGCCTGCAAACCAGCCACCGTTATGGCAATGCCACCATGCTGGCATCAGACTTTGCACTGGGCATAGGCAATCGCTGGGCCAACCGGCACACTGGTTCCATTGATGTGTTTACCAAGGACAGAAAATTTGTCCATATCGATATAGAACCCACGCAAATTGGCCGTGTGTTTGGCCCTGATTTTGGCATCGTCTCTGATGCAGGTGCGGCATTAAAACTTTTCATCGAAGTCGCCAAAGAATGGAAAGCCGCAGGCAAACTCAAAGACCGTTCTGCCTGGGTAGCCGATTGCCAGCAACGCAAACGCAGCATGTTACGCCGTACGCATTTTGATAATGTGCCGGTGAAACCGCAACGCGTGTATGAAGAAATGAACAAGGCCTTTGGCCGCGAAACCTGTTATGTCAGCACCATAGGCCTGTCGCAAATCGCTGCTGCGCAATTCCTGCATGTGTATTACCCGCGTCACTGGATCAATTGCGGCCAGGCTGGCCCTCTGGGCTGGACCATACCAGCAGCCCTTGGTGTCTGCGCTGCGGATCCGCAGAGGCAAGTTGTCGCCATCTCCGGCGATTACGACTTCCAGTTCATGATAGAAGAACTGGCCGTCGGCGCGCAATTCAAGCTGCCTTACCTGCATGTGGTCGTCAATAATTCTTACCTGGGCTTGATACGACAGTCGCAGCGCGGCTTTGATATGGATTATTGCGTGCAACTGGCTTTTGAAAACATCAATGCGCCAGAGCTGAATGGCTATGGGGTAGATCACATCGCTGTAGTCGAAGGCCTCGGCTGCAAGGCCATACGTGTGACGGAACCCAGCGCGATTGCCGATGCCTTTGCCCAGGCCCAGCGCTGGATGCAGGAGTTCCGCGTACCGGTGGTCGTCGAAATTATTCTGGAGCGCGTGACCAATATCGCCATGGGCACAGAGATCAGCAATATCAATGAGTTTGAAGAGCTGGCGACGGAAGATGGTCATGCGCCGACAGCAATTGCCTTGCTCGATTAAACAGTTAGCGAAAAATTTCCAGGTGTCGGGCCTCCCCGTCTGGCACCCCGTGAACTCCCGTAGCTATGCTGCGGGAGACTTACGGTCACTCATCTACAAGGATATGCCATGACCAGACTGGCCGCCAATCTCAGCATGTTGTTTACCGAGCATGCCTTTCTCGACCGCTTCGCCGCTGCCGTGCAGGCAGGTTTCAAGGCTGTGGAATTTTTATTTCCCTATGCTTTCGAAGTAAAACAGATCGCAGAAAAACTGCAGGAAAATAATCTGCAACTGGTATTGCACAACCTGCCCGCTGGTAACTGGGAAGCAGGAGAACGCGGTATCGCCTGCCATCCTGATCGTGTCGAAGAATTCCGCCAGGGCGTGGATGTTGCCATCGCCTATGCAACAGCTTTGAATGTCACGCAACTGAATTGCCTGGTCGGCATACGCCCAGCAAATGTCAGCAAAGAAGAAGCAGAGCAAACCCTGGTTGCCAACCTGCGTTATGCGGCTGACAAACTGAAGACAGCGAATATCAGCCTGCTCATCGAAGCCATCAATACCTTTGACATACCTGGCTTCTTTTTATCCGGCACGCAACAGGCACTGGATTTGATACATGCCACCGGTTCAGACAATATCTTCGTGCAATACGACATCTATCACATGCAACGCATGGAAGGTGAACTGATCAATACGATCAAAAACAATCTGGACAAGATCAAACATATACAACTGGCTGACAACCCGGGCCGCTTTGAACCAGGCACAGGTGAAATCAATTACCGCATCATCTTCGCCGCACTAGCCGACATAGGTTACCAGGGTTGGGTGGGTTGCGAATACAAGCCACAGAACGGCACTGTCGCTGGATTGGGCTGGATTAAATCGCACGGACTCTAAGAGAAAGACCATTAACCACAGAGGCACAGAGACACAGAGAAAAGCAGGAGAAAGACAAATTTTTCCTAAGTCATATGTATCAACAAGATTTTTCTCTTTGCTTTTCCTCGGTGTCTCTGTGCCTCTGTGTTGAGAGGTCTTAGATGAACAACTACTACATTATCAGGAACTATCATGGCTAAAATTGGATTTATAGGCTTGGGTATCATGGGCGCACCTATGGCCGGGCATTTGCAGGCTGGTGGGCATAAGCTGTATTTGCACGACATCAAGAACCCCCCGTTTGAATTGATAGAACGTGGTGCCACCGTCTGCACTTCGGGTGAAGAAGTTGCCAAACGCGCAGACATCATCATCATCATGGTGCCGGATACACCGCATGTAGAAGCGGCGTTGTTTGGCGAAAACGGTGTTGCTGCTGGCCTCGAAGCTGGCAAGATCGTGGTCGATATGAGTTCTATCTCACCGATTGCGACCAAAGACTTCGCCAAGAAAATCAATGCCCTGAAATGCGACTACCTTGATGCGCCTGTGTCCGGTGGAGAAGTTGGTGCCAAGGCGGCAAGTCTGACCATCATGGTCGGTGGGCCGGAAGCTGCGTTTGACAAGGTCAAACCCCTGTTCGAACTCATGGGCAAGAACATCACTCTGGTCGGTGGCAATGGCGATGGCCAGACCACCAAGGTTGCCAACCAGATCATCGTTGCCCTGAATATACAGGCCGTGGCGGAAGCCCTGCTGTTTGCATCAAAGGCTGGTGCAGACCCGGCCAGGGTCAGGCAGGCACTGATGGGTGGCTTTGCTGCATCCCGCATACTGGAAGTCCACGGTGAACGCATGGTCAAACGCACTTTCAATCCCGGCTTCAGGATAGAGCTACATCAAAAAGACTTGAATCTGGCTTTGCAGGGGGCAAAAGCTTTAGGGGTATCCTTGCCAAATACCGCAACCGCGCAGGAATTAATGAATGCCTGCTCGGCGAATGGCATGCGTGGTCTTGATCACTCGGCTCTGTGCCGGGCAATTGAGATTATGTCTAATCATGAGATTGCCAAGGTTTGATCGTTGTTGGCCTTCATGTGGATGCACGAAAAAAATTCACCTGGCGATAAGCTGTTTGAAGGCATACTTGGATTTGAAATTAGTATTCAGTAGTTCATGCAAATGAATTTACTCGTAGGTTGGGCTACGCTTCATCAGCCCAACAATCGGCGTTTCAATGACGTATGAGTTAATCAAAGGCCCAGTGTTGGGCTGGTAAACCGTAGCCCAACCTACGACGCACGGCCCGGCCTACAAAGACATAGTTTTTCAAGAAAGCCCACAATGACCACTCTAGCCCCACGCCAGTTCTTGCTCGATCTGTACTCCAGCGCCGTTGCCGCCGTCAGCGCAGAGAAGTGCCTGCCCGCCTTTTTGCCAACACCACCAACAAAAGGCCGCACCCTGGTCATCGGTGCAGGCAAAGGCGCAGCAGCCATGGCCAAAGTAGTGGAAGATCACTGGCAGGGTGAACTGTCGGGCCTGGTAGTAACACGCTATGGCCACGGTGCAGATTGCCGCAAGATAGAAGTGGTAGAAGCTGCCCACCCTGTACCCGATGAAGCAGGTAAACAGGCTGCGGCGCGCATACTGGACATGGTGCAGGGGCTGAGCAAGGATGACCTGGTGCTCTGCCTGATCTCTGGCGGGGGCTCAGCTCTGCTGGCCCTGCCTGCAGACGGTATCAGCCTCGAACAGAAGCAGGCCATCAACAAGGCCTTGCTGAAAAGCGGTGCAGCGATCTCTGAAATGAATTGTGTGCGCAAGCATTTATCAGCCATCAAAGGTGGCCGTCTGGCACTGGCTTGCGCCCCGGCACGGGTAGTGACCTTGCTGATATCGGATGTACCCGGTGATGAACCCGGCATCATCGCCAGCGGGCCTACGCTGCCAGATGCAACAACTTGCGCAGAGGCGCTGGCGATCTTGCGCAAATACGACATCGCTATTCCAGCAGAAATCTTGCAGCATCTGGAAAGCGGCAAAGGTGAAACACCCAAGCCGGATGATGCGCGTTTTGCAGGTCACAGCCATCATGTGATTGCTACGGCACAGGAAGCATTGGAAGCCGCCGCAGCGACAGCACGTGCGGCAGGTATCACGCCATATATCTTGTCGGACGGCATAGAAGGTGAAGCGCGTGACGTCGCCCTGGTACACGCTGCGCTCGCAAAGCAGGTTGCCAAACATGGCCAGCCATTCCAGAAGCCCTGCGTATTGATTTCTGGCGGTGAAACCACCGTCACCGTGCGCGGCAACGGGCGTGGTGGCCGCAATGCAGAATTTTTACTGAGCCTGGCTGTGGCACTTGACGGTCATGCAGATATCCACGCGATAGCCTGTGATACCGATGGCATAGATGGTTCGGAAGATAATGCCGGGGCACTGTATGCGCCCGATTCAGTAAGCCGTGCTGCAGAAAAACAAATACGCGCACGCAGCCTGCTGGAAAACAATGACGGCTATGGATTTTTCAGCGCACTCGATGACCTCGTCGTCAGTGGCCCTACGCGTACCAACGTCAACGACTTCAGAGCCATCCTGATTTTGTAAGACACAAGCCCAACATTCAACGACAGCAAAAATACGGTGCAGCACGCCGCGACGGCTGTCGTCTTTAACAAATGAAAGCAAACCATGAACCGCAGCCGCAAAGCCAAAATTGTCGCGACCCTGGGCCCTGCAAGCAATAGCAAAGAAGTCATCAAGGCATTGTTTGAAGCCGGTGCCGATGTATTCCGTTTCAACTTCAGTCATGGTAGCCATGCTGACCACCAGTTGCGTTGCCATATCGTGCGTGAAATCGAAGCCGAGCTGGGCCGCCCTATCGCCATACTGGCTGATCTGCAAGGGCCCAAACTGCGCGTAGGCCAGTTCAGCAATGGCAGGGTCATACTTACCGCAGGACAGGAGTTTGTACTCGATAGTGACAGCACCCCTGGCGACGTCAAACGCGTTTGCCTGCCTCACCCTGAATTGTTTGCCGTCATCTCTGCGGGGCAGTCGCTACTACTTGACGATGGCAAGCTGCGCCTGCAAGTCCTGGACAGTAATGGCCACAGCATACGCACACGCGTGATTGTCGGAGGCAGCCTGTCTGACCGCAAAGGCGTGAACGTGCCAGATGCGGTATTGCCCATCCCGGCGCTGACAGACAAAGACCGGCGCGACCTCTCATTTGCGCTCGACATGGGCGCAGACTGGATCGCCCTGTCATTTGTACAAAGGCCGGAAGATGTGGTGGAAGCGAAGGCGCTGGTAGCAGGGCGTGCAGGAGTATTATCCAAACTCGAAAAACCGGCAGCGCTGGACAGGCTGGAAGAAATCGTTGCTGTATCAGACGCCATCATGGTAGCGCGTGGTGATCTTGGTGTGGAGTTGCCGCCAGAACGCGTGCCTGGCGTACAAAAACGCATACTGCGCGTTTGCCGCAGCCATGGCAAACCCATCGTCATTGCGACCCAGATGCTGGAATCCATGATCGCCGTACCAGTGCCCACACGCGCCGAAGCCTCGGATGTCGCCAGTGCGATTTATGATGGAGCCGATGCAGTCATGTTGTCGGCAGAATCAGCCAGCGGTGCCTACCCGGTTGCTGCAGTTGAAATCATGAACCGCATCATCTGCGAAGTAGAGCGCGACCCGCTGTACAAAAACATGATCGCGGCCCAGCATGAGACACCGCAAAACAACAAAGGCGATGCCATCTGCGCTGCCTTGCGTGAAGTCACGCAAATAGTCGGCGCGGTTGCCACGGTCACTTATACCAGTTCCGGCCACACCAGCCTGCGCGCCGCGCGCGAAAGGCCGATGGCACCGATACTGAGTATTACTCCCAAACCCGCCACGGCACGCCGTCTGGCCCTGGTCTGGGGCGTGCATTCCACCGTCAGCGATGCTGTACCGGATGAAAACATGCTGGTCGCCACTGCCTGCAACACCGCCTGGCAGGAAGGCCTGGCACAAGTCGGTGAACAGATCGCGATTACCGCTGGTGTGCCATTTGGCCAGCCCGGCTCCACCAATCTATTGCGGATAGCCGAGATCTGGCCGCGGCCCTAACAAATAAACACTTTACTCCCATACATTGACATCACTGGCGGTATGAAAATCGGGGCGCTGGGGATTGACGACGCAAAACCGGTGCCCTGTCGGTGCTTCCATGACGACCCAACGTTCCATGACTTTGACAACTTTGGCACCGAGTTTTTCCAGACGCTGGACCTCAGCTTCCTTGTTATCGGTTTCTATATCGAGATGAATGCGGCTAGGGTGTTCAACCTTTTGCACCAGCATTTTCGGGCCGGTAGGGGTGGCATCCAGTACCGCGTATTTCTCATCCGCATCTGCCGCCGGATAACCCAACGCCCCGGCCCAGAAATTGGTTCCAGGCTCAATATCTTCCACCTGGCAATCAATCACAAAACATGCCAATCGACTTTTATGCATCTTGATCTCCTGTGATTTGTTTATTCCGTGTACCTGAGCGAGTTCAGGCATCTATAAAGAATAGCAAAAAAGCAGGATGTTGGCCTGGCGTACTTTCGCACCTTCTGACAAATAAAAAAGGGACAGACATTTTGCATGCTTGCCCCAACACTCAATTGCTTATTTATAGGTGGCTTATTTGTGTTTGCAGGCCTTGGTTTGCAAGCTTTATTTACGCAATTTCAGTTGATTGCTATCAGTCGTAAGTCGCTGACACACTCACGCCAGAGAAACTCTGTCTGGCATTGAGCATGATGTAGTACCAGCGGTTGGCAACCGGGTTGGCGATGGTCACGCTTTCATCATTACCGCTCTTGACTGAACCGTAGTCGTAGATACCTGTACTTGGATATTTATCCATGGATACATACAGATCTACATCACCGGTACCGCCGCTAGTGGTCAACTTCAGGTTTTTCGCACCGGCTGGAACCATGATGTAGGTGTAGGCCTGGGTGCTGGAAGCAAAATTACGCTTCACGCAGTTTTTAGACAGATAGCTACCGGCCGGGCAATCAGGCAGGCTGTTATCGACTGGCAATGGTGGCTCACCTGCTGTAGTTGCGGCAGCAACCCAGGCTGTGAACTCATTGTCGTAACGAGTGCCTATATTGGCCATGTAAGTTTGGTAACCATCATAATCACCAACGCGGAACTTGGCGATGACAGCATCTACATCGCTGCGGTGTTTTTCCATCATGAAGCGGGTTGCCATATAACCCCAGCTATAGGCTCGTGTCACATAGTCAGCCATGGAATAAGTGTTGCCAAAAATCTGGCTCAACTTGTAGGTGCCGGTTTTTGCTACGTCTATAGCTTTCTGGTTATTGTTTTTCAGTGACAGGTATTCAGCTATACCTTCTATCCACCAGACGGTAGGCTTGGCAGTGCCTGCACCAAAATCACCTTTCATGTCGAAACGGCCATCAAGGTAATGGACGTATTCATGTTGCAGATTCCAGACCTGGAAAGCCGGGCGCAGCCAGGATGCCTCATGTGCGACGAAACGGGCCTGGTTGCCAGCAACACTAGGGTCACCTTCCAGATACATGCCGCCATTATTGGTGTCGATGCCATACAGTATGGAAGCATATTTACTGTAGTTGGTATAGTCATCAAACACGACTACTTCGAGCGCAGTATTGTTGTCACCGGCTACTGGCTGGCGTTTGCTTTGCAGCATGGTGTGGAAATAATTTTCCTCGGTTGCCAGCATGGTGCATGAGTCCTGCAACTGTGCTGTAGTCATGTCCTGGGCACGAATTTTCAGACTGGGGCTGCACGTATAGTTGTTTTTGAGGATGGTATTGGCCAGCGTGGTTTCATAATTGCAGGTGCCGTATTCTGCGCAATTGGCAGTGTCATAGTACTTGACAGCAGATGCGGCATTCAGCCACAACATGCTGTCATTGCCAGTCATGCTGGAATGGCTCAGCTGGTACTTGACCATGGGCTTGACCGTAGGCTGCAGGTTGGCATACTGCATGAAGCGGAAGGCTTCATTCTCGGTATCGCTGAGTTGATACTCAAGGCTGGTGCCCAGCAATGCTGCCTTGTTGTTGACAACAAAATTGTTCAAAGCCGTCGCATAAGATACATCATTACGCAGGATAGGTAATGCATCTGGACGTGAATGGCCATAGAACAGGATAGTCAATGCAGCCGTGTAAGCGTCAGCAACAGTGGAAGACTTCAAGGCATCCGTTGCCGCCGGATTGGATGAAGTATTCGTGTAACGCGTGATGATGTTTTTGACGCTGCTCAGGTAGTAAGCTTCATCATGCAGATTGGTCACCAGTTTCAAAGTCTCGGCCGCTGTGCTTGGGCCAACGTTGTTGGTCTTGAACAGCTGATTGCCATCGACCAGTTGCTTGATGGGTCCACGCATGCTGGTCAGGTAATTTGCCGATGGTGCAGGTATGGTATTGCTGCCTGCCAGGTAGTAACCGGCGCGCAGGTAAATGATGAGGTTGACCAATGCCATGTTGGTGGCGTTGTAGTTGGTCGCTTCTTGCGCAAAACGATTGATGACAGCAGTAAAATTGGCTGGTGAATACACCTTCGCTGCATCAGTCGCATTCAACGAAAACAGACCATAATGGCATTCATAGCTGGGCAGGTTGACGATGTAAGTCGCCAGTGCATCGCCGCTGTAATTCGCCAGCGTAGCCATGTTTTTGCAATCATCTGACGGTGGTGGTGCCATCAGATTTTTTTGTTTGTTGACTATGCCCAGGTCCAGGCGTGTCGCATTGGTCGGTGGCAGATTGAATTTCTTTTGTTCTGCCGTTGGCGGCAAACTTTGCCTTTGATGCGGCATAGGCGCTTGCTTCAGACGCGCATGGTCTTCGGCATCCGCCGCATGCACCATCTGAACCAGACCTGTGAAGCTAAGGGCCATCAGCCCCGCCATGCTTGCTATTTTATGTGGATATAACATGTAATACGTCTCCCTGATGATTGTAGAGTTTCAGGCAATACCATCCCCTTCAGGCTTTTTCATTCGTTAGCTTGTAAGCTAGCGCCGCCTGAATAATTCGAAGAAGGTCTTTACCAGCCCCCATATATGTAGAAGCAGCAGACATGCATCTGCATGCCGCTGCTTCCGCTTCCCTTTAGCAATATCCGTCAACTCCCTATTTTTTAGCGCCGGATACTGCATTAACCAAATCGTGTTTACTAAATTTGTTTATGATTTGGTTTAAATATATTAGTAATATATTTTATAAATATCTAGATCATTTTTAACAAAACCCGAAAATTGGGCATTTGTTAAGCAGGGCGGAATTTTAGTGCTGTAAGCCATTGATTGGAAAGAATAATGTTTTGAAAAGTTGTAATTAGACGTAACAGACTGAATTTTCTTAAATCGCAAAATTTTTCTGATAACCGAATTGCATCGTTCAATATAAGTCTGTGATACGCGGCTATTAAGTAAACAGAATTCTTGTCCTCGAAGCAACCAAAGCCATGCAATGGAATAAGTAAGAAATGCTTTTAACAGTAAATATTTGCCATAAACTTGGCTTGCCTTCAATTCAGTACTTCCACGCACCTCCCACTCATCCACTCAAATAACCGTTAGACCCAGTCAAGTTACTGTTAGTCGCAGCAGACTATAGCCTTGTAAAAGTGCCTGCTATTCTGCGTCCATGGATGAAGAAAATCATCCGGCAGACAGGAGAGAAAAATGCATACTCAAACAGAAAACACTTTGGTCACCGTTGAAACAACAACTAACAGGAGCGATAACATGAACAACACAAACAACAACCCGGTTCTGGACTTTGCCAAAAACCTGGCAGACACGCTGGTCTATGCAGGCCGCCATGCTCTTGACTGGGTATTACAGGCATCATGGAAGAAGCTCTTGCTGACTTCTTTGCTGACTTTGATCACTGGCGGCATATTGCATTTATCATCACTGGCAAATGGCCTGGTGTTTGGCGCTATCATTGCCAAAATATTTGCTGACAAAGACAAAACAGCAAGCAACCCACAAACTGAATAAGCCGCCTGGTAAAACTGGCGGCGAATGGAAATGGTATGAAACATCGCGACGATAACAAGGTACTCGACCTGATCATGGATATCACCGACACGGTGACCGTGGTCTGGTGGAAGTTCTTTGACTGGCTGGCAGTAGTACCCTGGTCATCTTTACTCGGCATCTCGCTGGTCGCCATGATAGTAGGTGGTGCCCTGGGCCTGGGTGGCCTGATGCCCGCGCTGGTATTCGCCTCTTTCATCATCAAGAGCCTGGCAGGTGGCAAGCGTAGTGCAGAGATCGCCGCCACTGCTGCCGCAACCCGTGCCGATGTTGAAGCACTGGAACGCCGCTTGCTGGAAGCAGAAATGGCAGCACTGCAGGCACAGATAGAACCGCATTTCTTGTTCAATACCCTGGCGCTGATAGGTCAGCTCATAGAAACCAATCCGGCACAAGCCACCATCGTGCATCAGCATCTGATCAAATACCTGCGCTCAGCTATGCCGCAAATGCGTGACAAGGGCAATGGCAAGCTGGGTCTGCAAATGGACATGTGCCGTGCCTATCTGAATATCATGCAGGCACGCATGCAGGAGCGTTTGACTTACGATATAGACTTGCCATCGGAGCTGGAATTTTTGCCCTTCCCATCGATGATGATACAAACCTTGGTCGAGAACGCCATCAAGCATGGCCTGGAACCCAAGACCACAGGTGGCCATATCCGCATCACAGCAAAGAAAGTCGATGGGCAATTGCTGGTTGAAGTCAGCGACAATGGCATGGGTTTTGACATGCATGCAGATGATGGCATGGGCCTGACGAATATACGTGAACGCCTGAAAGTGCTGTATTCAGGCAAGGCTCAGCTGGTCATTGAAGCACCTCAGGCTGGCGGTGCAGTCGTCGGCATACTGGTGCCTATAGACACAAAACAATAAGAACATTATTCTTATTGCTTATTCCACAATCCTGTATCAGGGAACAGCATGCCAGCATTAGCAACAGCAGCAGCAACAACGGCAATGATAGTCGATGATGAGAGCCCGATGCGCGATCAGCTACGCGCACGCCTGCAACAAGCATGGCCAGACTTGTCCATCATTGCTGAAGCTGCGAATGGCATAGTCGCCATAGAACAGGCAGAAGAACTGCATCCCGATATTATCTTTCTCGACATACGCATGCCCGGCAAGAACGGCATAGAAGCCGCCAGCATTTTGGCCAAGCAGGCACTGGTGGTGTTTGTGACTGCCTATGATGAATATGCGATACAGGCTTTCGAGCGCGGTGCCATGGATTATCTGTTGAAGCCGGTAGAGGCCGACAGGCTGGCAGGCACCTGCCAGCGCCTGCAGGAGAGATTGCAAAAGCGCCAGCACGAAAAAGCCGCCCCCGCCAATGGCACCAATGCCACCAACGCCGCCAGCGACCAGGCCAGACAGGTTGAACAAATGCTGACGCAATTAATGCAACAGCAAAGCCAGAAGCGTGAATACCTGCGCTGGATACAGGCCAGCGTAGGCAGCAGCCTGCGCATGGTCAGCACCAAAGAAGTTTTGTTTTTCCGCTCCGATGAAAAATATACGCTGGTGCAGACGGAGCAGGCTGAATACCTGATACGCAAATCACTGAAAGAGCTCGAAGACGAACTCGACCCCAAAGAATTCTGGCGCATCCATCGCTCCACCCTGGTACGCGTCTCTGCAATTGCCGAAGTCACCCGCGATTTCCGTGGCCGCCAGTTGATAGGCCTGAAAGGTCATGCAGAAAAACTCGAAGTCAGCCGTAATCACACGCATTTGTTCCAGCAAATGTAATAGCTAGTACTTTCAGGGGCCAGTTTATCAACACTAACATTTTTCCATTCAGCTATCAGAAGGCATGCTAGTTACCGAATGATAGTCACAATTTCAGGCTGATAATCTGAGTGTAAAAAATTGAAATAATCCTACCCCCGTTTGTCTGGTTTTCAGATACTGCCAGCTTGTCAAAGATACATACAGAAGTATCTTTATACTGCCAGGAAAACCAGACATGTCCCAGACACAATTTCAAACACGCGGTACTAGCACGGAAGCACAACTTGCATCCATCAACGCTGCCTTCCCCAAGCGAAGCATGCAAATACTCGCAACCGGAAAACAAGGGGTGCTGATGTTGATAGGCCTGTCCATGGTCGGGCTGCTTTTTGTGGTCGGCCTGGTCTATATGACGGTGCCAGATTTTCTGTATGACTACAAGGTATCCAAAGACCCTGTCGTGGATGAACGCGCAGAAATCCACGGTAGCTGCAAGAGCCGCAAAGTCATCTTTATCGATTGCGATGTCAAAATCCGCTACCTGCCAACACCGCAGGACACAGTAGCGCAAGAGATCAAACACAGCTTCTGGTTTGTCAGTTTTCAACCGTCGATGTCCACCGAAGCCGTCAGGTCTCGATCCAATCCCGGCATGATTACAACAACCATGGCGACCGAACATATCACCAACCGTTTTTTCATGATACTGACTTTTACCCTGCTGTTTGGTTTCATGACTTTCGGTTGCCTGTATGCAGCCTGGAAAAGCCATCTCTTTAATCGCCTGATACAAACAAAACCGGGCTTACTACCGGTGATGGTCAAAGTCAAAGACATACAAAACCAACGCACGGTATTTTTTGAAACCGATATAGATGGCGCAAAGAAAAAACTCCGTCATATCTTGCGCAAAAAAGAAAGTCCCCTGTTCCTGCCGCATCAGGAAGATATGGCACTGGCCGTCAGGCTGAGCGGAGCACCACACGTCGTCTTGCTCAATGATGAACTGACGACACTCGATTTTACCGAGCAGGAAAAAAGCGTACTGTGGGCTGCGATTACCGATTAAGGATAACTTATACAAGCAGGACCTACGCAAAACTGGTCAAAGCGTTGCAGCGCCTTGTTGGAACAATTTTGCGTAAGTCCTGACAGTTTGCATACATGTTCTTTCTGCCTGCGAACAAGTCTGGGGTGGTTCTGCTCTAAGCATTTGCAGCAGCCCTGCGACGCTGGCGCTGGATACTGCGGTACAGCTTGCGCAAATCTTCATGGCTGTCGTAAGCAAGCTCTTGCACTATCTGTTCAGACAGCACATGATTATCAAGCAGCAGCTTCACCAGATCCCTTCTGTGTAAGGAGCAATTCATGCTGTGATACATTGCCTCTAGCGGCAGCTTGCAATCAGGACCAGGATTGGCTTTATATATGGCGATGATGCCTTGTACCAAGAGATGCACCTCGTCAAAATTCCTGGCCCTGCCTATGATCTCCAGCAAGATGCCAGCATCCCCTGCTTTATAATTACTGACGAGCAGGTGCAAGTAATCGCAAGGGATTCTTGTTGTTGATATTTTTTTTAGCGCAAGTGCACGAATATCGTCCCCAGAAAAATGACTCAAGGCCAATACAGCATTTTGAACTTCACCCGTCTTAAAGTTTGGACGTCCACGGGCTATTTGCATCAGAGCCTGATAATCGAAAGGGAATTTGACTGCATAGAAAAAACGCAGGTACTTGAATTTCCTGAATTTCTTTTTTTCATCCAGAAAATTTCTAGCCACTGCGGCTATCTCTTCCTGCTTCATCTTCAAGCAACGGTCAAGTTTAAAAACAGCTCGCTTGTTAGGACGATTGATTATTTCTTCTAGTTCTGCCACCGTGTAAGCGGGTGGCACTTTCCTGCGTGATTTTTTAAAAGGTTCTATGGCTGAAATGAATCTGTAGTAAAGATTGATATCAGGATTAGTCTCAGCCGCTGTTTCCAGCTCGGCATACACCTGCAAATGTGGATTTGCATCTTGTAACTCATCGATATACCATCGGTATTCATACATCCATCTATCTTCTTTGGGAACTTTACCCAATTTCCCGGCCAGTCTGAATAGGCCAGGCAGGCCATCCATCTTGAGGATTTGCTCTTCCCCGCAGAATTCATAATCCTCATGAAAAGATTTGTCAAAACGCTGCAAGAAAATTTCACGAGCCTTCGCATTTCCCCCCTTATACATGAGCAGGGCCAGATCACATAACTGCTGAAGATCAGAGCTGTCAGATTTTTTCTTTTTAAGTTTTTGTAATACGGTTTTTTCTATCAAGGCCCGCTGCCTGGTTCGCTTGATCAATGGATAAAGATATTTAGCCCGGCTACCTTCAGACTGTGCATCATTCGCTAGATTCTTGCTGCATGCTACAATCAACTCCCTCGAAAAATCCACGTCGGGGTGCGCTTTCAAGAGCAGCATCGCACGGCCAGTGCCCAGGTTGAGGGAATAGAAAAATTGCTTTTGCAATTCGGCATTTTCGGATATATCCGGATAATTATTTTTTACCATTCAGGATTAAATGTGTTCTGGTTTACGTAAAATTTTTGCCAAAATCTTAGGCTCATAAAATGCCCATAAATCAGCATCGTTAACTCTTCATTTTAGAGCGAGCACGTTTTATGCTACGGGATAATTTTCGTAAGTCTTCATCCGTATCATAAGCAAGTTCGTCCACAATCTCTTCGGACAACACACCATTTTTATTTAACAGGTCTATCACGCTCCATCTATGCATTGCGCAGTTCATGCCATAGTACAAGGCCTCCAGCGACGCCTTGCATTCAACAGTTGGATTGGCCTCAAAGATATCGATGATGCCAGCGACCAGATCATGTATGTGATGAAAATTTTTTGAGCGTTGTATGATCTCCAGCAATATTGCTGCATCACCAGTCTTGTAGTTATTAACCAATAATTTCGAGTAATCCCAGGGCGTCTTTTCACTGGCAAATTTTTTAAATGCAAGTGCACGGATATCATCGCCTTTGAAGTGACTGAGGGCATTCACGGCATGCATTATGCGGCGGTTTTTCTTCACGTTCCTGCCGCTTGCCAACTTCAGCAGGAACCCGTAATCAAAAGGGAATTTCGTTTGATAAAAGAAGGGGAGGTATTTGTATTTTCTGTTACCGTCTTTTTCAGCAAGAAAATTCCTGGCGACTTGTTCTATATCTGCCTGTGTCATTCCTGAAATGCGCGAGGCCCAAAAGCGGGGGAAGCGACCTGCTTCATCAATCAACTCTTCAATTTCTGTCACTGCATAAGGAATAGTTTTGCTACGCCTGTATTTTTCCCTGGGTTCAGCGGACAAGATCAAATCAAGGTAATTTTTGATCGCTGGATTTGTCTCTGCGGCCTTGGCCAATTCTGCATAGACATCGACAGACTTGTTCATCTCTTGAAAATCATCGACGCGCCAGCGGTCTTCGTAATCTGCTCTTTCTTGCTCTGGAAGTTGTCCCACTTTTTCAGCAGCCATGATCAGGCCTGCCATGCCCTCAATTTCCAGCAACACACCTCTCGCAAACAGCTCATAGCCATTGCTGAAAGTTTTTTCAAACCTGCTTAACAAAGCCTCTTTCGCTCCGGCTATGCCAGCCTGATGGAAATACAGGACGAGATCGCTAAGCTGATCCATGCCATAGTCATTGCGTTTTTTGGCACTGAATTTTTTGATGATAGTACGAATCAGTTCATCTTTTTGACGTGATCGCATGACCAGACTGTACAAATACACGGCCCTGCTGCCTTCACATTGTCTGTCATAGGCGAGGTTATTAACAGTGGCAGCGAGTATCTGTGCAGAGAAATCTATTTGCGGATGCGCTTTCATCAGCAGCATCGCCCTGCCTGTTCCCAGCTTCAGAGAATGGAAAAACTGTTTTTGCAGCTCTGTAATTTCAGCTGGGTTTAATGGAATCTGTTTTTTCATGCATGAGTTATTAAAATCAATGACTCAAGCATACCAGCAAGTTCTGGATATAAGAAAATTGATGCTGACAGCGGGATTTTTTTATACCACTGTCCGCATCTGGAGACAGCAAGATCAACTCAGCGTGCTGCCTCAGCGAGTTGATGGGCAAGACGATTATGTCTTTCCATCACTACTGGTAAATCTATAGAAGTTATTTGTCCATCACGCACCACGACACGGCCATTGATGATGCTGTAGGCCACATCTGAAGGCGTGCAAAAAACCAGAGCCGCGACCGGGTCATGCCAGGCTCCGGCATAGCCTATCTGCTTCAGGTTGAACATGACGATGTCTGCCGACATACCGGGTTTGAGTGCGCCTATGTCTTCGCGGTTAAGTACCTTGGCACCACCCAGGGTAGCCACTTCCAGCGCCTGCCGGGCTGTCATCGCATCAGGCCCAAAACCCACGCGCTGCAAGAGCATGGCTTGCCTGACTTCACCCAGCATGTGGCCGGAATCATTTGAGGCGCAGCCATCGACACCGAGGCCAACGCTGACACCGGCATCCAGCATCTTGCGTATGGGTGCGATGCCAGACGCCAGGCGCATATTCGAGCAGGGGCAATGGGCAATGCCAGTGCCTGTGCGGGCGAACATATAGATGCCATCATCATC
Organism: Undibacterium sp. TC4M20W; assembly: GCF_049340245.1. Classification (NCBI taxonomy): domain Bacteria; kingdom Pseudomonadati; phylum Pseudomonadota; class Betaproteobacteria; order Burkholderiales; family Oxalobacteraceae; genus Undibacterium; species Undibacterium sp. TC4M20W. The sequence goes on from NZ_JBMPPI010000035.1 coordinate 20,761, forward strand.
GAGTTGCACGCAGTGCGCATGCCAGACATCATGGCCTACCCAGCCGCAGTCTCCGGCATATTCTGCCGGGGTCATATTGAATTTCTCGCGGCTGTAGGCAATGTCATTGGCATTTTCTGCCAGATGGGTATGCAGCGATACCCCATAACTGCGCGCCAGTTTTGCTGATTCGCGCATGAGATCGCGCGAGACAGAAAATGGCGAGCAGGGTGCAACGACGATGCGCTGCATGGCGTGGCGGCTGCTGTCGTGATAAGTCTCTATCAGGCGCTGGGTGTCGCGCAGTATGCTGGCCTCGTCTTCCACCACGCGGTCTGGTGGTAGGCCGCCTTTTGACTGGCCTACGCTCATGGAGCCACGCGCCGCATGAAAGCGCATGCCTATCTCTTGCGCTGCCTGCAGGCTGTGATCCAGCTGGCAGCCATTTGGGTAAATGTAGAGATGGTCGCTGCTGGTGGTGCAGCCAGACAAGATCAGCTCTGCCATCGCGGCCTGGGTGGAAACCTGCACCATTTCTGGTGTCAGGTTGGCCCAGATAGGGTAGAGGTTGGTCAGCCAGTTGAACAGCTCCCCATTTTGCGCCGCCGGTATGACGCGCGTGAGGCTTTGGTACATATGGTGATGGGTATTGATGAGGCCGGGCATGACGACATGGTCAGTCGCATCGATGACTTCATCGGCGGTGTGCGGCAAGTCTGCACTTGGGCCCACCTCAGCGATGACATTGTCGATGATATATACCGCACCATTGCTGATTTCACGGCGCGTGTCGTCCATGGTGACGACAACGCGGGCATTTTTGATAAGTAAGCTGGCCATAGCAAATAAAATAACAAATAAATTAACAGAGAAAATTAATGGTCGGAGCTGTGAGCCGCCGCCATGGCAAACGCCTTGGCTTCAGACTCCGTACCCTGACCGTTGAAAAACAGATTGAGCATCACTGCCGCGATGGTGGCCAGCAAAATGCCGCTATCGACTATCGTGCCCAGCCAGTGCGGCAAGTGCGAGAAAAACTGCGGTGCTACAAGCGGTATCATGCCTGCACCTATGCTGACGGCAACGATGAACAGGTTATGACGCTGGTGATTGAGACCAGCATTGCCGAGTATCTTGATACCGGTGGCGGCTACCATGCCAAACATGACTATGCCTGCACCACCGAGTACATACACAGGTATCGATGCCGCCACATGTGCCATTTTGGGGAACATGCCAAACGCTACCAGTATCACGCCCGCAGCCGCGCAGACATAACGGCTGCGCACACCAGTGACACCGACCAGGCCTATGTTTTGTGAAAACGAGGTATAAGGAAAGGTATTGAAAACACCACCGATGACCGTGCCCAGGCTGTCGGCCCGCAAGCCATTTGCCAGTTCTTCATTGCTGATGCGTTTGCCGGTAAGCTCAGACAGGGCGAGGAACATGCCTGTTGATTCCACCATGGTGACTATCATGACCAGGCACATGCCTATGATGGCACCGAGGTCAAAAGTCGGCATGCCATACTGGAAGGGCATGATGAAGGCAAACCAGCCAGCTTCGCCCAGACCATCAAAACTGACCTTGCCCAAGACCAGCGAGACGACAAAGCCCAGCACCATGCCAAGCAAGACCGAGATATTGCTCAGGAAGCCGCGCAAATAACGTGTCATGAGCATGATGGCGACCAGCACAAAAAAGGCAATCGCCAGGTTTTCAGGCGCACCATAATTGGGATTGGGCTGCATGGATTTGCTGGCCGCATCAAAGATCATCGGTTGCCCGCCCGCTGCCCAGTTGATGCCCACACGCATGAGGGTAATGCCGATGACGGTGATGATGGTGCCGGTAACGACAGGAGGAAAAAACCTGACAGCCCGGCTCATGAAGGGCGTAATGATGAGACCAAAAATACCGGAGGCGATGACAGCCCCATAAATGCTGAGTATGCCCAGGCTGGGGTTGCCCGCCATTGCCACCATGGGACCAACTGCCGCAAAGGTGACGCCCATCATGACAGGCATGCGTATGCCAAACTTCCAGATACCCAGGGCTTGTATCAGGGTCACCAGGCCGCAACAGAATAAATCGGCATTGATGAGGAAGGCTATCTGGTCTTTGGGTAGGTGCAGGGCACCGCCGATAATGAGAGGCACGGCTATCGCCCCGGCATACATCACCAGCACGTGTTGTATGCCCAGAGTGAATAATTTTGCTGCTGGTAGCTTTTCATCTACCGGGTGTATCGCTGTTTGCATCGTCTCTTCCTTGCTTGATGGTTTGGTTTTTTTGACACATCACTGCTGGGTTCTCTGACGGAATTTTTTGTCAGTGATGGCTGAAAATGCACATACTGAGCTGCTAAAAATTTAAGCGACTGGTAATCGGGATGACGGAAGAATGCATCATGTGCAAGACTCCTGGTTTGCCTTCCTGACGATGGTGTCGTCAGGAACAGCGGCTACAAATACAGCCGAAACATAGTGTCCGACTGCGCTTTTTACTGCTGCCTGACGAAGTGCATCCCCCATGATCTGGAAGAATGTATCTCGTCAGGATTGATCTGCGTCGTAAAAAAATGCCGGTGAAAGCATATTCTTGCGTCGCCTCAAACCATGTAGCGATAAGCACCGCAAACATGGCAGCAGGCTCAAGCTCAGTCTTGGTCCTGCATCAGGTCTTCATTGCGAAGCTGATGCAGGCAATACTGAAAGTGGCGCCAGAAATCCTGGTTTGTTGAACTGAAAAACTAGACCTCTCAACACAGAGGCACGGAGACACAGAGGGGCACAGAGAAAATCTTTAGAACATTTATTGAGAAAATACACAAATGAATCTGCCCTTCCTCTGTTTCACTCTGTGTTGATCTTTTCGGTCTTAGGATTTTTCCTTAAAATTCCTTAAAAAATCGAGCAAGATTTGTGCCGAGACTTCTGCGTCGTCGGCGCTCATGGTTTCCAGTGGGTTGTGGCTGATGCCACCGTTGCCGCAGCGTGTGAACAACATTGCCACATCGGTCATCTTGGCTATCGCCATGGCATCATGGCCTGCGCCTGATGGCAATTCAAAAGCGGGCAAACCTGCCCTTTGCGTGGCTGCTGCCAGTTGCTGCATCAGCCATGGGGCGCAGGGGGCTGCCGGGGCGGATACGGCTTTGACTATGTTCACTTCGATATTGCGCTGCTGGCAGATGGCTTCTATCTTAGCCAGGATGTCATTTACCGCAGCATCGCGGGTGGCATCGTCAGCGGCACGGATATCCAGTGACAGATTGCAGGACCCGGGTATCACATTGACCGAACCATGTGGCACCTGTAACTGGCCCACTGTCCCTACCAGGGACGTGCCATTGGCGCAACGCTGTTCTACATACAAAATGATTTCTGCGGCGGCAGTGGCAGCGTCCTTGCGCATGCTCATGGGTGTGGTGCCGGCGTGGCTGGCAACTCCTTTGAGTTGCACCTGATAACGGCAACTTCCAGCGATGGAAGTGACGATGCCCACCGGCAGGTCACGGCCCAGCAAGACCGGGCCCTGTTCTATATGCACTTCTACATAGCCCAGGATTTGTGCAGGGTCACGCGCTATCGCGGGGATTTGTTTGACATCATGCCCGGCAGCAGTCAGCGCTTCACGCATGCTGATGCCGTCTGCATCGGTCTTGTCCAGCAAGGCCAGGTCAAACTGGCCGATGACAGCATTACTGCCCAGGAAAGTGCTTTTGAAGCGCACGCCTTCTTCTTCAGAAAAGCCTATGATTTCGAAATTGAAGGGCAGTTTTTCATTTCTCTCGTTCAGGTATTTAACAATAGCGATGGGTAGCAGGATGCCTTCACGGCCATCGTATTTGCCACCATTGCAGACGGTGTCATAGTGGGAACCGGTCAGCAGGGTCTTGGCATCGGTCGCATCAGACAGGTAGCGGCCTACCACGTTGCCGACGGCATCGATATGCGCATGCATACCTGCTTCGCGCATCCAGGCCGCCAGTTGCTCTGCGGTTTTTTGGTGCGCGGCTGTCATGTAGGCGCAGGTCAGGCCGTCTTCATCATCGCTCCAGGCGGCCAGGGTTTCTGACCATTGCATGATGGTGTTGCCAAATTGCAGAGTGTGTTCGAGCAAATCATTCAGGCGTAGCTCAGCAATGCGACCTATCTGGCGCAGGCATTCTGCCAATTCGTCTGCGCGCTGGTTTTTGAAGCGGCGCTGGAAGGTGGCGATGATGGCTTCCCGCGTAAAGCCCTTGCCATCTGGCCCTTTGACGGCGAGGATGAAGGGGAAGCCAAACTTGCTGTTGTAGTCGGCATTGAGTTTATGCAGTATTGCAAATTCTTCAGGGCTGCAATTGGTCAGGCCTGCCTTGGCCTGTTCACCTGTTGATTCTGCCGTCAACTCTCCGGCGATGGCGGCCTTGCCTGCCAATTCGGGGTGGGCACGGATCAGGCCCAATTGTTCTGCCTCTGTCGCCTGGCTGACCACGGTTTGCAAGGCCAGCTTGAGAGCCGCGATGCTGGCAAAGGGGCGGCTGGCGGCGGCCCGCTCAGGTATCCAGGGGGAATGTTCATATATGCCATGCAGGATATGCACAAAGTCTTGCGGCCTACAGTGGTTCAAGTGGTCCAGAGTTGTCGTCATAATTGGTCAGGCAATGTGCCTATTATTGTGCCTATGCTTTAATGTGACCGGTGTTGTCCCGGCATGATGAAGAAGCTTAAGCCCAATTCTGGCTTGCAATGTGCTGCTGTCTTCATGATCTGTATATCTTCGATAGTATATTGATAGACTGCTGGCAGTATAAGATTTGGCTGATAGCGCATTTCAAGTCATCAATATAGGAGATCAGTATGGGAAAGCTCAGTACGCACGTATTGGATATAACCGTTGGCAAACCCGGCGTGGGTGTGCAGGTGGAGTTATATGCCGTCAATGCAGGTGAGAAAATCCTGCTGAAGACAGAAACTACCAATAATGATGGCCGCTGCAATGCGCCCCTGCTGGAAGGAGACAGCCTGAAGCCCGGCCTGTATGAGCTGGTATTTGCAGCAGGTGATTATTTCGACAAACAGGGCGTGGACCTGCCCAGTCCCAAGTTCATAGACCGCGTTACCCTGGCTTTTGGCGTGGCTGATGCCAGCCAGAATTACCATGTGCCGCTGGTGGTATCGCCCTGGGCGTACTCGACTTACCGCGGTAGTTAACCGAAGGGCTTTCGCAAAATTGTCCCAACAAGGCTAACGCATTTAGGAAACCGCCCTAGCAAGGGCGGTTCGTTTCGTTGGCATACAGCATGCTGTATGAAACCCCAACTGCACCGCAGCGACGAAGACAGTCTTTAGTACGCGGCTCCTAGGAGAGGAGCTGCAACGCTTTGGGGCGGTTTTGCGGAAGTCCTGTCAATTTATTTGGACATTAAAGATTTGGCTGCCTGGGCGATCTGCTCACGCAGCCATCTGTGTTCTGGTGAATGATGCACGCGTTCATGCCAGAGCTGGTAAAAGCGCAGTGGCGGGAACTTGATGGGGATGGAAAAAGTCTTCAGTTGCAGGCTTTTTTCATAAAAGCTCAGGTATTGCTTGCCTGTCGTCAGCACCATGTCGGATTGCGCCAACATATGCGGCATAAGCCCAAAATAGGCCGATTCAACCACGACATTACGGCGCAGGTGCTGACGTTCCAGATGGGCGTCGATGACGCCGTGATAGCCGGACAAGAGTTGTGAAGGCGCGACATGCGGCAGGCTCAGATAGTCTTCCAGCGTCATGTCGTCAGTACCGGTGCGCTTGGCATAGGGGCTGTCGGCACGCATGGCGCAGACGATGGGGTCTTCAAACAGCTTGGACAGGTGCAAGTGTTGCGGCGGTTCATCCCAGTTGGCAATGACCAGATCAAGGTCGCCGTCAGACAGGTGGCGCACATAATCGACTTCCGCCCCCAGACCATGAATGACGATCCGACTCCTGGGTGATTCGCGGCGCAAACGCTCCACCACGCTGGGCAGGAATTGCACATGCAGGGAATCTGGTGCTGCGATGTGGAAGGTCTTGCTCTCTTGCTGGGCCACGAAGGGCACCTTGCGTTCAAACAAGAGTTCGGTTTCATCGAGTATGCGTTTGGCAGGCTTGAGCAGGGTTTCACCATGGGGGGTAGGCACCATGCCACGGCCACCGCGCACCAGCAATTGGTCACCAGTCAGCTCGCGCAATTTGCGTAGCGAGGCAGAAATCGAAGGCTGGGGCTGGTTAAGCTTCAAAGCCACGCGGGAGACGTTTTTCTCACTGAGCAAAAGATACAAAATGCGTATCAGATGCAGGTCGAGATGATTGGGTAGTTGTGCCATGCTGATGCCTGTCTTCAAACGTATATCGAAATCTGTATTTTTAATATACTTGGTTTTCAATGAAGTTTGTAGGGAAAAAGTTTATCGTTACCAGACTTCACCAAGTTTTTTGCTATTAATGCTGGACTTCGATAATTCAGCCTTACCTGCCCTTGGTCTAACTGCTGTAATAGGAGACATTTACAGCAGTTAGATGCATTTTGTGGTTTTTTAGCACTGACATCGTGAATAATGGGAAGGTATATTCCTTAATAACACCGGTCGCAGCGGAGCTTCGGTTCGCGACCACTTTGGGATATTTTTATATCCCTCTCGTCTGAAGAGCCCCGCGGAGGCAGACGAGCTTCTAACATGAGAGAAAACATGGAAGCTTTTTTACTTGCGTATGGCACTGAGTGGCTGAACCTGATCGTCCGCTGGCTGCATCTGATCACCGGCATCGCATGGATAGGTGCATCCTTCTACTTCGTCTGGCTTGATAACAATATCCGCCCGCCCAAACCCGGTTCTGAACTAGCCAACAAGGGCGTGTCTGGTGAATTGTGGGCTGTGCATGGCGGTGGCTTTTATAATCCGCAAAAATACCTGATCGCCCCCAAAGAACTGCCAGAAGAACTGCACTGGTTCAAATGGGAAGCCTATGCCACCTGGCTGTCTGGCTTTGCGATGTTGTTCATCGTCTATTACTTCAATGCGTCTGCGATGATGATAGACAAGTCCGTCGCTGACCTGACAAGCTGGCAAGCCATAGGCATAGGCCTGGGCACGCTGCTGGTGGGCTGGACGGTGTATGACTTACTGTGCCGTTCACCGCTGGGCAAGCGTGAGGGCCTGCTGGGTATCATCATGTTTGTGTTCATTGTGGCGGCGGCGTTCGTGTTGTCGAAATTCCTCAGTGGCCGTGCCGCCTATATCCACGTTGGTGCCATGATAGGCACGATGATGGTAGGTAATGTGCTGATGCTGATCATCCCCGGCCAGCGCAAACTGGTCGAAGCCATGCAGCAGGGTAAATCGCCTGATCCTATCCACGGCCAGAAAGCCAAGCAGCGCAGCGTACACAATAATTACTTCACTCTGCCGGTGCTGTTCATCATGATCAGCAACCATTATGCAATGACCTATAACCATGAGTACAACTGGCTAGTGCTGGCGACCATCATGGCGGCGGGCGTGTTGATACGTCACTTTTTCAACCTGCGCCACAAGGGTATTACCAACTGGGCTTATCCTGCGGCTGGCGTGACTTTATTGCTGGCAGTGGCGATTGCGATTGCCCCAAAGCCACCTGCCAAAGTAGCAGCGCCTGATCCGGCCCTGTCAGCGGCAGAAGCAGACAAGGCCCAGTTCACTAAAGTGCAGGGCATCATCCAGCAGCGTTGTGCGTCTTGCCATTCAGCCGCACCTACCCAGCCTGGCTTTGCTACTGCGCCTGCTGGTATCAAGCTCGATACGCCAGAACTGATCAAACAGAATGCGGTAAAGGTCAATATGCAAGCAGTGCAGTTGAAGGCCATGCCCATTGGAAATATGACGCAAATGACGGAAGAAGAACGTGCAGTCGTCGGTGCCTGGTTCCAGGCTGGTGCCAAGTAAATCAATAAAAATCTAGAAAGTACAAAACATGAATAACTACGAACAACTCGACGCCTGGGTAGATGCGCACTTTGACGAGCAGGTCAAGTTCCTGCAAGAACTGATACGTGTACCAACTGACACGCCACCCGGCAATAACACCCCGCATGCAGAGCGCACCGCTGATCTGCTGCAGGACATGGGCATCAGCGCAGAAAAACATGCAGTACCTGATAGCGAAGTCAAAGAGGCCGGCTTGCAAAGCATCACCAACCTGCTGGTACGCCGCCAGTATGGTCCAGGCAAGACCGTGCTGCTGAATGCCCATGGTGACGTGGTGCCACCAGGTGAAGGCTGGACCAAAGACCCTTATAGTGGTGAAATAGAAAACGGCAATATCTATGGCCGCGCTACGGCGGTCAGCAAATGCGATTTCTCGACTTACACCTTTGCCCTGCGTGCACTGGAAGCGGTTGCAAAACCCAAAGCAGGCACACTGGAGTTGTTATTTACGTATGATGAAGAATTCGGTGGCGAAGTCGGCCCGGGCTGGATGCTCAAGCATAACTTGATCAAGCCTGACCTGATGATTGCTGCTGGCTTTTCTTACCAGGTCATCACAGCACATAACGGCTGCCTGCAAATGGAAGTGACCGTTCATGGCAAGATGGCGCATGCGGCAATCCCTGACTCTGGTGTCGATGCCTTGCAGGCTGCGGTGAAGATATTGAATGCCCTGTATGCACAAAACACGCTCTACAAACAAGTCACATCGAAGGTAGAAGGCATCACCCACCCTTACCTGAATGTGGGGACGATAGAAGGTGGTACCAATACCAATGTCATCCCTGGTCGCGTGACCTTCAAGCTGGACCGCCGCATGATACCGGAAGAAAATCCGGCAGAAGTCGAAGCGACTTTACGCAAAGTCATCAGCGATACTGCGGCTGAACTGCCCGGCATCAGCGTCGATGTCAAACGCATCTTGCTGGCAAACTCCATGAGACCACTGCCAGGCAATACACCTTTGGTGGATGCGATACAAAAGCATGGTGGTACAGTATTTGGTGAAGCGATTCCGGCACTGGGTACGCCTTTGTATACCGATGTACGCCTGTTCTCGGAAGCAGGCATACCGGGCGTTATTTATGGTGCAGGGCCGCGCACCGTGCTGGAATCCCATGCCAAGCGAGCAGATGAGCGTTTGAATCTGGAAGATTTGCGCAAAGCCACCAAAGTCATTGCGCGTAGTCTGGCGGATTTGCTGGTGTGATGTAGCGTGGTACTGGTCGCATGCTGGAAACTACGGTATGCGACAAACGCCCCTTGGCTCCAGCCTGCGCTGGAGCGACGAATTTGAGATTGCAGCTTATCTTATCAAGTACCAAAGTTCCTGATTGATTCACTCGCCTCAGACATTCTCAATAATGCGGCGGTCTCTCATCCACCACGGCAGTACGCTGGCTGGCAGCCACTGCCACTTCCCTTAAGCGTGCGGCCATCGCTGCGCACAGCGCCTCAAGTTCATCGATTTTCTTTTGCTGGCGGTATACCTGGGTGTTCAGAGTATCAACCAGATCATCCTGACGGGTCAGGCGTATTTCCAGGTCTATCAGTCTTTCTTCTGTCGTCATGATGCGGCTTTCTTTCAAATCAGGACTACAGTATGCCATACCAGTCTGGTATTTTAGTGGACTGGTATGTCTGTCTGAGAAGCTGATAGTGCAAGTGGTATGTTTCAATTCGATATCGCATAAAAACCTGTTGACCAGCTTCGCCCCTGCTTGCATGCTATAAACATGAAAATCGCCAAACTCCCCTCACATCTTTTACTATCATGCCTGTCCGGCATACTGGTCTTATGTTCCACGTCTACCAGTCTGGCTAAAGAGGTTGGCAAGCCTGTGGTCATGGCTTATTACGCACTCGGCAAGGATGACATCAATCATTATGACGAGGGCAAAACCGCATTTCCTGTTTCTGCGATCACTCCAGAAAAAGCACGCATGCTCACGCATTTGAATTTCTCGTTTTTGACGCTAAGTGAAGATGGAAAATGTGCGCTGGAAGAAGGAACCAACCTGCAGGCAGCTAGCAAGATATTTCGTGAATTGCAAGGCCTCAAAAAATATAATCCCGCTTTACGTTTGCAATTTTCCATAGGCGGCTGGGCGTATACCAATGATGACAGCTCCACGGTAGCGCGTTACCGCCAGGCCGCTGCGACAGTTAAAGGCCGCAAAAAACTCGCGCATTCCTGTGTGGCTTTCATGCGTGAATATGGCTTCGATGGACTGGACCTGGACTGGGAATATCCACGTGCAGAAGACGCGCAGAATTTTGTCGCCCTGCTCAAGGAAATGCGCCTGAAACTGAGGCGCGCCAGACAGAGTAATCAACTTTCTATTGCCGTGGCCGGTGGTGCTTTCAGTATGGCGCGCACTTACCTGCAATTGCCACAGATTGCAGCGCAGGTTGATTATGTCAATCTCATGAGTTATGACTTCAATGGTGCGTGGGAAAAGCAGACCAACCATAATGCCCACCTGTTTGGTGACGCACCTGAGCACATGTATGACAACCCCTTGCGCAAGCTGACATTCAAACCGGCCTTGTCAGCGACCGAACTGGAAAAGCGCTTCCCCTCACCAATGGCATTGACGGTGGATGCGACGGTGCAGCAATACCTGCGTGCCGGAGTACCTGCCAGCAAACTTGTGCTGGGCCTGCCATTTTATGGCCGCGCCTATTTTGCGGTAGAAGCCGGGGAAAACCATGGCCTGTATCAAAGCCATCAGACACTTGCAGGCGATGTTTATACCGGCGACCCCACGTTACTCACAGGCTGCGATGCCTGTACGGCCCGCAAGGACCCACGCACGCCTGGCTATGCTGAAATCAAAAAACTGCTGGCGGCCAATCTCGGTTACAAATCCTATTTCAGTAAAGAGACCAAGGTGCCGTGGATTTATAACGCGGATAAGAAAATCTTTATCAGCTATGACGATGAACAATCCTTCGCTTATAAAGTCGCCTACCTGAAAAAATACAAGCTGGCAGGTGCCATGTTCTGGCACCTCGGGCAGGATGATGAAGAGGGCAGCCTCTTGCGCAGCCTATACAAGAACCTGCATGAAAAGACAGCAGAAGTTGATCTGGCGGGTGGGATGCACTACCAGTCCCAATAATGAGAATTTATTACAGATTCTCTACCCAGATTTTTTCTCCTGGATGATGATCTGCAATAGTTTCCAGCGCGCTTGAAAAGTCTGCATCAGCAGGGCTTGCCAATGGATAGACGAAGCGGGAAATATTCTTGCCTGACATATCATCGTATTCTGCTTCTGTCAGAACATTACTGCCACACCAGACAGATAACACAGATGCCTTATTTAACGCGATCAATTCATCAAGACCCTGACGTGTAAATGCAAGAAAGACCATCACAATATGCCGCTGAAAATAAGAGTGTGCACATATTAATCCAGCTGTGCGCGAATTTGTAAAAATCAGGTATTAAGGCAAAATAGAACGTGACGCAGGTTCCAGCATAATGATCTCAGGCCAGCCTTGCAATGACTTATACAGGTCAGCAAATGCCTGATCCCGCCACAGCGCGTCCCCGGCCAATTTTGTCAGACAGACTTCATAAGCTGCACGGTCTGCATAGGAAGCAAACCAGACAAACACATTCACATTCTCACGCACGGGCAGGCGCTCAAAAGTATTGCGGCTTTTTTCAGTGACAAAACGTCCCATGATATGTGCCCCATGGCGCTCAAACATGGGCATCAAGCGTTCATTGAATTTGCTTATGAAATCTGGCGTCACTTCCTGCGCGAAATGGTAAACCGTTGCCACAACGAAGCCTCCACGTGGAGCCGTACTATCCGGCGCTGGCCTGGTACGCGAACCCAGCTTGAAACCACTGCCAGCGGAGGCAGGGCGCAGCAATAATACATCGTCGTTATCATACAAGGTCGCATTGGCTTCATTGCGGTAAGCCTGCCAGGTCTGGCCTGAATAAAAATCCGTCAGTGCCTGCTTGCGTGCTTCCATATTGGGAAAGCCACGCAACCAGGTGTAACGATAAGGATCGTTAATATCGCGAAACTGACCTAGCACACGTATGCCGGTTTCTTCCTGGCTTTCTATGAAGTGCCTCTCAAACAGTGAGATCAATGCATCCCGTTTGCCTGGGTAAGTCACATACTGGCGCAACTCTATAACATTGCAGCACGCACCGCTGGCGTCATTGCCAATCCCTTCAGCAGCGATGGGCGTAGTGACTGCTCCCAATAGCGCAGCGCCCATCAGGGCAATGGCAGAGGTGTTCATTTGCTGATCTCCAAGACAATTAATCGGGTAACCGGAAATGATTAGCGTCGTGGAACCCAGCATAGACTGGTATTAGGACAATTCAAGTCCTAATGAGAAACAAGATTTAAAAATCAATCTGCAACACAATACAGACATGATTGTTTCCATTTTGCATAAGTCAGGACAGCAATCAGTTTTTGCAGGCATTGCCTTTCACCTGCTTGCAAGTCGAGTAGCAGCAAAGGCAACAGAGCGCTTAAAGCCTGCTCTATTTCATCTTCAGAAAATGCCTGGTCTTCAAAGAGATTGGAAATGCGGTGTAAAAAGGAAATATCTGCCCTTTTCAATAAACGGGCAATCTGCGGCAATTCATCAAACGCTATCCCACCTACGATATCCGGTGCGTCTTTTACTTTGCTGCTTTTGCCAACTACTAGGTCGTAAGCCATTGCGGCGCCTTTTATATTTTTGCACCAGGTTCAGAATCAGGCTTCGAAAAAAGCCTTTTGCTGAAACCTGATACCCGCCAGTATCTGCATGACCCGCTCATCAGACAAATGACCTATGAATTCACCGAGCTGATTTTTAGGGATGGAAGATATCTGCGACACTACGACCACGCTTTGTTTGTCCAGACCAGCTTCGTCCAATTCCAGCATGACATTACCCGGTTCGGTCACACGTTTCAGATTGCTGGTCAGGGCGCATATGACGGTGGTAGTGACGCGCGACTGATTGAAGATATCATCCTGTACGACTACATGCGGATGTGCCAGGCCAGCGACGGTACTGCGTTCTTCATCGGGGCTGGCCCAGTAAATGTCACCGCGCTTGATCTTGCTTGTCATGGACTGGTCTGCGCCGCAACGAGCGGTTTGATGAAATTATCTAAAGCGGTGGTATACGCACTATCCAGTCCGAGATTTTTATTAATGTCAGCATGACTCAGGCTTTGTGGCAACAGCATCGCCTGCATGCCCAATGACCTGGCCTTGTCGATGAACACCCCCGCCTGGACACAGGGCTTGTCTGGCCTGATACTGGAGCATACCGCCACAAAGGGGGCTGCGGCATGCTTCAATTGCAGAGTGGGTGAGCTGGCTTGCCAGTAAGCGGGATCAGAACCAAAGGCTTCATCATAGAAGCGGTAATGCTTTTGTCCCATGATCTTGTCGATGTCGTAGGCAGCACTGTCCAGCGCAATGGTCGCCAGCCAGGCAGATGCGCCCGCCCTGGCCGCAATGGATGGATTGCTGGCCAGCAGGGCAACCAGGTGCGCCCCGGCAGAATGGCCCATGATGATGAAGCGCTTGCCCGACCCGCCCCATTCTGCCGCCTTGCTTTGCGCCGTTGCCAGGGCTTTGGCGACATCGTCAGCCTGTTCCAGCGGTTTGATGTCAGGCAACATGCGGTAATTGATAGAGACGAATATATAACCCTGGGGCAGCCAGTGTGCGGCCTTGTTCTCGACCACGCCACGCGCGGTTTTGCTGCCTATCTTCCAGGCACCACCATGCACCATGAAGATGACAGGCATGGATTTTTGCGAGGCAGCATTCGCTGGCAGATAGACGTCCATGGTCTGGCGCTTGTCACTGCCATAGGCAATATCGCGCAAGACTTTGGTGCCAGCTGGCAGGCCTTGCGGTGCCAGGTCTGTTGTTTCTGCCTCAGTCATTTCATTTTTTTCAGCAGCCTGCTCTGCCCGCTGCTCTTTTCTTTCCTGCCGTCTTTCCATGATTTTGTCACGCAGGTTGCCAGCGGTGGCCGCAGTGGAAGCAATCAGGGGCAAGGCGAGCAAGAAGCCCAGGCAAACGGCTGTCGCTTGCAGGGCGTAGCGGGGCGGGGTGGTCATATCGGCAGGCTTGGGCATCATGAAACTCCGTAACATCAGGGCGGGACCAGCATAAGCCCTTATCTTAAAAAATCCGGCGCTAGTTGCACTAGTCTATTTATGCAACAACTTGTAAAGCAAAGTAACATTATCGGGGCAAGTAGGTGTTGCAGGCGTGCATGCAAGACCGGGTTTATGCGAATATAGCAGGCAACCACTACAGGAGTGCTTCAGACATGATGGCGTCTGTCTTGCTGTCCCCCTTCGTTTTTGTTTGCCACTGCCAGCAGGAGGCAAGGTGCTAGGCTTGCTGCGCAATTTATGCCGGCGGCTGGGCATAGGTTCTGCTGTGGCTGATGCAGAAGCACTGCAGGCAGCCACTGTCTTCAGCGCACCTGAAGATATCGTCGCCGAAGAAGGGGCCTGGCAAGCTGGCTTTGATGTCGATTCGCGGTTTTACCCCTGGCTGCTCGGTACTTATGGCAAGCAGGTACAGCATGGCGCAGATAAACCACTGCTGATTGCACTGGAGCGTCTGGTCAGGGCAGACTTTAGCGATGCCCGCCATATCCCGCGCGTGCCCAGCGTGCTGCCACAGTTGTTGAAGAGCCTGCGCAATGAAAATGTCTCTGGTGATGAACTGGCCAGCCATATCGGCAGGGATGTGAGCCTGGTCGCCGAGATCATCACTGAAGTCAACAGCTCTTATTACAGCCCGGCAGACAAGATCAGCAGCCTCGACAATGCGATACGCCTGCTCGGCATCAATGGCCTGCGCCTGCTGGTTGCGCGCACGGCTTTCCGCCCGCTGATACAACTGCAGTCTGGCCGTATCACTTGCGTGGTTGCACCGCTGATCTGGGAACAGTCAGAAAAATGTGCGCAGGCTTGCCGCCTGCTGGCGCAGGAGCGCGGGCTTGATGGCTTTCATGCCTACCTGGCCGGTCTGGTGCAAAACATCGGCCTGATCATTGCGTTTCGCAGCCTCGATCAGATCATGGTGGCACCGGTCATGCCGCTGGCGACAGAATTTCGCCTGCGCTTTTTACACATGGCACATATCCTGTCTTACCGCATTGCCAAGGAATGGGATTTTCCTGATGCCGTCATGCAAGCCCTGAAAGACCAGGTCAGCCATGATGGTCCATTACAGGATCTGGGACTGGTGTTGAAGCAGGCGGGCGACATCAGCAAAATAAGATTGCTGGTGAATGCCGCTGTCATCAGTGACGACGATGAGGAACTGCATCTGACTGCAGACGCAGAAATGCAGCGCTGTTTTACGGCGCTGCATGTACAGGAAAAGGATGAGGCCTAGTATTTATTTTCCTGGCCCATTTTCAAAACAAAAACTTCCTGAAAATATAGAAAATCTTTGTTTTAAAAACGGGCTGTGGTCAAGAAAAAAACCGCTTGCAGACTCTGGCATCCCGCGCGTTTCTGGCGATTGCTATCGCGCAAAAAACACATGCTGATCAGCCCTGGATATTTTTGCGAGCGGCTTTTTGTGCCACTTGTTGACGCTGGAATTTTTCAGCTTCATCCATCGCCAGTTTTTCTTCATCAGTCATTCTTTTAGCGCTGATCAACACAGTTTGCATTGCATTTTGTGTTGCGTCATACGCCATTTTTTGCTCTTCAGTCATACGTTTTGCAGAGATCGTTACACTGGCGATACTGGCAACATTCATGCTTGCTTCTGCTTTGCTTTGAGTGAAAGCAGCAGTGATTGCCAGTGCGCCTGTCAGCAATGCTGTAGAAAGAATCAGGCCAGATTTAAATGTGTTGTTGATTGCGTTTTTCATTTCGTTTTCCTCTTTGTGGTTGGTTGATGTGTGTACTTTAGAGCTTGCGCTGTCAATCCGCGAGGGGCATGCGACGAAATGCAGGAAACGGAGATTGAAGTGTCAAAAACACCTCTTCAACGTTTTTTTCGCCGGAGAATTTGATGTGGGAAAAAGGCAGGCAAGAGGGCTGAATGGCTGGCTCAGGTAACCTGGACTAGTACTGGCACTATCCTGCACGACATGCGAAAGCGATGAGACAAGGATGGAAAAAGCGCAGACTGCAAACCCATATATATATGCGATACAGGCGATACCGACGACTACGCGCTTCGCCGTGAGCTATGGATGTTGTATTACATCCATGTGAATTGGGAATATGACTTAACAATGACATTCACATTTCATATAACAGACATCTGATCATGTGATTGGATTAACAAGTTTCCAGCCAGTATCATGAACTTGTTTTTAATCAACCAAGGAAATAAACATGATCACCGCTATCGTTTTTGCTCAAATACTGGCAACTATCGTTATGTTGACTGCTGCTCTGACTGACTGAGTCTGATGCTGTCATCAGCAGTAATTAGTAATTGCACACAAGTAGTATCTATACAGGCTGAATTTACAGACCGAATTTATAGCTGAATCAGGTCTTAGGCATACAGTGCCAGATAAGTAAGTTTCTTCACCAGCATATGCGCGATCGTCTGGCATCGCGCGGCGATGCACAGTAATCATGGCAGGATGCCTGCCGTTGAGGCGTACAATAGCTACTTTTAGCTGCTCCCGCCTTTTCGCACCATGACTATCCTGCTGACCACCCTGAACGCCCGCTATACCCATGCTTCACTGGGGCTGCGTTATTTGCTTGCAAATATGGGTGAGCTGCAGCCGGTCACGCGGATACAGGAATTTGTTACCGGTGCGCGCAGTACCGATATTGCCGAAAAAATCCTGGCACTGCGCCAGCCTGGTGAAAAATTCATCGTCGGCTTTGGTGTGTATATCTGGAACGTTGTTGAAACCACGCAGATCGTCGCTGTTCTGAAACGCGTCGCACCTGATGTCGTCGTGATACTCGGTGGCCCCGAGGTATCGCATGAAACTGGCGACCAGGAAATCATACGCCTGGCGGACTATGTGATTACCGGTTGGGGTGATGTCAGTTTCCCTGCCCTGTGCCAGCAGATACTGCATGGCCCGCAACCACTGATGAAAGTGCATGCGGGTCTGCAACCGCCTATGGCCGACATACAATTGCCTTACCATTTGTATAGCGACCAGGACATCCGTCACCGCACCCTGTATGTCGAGGCTTCACGCGGCTGCCCCTTCAAATGCGAATTCTGTCTGTCCGCACTCGACAAGACGGCTTGGCCGTTTGATATAGACCAGTTCCTGCAAGAGATGGAAGTGCTGTACCAGCGTGGTGCCCGCCTGTTCAAGTTTGTTGACCGCACTTTCAACCTGAATATCAAAACCAGCTTGAAGATCATGCAGTTCTTTCTCGATAAACTCGAAGCAGCACCGCATGACCCGGTATTCGCCCATTTTGAAGTGGTACCAGATCATTTGCCAGACGCCCTGAAAGAAGGCATACAAAAATTCCCTGAAGGCAGCCTGCAATTCGAGATAGGCATACAAAGTTTTAATACCGACGTGCAGGCTCTCATCAGCCGCAAGCAAAATAATGAAAAAGCCGCCGAGAACATACGCTGGCTGTGCGAACATTCACACGCGCATTTGCATGTGGATTTGATCGCTGGCTTGCCGGGTGAAACCATGCAGAGTTTTGCCGCAGGCTTTAACAAGCTGGTGGCCCTGGGCCCGCATGAGATACAGTTCGGCATCTTGAAACGCCTGCGCGGCACACCGATTATCCGCCACACAGAAGCCTATCAACTGGCTTTTGACCCGCAACCGCCTTACACCATCCTGGCCAACAAAGACATTGCCTTTGGCGACATGCAAAGACTGATACGCTTTGCCCGTTACTGGGACATGATCGCCAACTCAGGGCGTTTTTCACACAGCCTGCCTTTGATACTGGCAGACACTGCCTTTGAAAACTTCATGGCCTTGTCAGACTGGCTGTTCGTCAATACAGATGCAACGCACCGCATCGCCCTCGACAAACTGGCTGCACTCGTCAACAATTGGCTGCTGGAAGTACATGGCGCAAGCAGTGAGGCAGTGCAAGCTGCGGCATCCCAGGACTATGCCGGGCAAGCCATGCACAAGCAAGGCAACAAAGCTGATCCATCGGCACCACAAAGACAGACCAGAAAAGAAGCTGCCAGGGAAGTTGTGGCAAAGGCTTTGCCGCAAAGGCAGGCACGGCATCTGGCGGCTTGATATTTTACGAAAGCCAGGTCCGCACAGTGCTACCGCCAAAGACAGCATGCTGGCGAAGCAAAGGAGTAAAAAGGCTGTAAAGCATTTTTTGTTCAGGTGCACTGATTTCATCAAGCACTTTTCTGTGTTCCGCCGACAAAACGACTTCCAGGGCTGCTACGTTAGCAGATACCTGCTCCATCCGGCTTACCCCCATTAAAGTCGATGTCACGCCGCGCTGTGCGGTGATCCAGGATAGAGCGATTTGCGCTGGGCTCAATCCGGTTTCGGTGGCAAGCCTCTTTAGCGTATCAACAATTTCCCAATTTTTATCGGTGAAGAGGGTATCACCGAAAGGGTTGGCACCATCCAGCCGCTTGTCCCCCTCTGCTCTCTGCTCACCTTCTTTAGCTGCCTCACGTGGCAATCCTCCGGCTCTGGTTGCAGAAGCTTCAACTACAGTACGGTCGTATTTCCCCGTCAGCAGGCCAAATGCAAGTGGACTCCATGGCACTATACCCATACCAAATTCCGCAGCCATCGGCACATACTCATCTTCGATGTCACGGTTAGCAAGCGAATAAAAGTATTGCAGCGCAATCGGACCAGGCAAACCCCGCACTTGCGCCAGCGTCGCCAGTTTGGCGATATACCAGGCTGGTGTGTTAGACAAGCCCCAATATCGAATTTTGCCTGAACGGACAAGTGCTGCCATAGTCTCAAGCAGCTCTTCTGCCGGTGTGACAGAATCCCAAACGTGTACCCAATACATATCGATGTAATCAGTGCGCAAGCGTCGCAACGATCGCTCAAGGGCAGCGTATATGTGCTTTGCCCCGTTGCCTCCGGCATGAGGCCCATGCCCATCTGCAAAACCTGACTTGGTCGCAAGCACAACACGGTCTCGTAGTGATTGCTCTTGAATAAACCTGCCCAGCATCTCTTCACTACGGCCACTTGAATAGACATCTGCAGTATCAATGAAGTTACCACCGGCTTCTACATAAGCATTGAATACTGCACGGGACGCCTCTTCACCGGAACCCCAGCGGGCAGTGCCAAAAGTCATGGTCCCCAGGCAAAATGGACTGACGACAAGGCCAGAACGCCCAAGAGTGCGGTAGTCTGTGAGTGGCATAACTTTACTTTCCGAGTGATTGATAGGAAAATCATAGCCCGGATTTCTCAAGAATGCAATTAATTTACTAGTGATCACTACAAATACATGAAAATGACTCCCCGCAAGAAAGGCCGGCCATTATCGTTTGACCGGGATATAGCATTGCAAAAAGCCATGATGCTGTTCTGGCAGCACGGTTACGAAGCGACCTCATTGAACGACTTGACCACAGCCCTGGAGGTAACTCCGTCAAGCATCTACTCTGCATTCGGCGACAAGAAGGGATTATTCTTAAATGCCGTCGCCCTTTACTTATCAGGGCCAGTGACGTCCGGGACAATTATCAATGAAGCTGCCACAGCACATGAGGCCGCACTGGGTTTACTGAATGCAGCAGCAATCGGATTCACTGGCAAGGACACCCCCGCTGGCTGCCTATTGGCAAGTTCAGCGATCAGTTGCTCGGTTGCCGCCGATGACGTCAAAGTGGAGTTGGCAAAAATCCGGCATGGTATAGAAACACAACTCAGGGAGAAGATTACGAGTTCCATAAAAAGCAAGCAAATGCCTGCTGAAACAGATGCCGAGGGACTGGCGGCACTCACCATGTCCATCATTCAAGGCATGTCAACACTGGCAAGAGATGGTGCGCCGCGCGAAAAATTACTTAAGGTAGTTGAGACTGCAATGAAAATTTGGCCGTGATGCCGATTCCAGCATCTGTATGCTGATGTTGGCCGAGTTAAATATAGCTGGCAGATTGTTGGACTGATTTCCATACTACTGAATGAATAGCATAATGATGCGCATACCTTACCAAGCACATAAATGCTATCGCATTTATTGAATTGCCAAACCAGACATCACAGCAATGGATTAACTAATTCGAATGCGTATTCAGGAAAAATTTCTCCAGAGAATACGCCTGTTACTGCCAGATCAAATCTTTCTTTGAATGCGTGCAGTTCATCACTGTTCAATACAGTGCCCAACTCATTGTCTATAGCAAGAATTTTGAAAACGTCATTTTCATCAAAATGAGCAGAAAATAATCTATCTACAGTCGCCTGAAGCCTGACTATTGTCAATGCAAATTGCTTGTCCACTGACCCTACATCTCTCAATTTATTTGCAGCGAGGACAAGATCGCGATGCAACAACCAGAATTCTTTTGTATTCCATATTCCGTGTTCTGCTAATTGCTCATAAAAACTACCTGGCCAATTTGTATTACCTGGAAGATTGCGGCAGATGTCTTCAAACATTAAAGCTGGCACATTCATTTCCTCAATTTGACAGGCGGGCGCTTGCATGCACTCACTTGTCACTGATCAGTATGCGGCTGATCTCGCCTGATTTTCTGCCTGCCAGTATTGCGGCATTGAGCTTGCGTATCCATTCTTCATACTGCGTACCTGCGGCAGCGAAATGTAATTCATCGACCAGCATGGGCTTGGGCAAGACCTTGAAGCCGTGCTCCAGGGTCTTGTCACTGCTGCTGGATTCTTTGCGCAGTATGCGTATCAATAATTGTTCGACTTCATCTGCCTGGGCGCGACGGTCACCAAAGATCATGACATCCATTCGTTTATTGATGAGTTTTTTGAGGCGCGCGCCGTGTGAGCCTACATCTTCTTCAACCTGGAACAAGACATTACGCTGGCTATCAAATTCATCACCGTAGCTGGTGCCGCGTATGACACCGACGGTCTTGCCTTTCAGGTCCAGCATGCTGTTATAGCTAAAACTGGCATCACTGCGCGTGACCAGCCAGACATAGTTGGCATAAATCGCTTCGGAGAATTGATAGGTCTGCAGGCGTTCACGGTTTTTTGAAAGACCAAAGACTATGCCTTCGCCGTTTTTGGCATTCACCAGCAGGCGCGTCCACGGGTAGCGGCGAATCTCAAATTTGATTTGCAGATGGTGCTCAAAATAATTCAGCAACTGCCGGATTTCATCGCGTATCGGGACGATTTCACCAGCCTCATTACGCAACTCCCGTATCAGCAAGACCAGTTTGTCCTGCTTTGCTGCTTCTGTCGCTGAACCGGGAGTGGCAATCAAAAGGGCCGAGGACAGGAGCAGCAAGCGCACACCCAGCTGCACAGGCTGCCAGAGTCTGCACATATACTCGCCCGCTGCTACTTTTGCCAGGATGGACATGTGGTGATTGATGCAGGTTTAATCCGGCATCAGGCGAATTTTTCCAGCAAGGACGCCAGGCGCCGCGTGCTGGCGACGGCTTCTTCGGTCGTCTCGGCCTTTTCTGCATGGGTGACAACCGCACTGGTCAGCAGGGTCACAAAAGAACGGTCGAGCGCCTTGCGGGCGGCGGACATCTGTTGCGCTACTGCCTCGCAATCAGCCGGTACGGCTGCCTTGGCGATGAGTTTTTGCACGCCTCGCAATTGCCCTTCCACTCTGGCCAGACGGTGCAGCAGGTCTTTTTTCTGCTGATCATTCAAAGCCGTGCCTTGCACTATCTTCAGTGGGGGAGTATCTGCCATGGAAATGCTCCTTCGCGATGTTGATGAAGTCTCTGCTTATAAGTGTCTTCGTATTCTTCTTATACTACTACCGAGTATGCTACACCAGTCAGGCTATCAGCGGGAAATGGATATGCACACGCAGGCCCGGTGTTTCAGATGTGGATAGTGTATTCAGGCTGGCATCGCCGAGGCTGATCTCGCCTCCATGCAGCTTGACGATGTCATGCACTATGCACAGCCCCAGACCAGTGCCACCGGGATTGGCAACCGAGCTGGCAGAGGCGCGGTAAAAGGGTTCGAATACTTTTTCACGCTCGGCCTCTGTGATGCCGGGCCCGGTATCCTGAATATCGATATGCGCCTGGCCATCCTGCTGATATACATGCAGCACGATGCGGCCGCCCTCTGGGGTATAGCGTATGGCATTGTCGAGCAGGTTGCTGAGCATTTCATGCAACAACAAGGTATTGCCACGGTAAGGCACGGCCTGATCAGCCTCCAGCGCCAGATCCAGTTGCTTGCGCACCGCAGGCATAGCCAGTTCCAGGCATACCTCTTGCGCGAGCTGGTTGAGCAAGATATCGTCGAGCTCTGCCGCTACCGCCCCATGACCGGTACGCGCCAGTGTCAGCAGGCGGTTTGCCAGATGGACGGTGGCATCGGTAGTCTGGGCAATGCTGGCAACAATCTGACGCATGGCGGCTACATCGTTTTCACGCAGCGCCAGTTCAGCCTGGGTCTTCAATACTGTCAATGGTGTGCGCAACTGGTGTGAGGCATCGGCGATAAAACGCTTTTGCCCGTTGATCAGGGTCTGCAGCCTTTCCATATAGGCATTCATGGCGTTCACCAGCGGGCGTATTTCCTTGTGCACGACATTCGGGTCAAAGCCGGATAAATCAGTCGGCTCACGCGCCTCTACATCGGCACGCAACTGCATGATGGGGGCGAGCACAAAACGCAGGGCCACCCAGACCATGAGTGCCACCGCCAGCACCAGCGCAGCCTGACGCAACAGGGTATCAATAAGGATTTTGCGCGACAGACCGCGCCGTGCATCCAGGGTTTCACCGACCTCTATCAGGGCAATACCACGCATCTGGTCGTCATACACAGGCTGATGCAGGGCTGCGATGCGTACAGGCTGGTCCTGGTAATCAGCATGGAAGAAATGCACGAGGGCAGGGTAGATCTCTGAACGCGGTACATTCTTGGGCAAATCCGGCAAGTCTTCATAACCGGACACAAACTCGCCATTGACGCCGGTGACCTTGTAATACAAACGGCCCAGGGTATCAGTTTCAAAACTGTCTAACGCCACATAGGGTACATTCGCCACCACCTTGCCATCAACGATCTGCACCCTTTCTGCCAGCGCCCTGGCCGACGACAGCAAAGAGCGGTCGTAAGCCAGATCAGCCGCATCAAGGGCATTACGGTAAACCGAAAAAGCATTCAGGGCCACCAGCAAGACCAGGGGTATCAACAGCCAGCGCAAGAACTGGCCGCGCAAACTCCCTAGGCGGTAAGGCCGCTCCATCAGCGTGCTTCCAGCAGATAACCTATGCCGCGCAGGGTAACGATGACAACCTTGCCGGTGCTGACGGTATCAAGTTTTTTGCGCAGGCGGTGGATATAGATTTCTATGGCATCGAGATTGGCATCATCATCAAGGGCAAACACTTCATCGAACAGCTTGTCCTTGGATACTGCCTGGCCGGGGCGGCTGATCAGGGTTTCCAGCACCGCATATTCACGCGGGGTTAGCGACAAGGGCTGGCCTTCATAATGAAACTGCCGCGTGACGGTGTCAAAACTCAGGGCACCACAGGTCAGTGTCACGGCTTCATTACCCTGCGCGCGCCTGAGCAAGGCTTTGACACGTGCTTCGAGTTCAGCCAGCTCAAATGGCTTGGGCAGGTAATCATCCGCACCTGAATTCAAACCCTGTACCCTGTCATTGAGGCCACCACGGGCTGTCAAAATCAGCACTGGCGTCTTGCTGCCACGTGCACGCATGCGCTTCAGGACTTCCATGCCATCCATTTTTGGCAAGCTAAGATCCAGGATGACCAACGCATATTCCTGAGTATGCAGGAGCGCATCGGCATCGGCGCCGTTCATGGCTGTTTCCACGGTCAGGTGGGCATCCCGCAGGGCCTTGGCCAGCCAGTGGGACAACTCGATATGGTCTTCAACTAATAGTATGCGCATACACAACCTGTTTGCTCCGGATACACGCTAGGCTACCAGCATGCTCAAAAAGCGTCACTATCTGTGTGACTATTTATGACAAGAAAAGGACGGTCTTTGAGGGAACGGGAAGTCAAAATGACAAGGGTGTTTGTATTGATGGGATTGTGTTTTCGGTAATTGTCTAAAGAGCGGTCGCAATATAGCGAGCGTCGCTGTTGCCGTTGCTGTTGGGTTTGACTTTGGGTTTGACGTTGCTTTTGACTTTCTGTAGTTCCCATGTGTAGCCGCCATTTGTGCTGTACAGAAAATGGAAACAGAAGGACCGCTGTTTGAGCGAAGCGAGTTTCGGGCCTTCCCATTTTTTGTACCGCACAAATGGGAACCCCTTTAGGGACGGCTACGCCTGGGTCGCCTTTCTTTGAATACTTACTTTGGCGACGCAAAGAAAGTATTTCGGCTGCCGGGCCGAGACCCGGCTTGTATCCACGGAGGGCAAACGTTTTTGTCAAAGTACGTCATATAACGAGCAATACGGAATACGATGAACGCCACTAGATTCCTGCCAAAAGCACGCAGGAATGACATTCATAAGATTATCCCAATGCACATAACGCTTGAATATTCTCGCATCACAAATCTCCCAAAAACCCCTTCACTGCAAGCAAACTGAAAGCTCCCCGGCTCTATTCTCCCTTACAAAAAAAATTCCGGAGACTACCATCATGATGCCCTTACGCCTCAGTTTCTTCCTGCTCGCCTGTTTGATCTGTCCCGCCATTGCCAGTGCAGACGGTAAAATCGTCATCGGTCAGTCGGTAGAATTGTCGGGCCAGGCCACTGGCAAGGAAAACCGAGAAGGGGCGCAACTGTATTTCGATGCGCTAAACCGCCAGGGTGGCATCCATGGCAAGAACATAGAATTCATCAGTTATGACGACAAGCGCGATCCGGCGCTGACCAAAGAAAATACCCTGAAGCTCATCAATGAAGACCATGCGATTGCCCTGTTTGGCTACCGCAGCACACCGACCATAGAAGCCATACTGCCGCTGCTGGAGAAGCATGCGATACCGCTGATTGCACCATTCTCTGGCGCACAAAGCCTGCACCAGCCACTGCATGCCCAGGTATTCAACCTGCGTGCCAGCTATCAGGATGAGGCGGCCAAGATGGTGGCTTCGCTGGCGGAACTCAAGCTCAGCAAACTGGCCATCCTGCATCAGGATGACAGCTTTGGCAAAGATGGCCTGAACGGTTTTGTCAGCAACCTGGAAAAACGCGGCATGCGTGCCGCCGTCATCGCCAAATATGACAGGAAGGAAATGAAAGTCGATGCTGCCGTTGCCAGTATCGCGGCCGCATCGCCACAGGCGGTATTAATGGCATGTACCCCAGCCGCCTGCGCCGACTTCATACGGCAAATGCAGAAGCTGGGACAAAGACCGCAATTTTTGATGCTGTCGAATGTCAATTCTGATGATTTCTTCAAATCCCTGGGTGCGGAGGGACGTGGCATAGGTGTCATGCAGGTCATGCCTTATCCGCGCGATATAGGTATACCTGTGGTCAGGGAACTGCAAAAAGTACTGAAATCGGCCAAAAATCCGCCGCCTTTGTCCTATGCTGTACTGGAAGGTTATGTTGCTGCAAAATTAATGGCAGAAGCCTTGCGCCGGGCCGGCAATAATCCAGATCCTAAAAAACTGCTGCAAGCGCTCGAAAATATGCGCAATGTCGATCTGGGCGGGGTGGAAGTCAGCTATGGTCCCAAGGACCATGATGGTTCGCATTTTGTAGAGCTGACCATTGTTGGTAAAAATGGCATCATACTAAGATAAGCTATACCAGTATTATTGTGAAAGCCTACTGAAAGTTTCAATTAGGTATGATCCATGTAACCCCTAGCCTATGGTCTTAACATGCATATCCGGCCTGCCAATCTGACTTTCCTGCTCTGCAGCCTGCTGGCCAGCCTGCAGGCGCTTGCCGCCAGGCCGGAAGCAGCAGAAAAGCATGAAGCAGCCACCTGCATAGTCCCGGCCAAACCTGGCGGCGGCATGGACCTGACCTGCAAGCTGGCACAGCAGGCGCAACAGACACCGCATGCAAACACCAGCCAGCCCATGCAGATCAATTACCTGCCCGGCGGTGTCGGCGCTATCGCCTGGACCACCATCATTACGCAGAGAAAAGCCGAGGCAAATACACTGGTTGCCTATTCCGGCGGCTCGCTGCTGAATCTGGCAGAAGGCAAGTTTGGCAAATCCGATGCCAGCCATGTGCGCTGGGTCGCGGCTATCGGTACCGATTACGGCATGATCGCGGTACGCAAGGATTCTCCCTACAAGAACCTGCGCGAACTGATGGATGCGATCAAGAGCAAGCCCGCAAATATCGCCATCGGTGCCGGTGGCACGGTTGGCAGCCAGGACTGGTTGAAAATGGCCCAGGTTGGCAAACAGGTGGGTATAGACCCCAAGAGCATGCGCCTGGTGGCGTTTGAAGGCGGCGGCGAATCTTTCACCGCCTTGCTGGCAGACCATGTACAGGCAGTATCAGGCGATGCCTCAGAAGCCAGCCTGCATGCGCGGGATGACAAGATACGTGTGCTGGCAGTGTTGTCCGATGCCCGCCTGCCCGGCCCGTTGGCGAATGTGCCAACCGCACGTGAACAGGGTTTTGATGTGACCTGGCCCATCATACGCGGCGTCTATATGGGCCCGCAGGTCAGCGACCGTGATTACCAGAAATGGGTGGATCACTTCCAGCAGGCCATGAACACCCCAGCCTTTGATGAACAAAGAAAAATTCACGGCCTCTTCCCTTTTGCCATGACAGGCAAGGAACTGACCGATTACATACAGAAAGCCGTCAACAATTACCGTCTGCAGGCAAAAGAATTTGGCATGGTGCGTTAGTGCGTGTCAGTAGTGAACCCGATAAACCCTATAACCCTCATCACTTGGTACTAAAGTACAAACAATAACAGGAGAAGACAAATGCAAACAAAAAGACTTTTCGTCAAGAGCATGCTGGCACTGGCTACGGGCAGCGTGCTGCTGAGTACCCAGACTACGGCGCAAGCGCAGGCACCAGCCGGTTACCCCGCTGACTACAGCAAGATCGTCGATGGAGCCAAGAAAGAAGGAAAACTGGTCATCTATAGCGCGACCGACACCAAGGCCGTGGAACCGCTGATCAAGGATTTCCGCAGCATGTACCCGGACGTGCAGGTTGAATACAATGACATGAATTCCACCGAAGTGTATAACCGCTACATCTCGGAAATGGCCGCCGGTGGCAATAGCGCCGACCTGATGTGGTCATCTGCCATGGATTTGCAGACCAAGCTGGTATCTGACGGTTATGGCCTGGTGTATGCATCGCCAGAAATCAGTGGCATACCGCAATGGGCGATTTGGAATAATTCTGCTTACGGCACAACTTTTGAACCAGCCGTCTTCGTTTATAACAAGCGCCTGGTAACAGCCGATGAAGTACCAAAAACCCACGCCGAATTTGCCAAGCTCATCAATAGCAAACTCGACAAGTTCAAGAACAAGGTCACGACTTACGACATAGAAAAATCCGGCGTAGGCTTCATGTTCATCACCCAGGACAGCCGCGAGAACAAGGAATTTTGGGACCTGGCGAAAGCCTTTGGCAATGCCAGCGTACGTGTACAGTCTTCCACTGGCACCATGCTGGAGCGTCTGTCTTCCGGCGAGAACCTGCTCGGTTATAACATCCTCGGCTCTTATGCCCTGGTACGCGCTGCCAAAGACCCGTCGATAGGCGTGCAAATCCCTAAAGACTACACCCTGGTTCTGTCACGCGTGATGTTCATCAGCAAGGCAGCCAAGCATCCGAATGCGGCCAAGCTATGGCTGGATTACACCTTGTCAAAACGCGGCCAGACCATGATTGCGAATGAAGCCAAGCTGTATGCGATACGTGCCGATGTCAAGGGTGAGACTACTTACTCTGATCTGGCAAAACTTATCGGCGTTGGCCTCAAACCTTTGCCAGTCAATCCCATGTTGTTGCAGTATCTTGATCAAAACAAACGCCTCGCTTTCCTGAAACAATGGAAAGAAGCTGCAGGCAAAAAATAAGCCTGCGGGCACCGTGCCGGTTTTAAACGGTACGGTGCCAAACGGCTCTTCCTGCGGGACATTTTCTCCGCGCCGCCTGTATGGCGAACCGCATTACTATTGAATCTCAACCCTTGATATTGGGCTAAGCATGAGCACCCTGAGTCTCCCTCCGCGCAGCCGGTGGTCGCAAATCAACTGGCCGCGTGGCCTGGTGGTGACCCTGACGCTGTTGGCGATTTTTACGCCGCTGTCACTGATTTTGTTCCAGAGTTTTTTAAATGCCCCTTTCTTTTCGCCGGTAAAAGAACTGGGACTGGATTCTTATCGCTTCATCTTTGATGATCCTGATTTCCGTCAGGCTTTCTGGAACGGCCTGATTCTGGCTTCTGGCCTGGCTGGCATCGCCGTTCCTCTCGGTGCCTTGCTGGCCTTCTTGATGATACGTACTGACTTGCCAGGCCGTAGCTGGATAGAACCGATGTTGCTGGTACCTATCTTTGTCTCACCGATGGTCATGGGTTTTGGCTATGTCGTCTCGATGGGGCCGGTCGGTTTCTATACCCTGTGGGTCAAGCAATTGACCGGCGTTGAACCATGGAATATCTATTCCTTCTTTAGCATAGTCCTGATCGCTGGCCTGACTCACGTGCCACACGTCTATCTGTATTCATCTGCTGCACTGAAGAGCCTGGGCTCGGACGTCGAAGAAGCCGCACGGGTCGCAGGCGCATCGCCTTTCCAGGTTGCCATGCATGTGTCCCTGCCGATGATCATGCCGGCGCTGGCTTTTGCTGCTGTGCTGGTGTTCTTCCTGGGCTTTGAAGTCTTCGGCCTGGTGCTGGTGCTGGGTGATCCGGAAGGCCATCTGGTATTGGCGACTTATCTTTACAAGCTGACCAATAAACTGGGTACGCCGTCTTATCACCTGATGGCCGCAGCCGCTGTCTGCCTGGTCGCGGTGACCATGCCGCTGGTGATGGTGCAGCGCTGGTTGTTGAAGTCAGCGAATAAATATGTATCGATCAAGGGCAAGGGTTCACGTCAAAAGCCACTGCCACTGGGTAAATGGAAATGGCTGGCCTTTGCTGTATTGGCTGCCTGGCTGATCTTCACTATAGTCTTGCCATTGTCAGGCATCGTCCTGCGTGCCTTTGTCTCTTACTGGGGTGAAGGTGTCAAACTGGCTGATGTGATCACGCTACAGCATTTCAAGGACATTCTGGAGCAACCTTCACTGATGCGCGGCATTTTCAATACCGTACTGATCGGTATCATCGGTGGCGCACTGGCCGTGATTTGCTATGCTGGTGTCGCGCTGGCCATGCACAGGAAACCTGATGGCATTACCCGCCTGCTTGACTATAGCGTGCTGGTACCACGTGCGATTCCGGGCTTGCTGGCTGGCCTGTCTTTCCTGTGGGTGTTCCTGTTCGTGCCCAGCTGGCTCGAAGGTGGTCTTAAGGGATTCGATAATGCCTTCTGCATCTGGCTCATAGAAAATGTGATACCGCAATTGCGTGCCTTGCGTTCCACCATCTTCTCGGTCTGGATAGCCTATTCCGTCGTATGGATGGCTTATGGTCTGCGCCTGATTTCCACCGCCTTGCTGCAAGTTGGCCCTGAACTCGAAGAAGCGGCGCGCGCCGTTGGTGCCAGCCGTGGTCAGGTCACGCGGGATGTGACGCTGCCATTGGTCAAGTTTGGTTTGCTCGGTGCCTGGCTCATGGTCTTCCTGATTTTTGAACGTGAATATTCAACTGGCGTGTATCTGCTGTCGCCAGGTACTGAGGTCATCGGTGCATTGATCGTTTCACTGTGGGCGGGTGGTTCCGTCGATCTGGTGGCGGCACTGTCCTTCATCAATATCACCCTGGTTGCCATAGGTCTGGGCCTGGCTCTGCGCTTTGGCGTGAAACTGAGTCATTGAGCCAGCCACTGATAGCGCGACAAGAACAAAACATTACATAGCCTTAAAAAATTATACGAGAGCACACTATGTCTGAATTAAGCGTACAAGATTTAACCCTGGAATATGGTTCCGGCGCTACCGCCAACCCCATCCTCAAAGGCGTATCGATGAACTTGCAGCGTGGCGAAGTAGTTGCCCTGCTGGGCCCTTCCGGCAGTGGCAAGACCACTTTGTTGCGCGCCGTAGCTGGGCTGGAATCACCGAAGACTGGTACCATCACCCTGGGTGAACGCGCCATCTTTGATGGCAGCAAGAATCTGGAAATACCGGCAGAACAGCGCAACCTGGGCCTGGTATTCCAGTCCTATGCACTGTGGCCACACAAGACAGTATTCGACAATGTCGCTTACGGCCTGAAATTGCGCAAGCTGGGCACCAGCGAAATCAGTGACAAGGTCAAGGATGTACTGGGCCAGCTGGGCCTGGGTCATCTGGGTGAGCGTTTCCCGCATCAACTGTCAGGCGGCCAGCAACAGCGCGTGGCGATTGCGCGGGCGCTGGTATATAACCCACCGGTCATCCTGCTGGATGAACCGCTGTCCAATCTCGATGCCAAACTGCGTGAAGAAGCACGTGCCTTCTTGCGTGAACTGATCGTCAGGTTAAATCTGTCTGCCCTGATGGTCACGCATGACCAGGGTGAAGCGATGGCAATCTCTGACCGTATCCTGTTATTGAACAACGGTGTCATAGAACAGCAGGGCACACCGCAAAGCATGTATGAAACGCCGGACACCTTGTTCACGGCTGAATTCATGGGCAGCAATAACAAGCTCAAAGGCAAGGTAATCCAGCGCAATGGCGACACCGCGACCATCAGTGTCAACGGCGCGCAATTGAAAGCCACGGTGCGCGGCAAGAATGTCGGCGAAGAAGCGACCGCCATCATCCGCCTTGAAAAAGTCAGGATCACTGACAGCCAGGCCGACAACGCTATCAAACTACCACTGACCACCTGCATGTATCTCGGCGACCGCTGGGAATGCCTGTTTGGTCAGACAGAAGGCGGCTTGCGCGCTTACTCGCCTTTCAAACTGAGCCCAGGTGAGTATTATCTGCAACTGGATGCCGACAAACTCTGGCTGTATTAAAAACCGCTCATAGCCGAAGATAGCCCCACATTGGACAACAATGTGGGGCTTTTTTACATTCAGGGCAGGAATTTTGCTCAAGACTGTATACTGAGGACTTATTTCATCTAATTTGCCCCACATGCCCTCAAGATGGTTAATTTCCGCGAACGCCTGCTAACAGTCTTTGCCATGCTGGTCTGCCCTTGGCAAGTGACCAGTGCGGCCACGCCTGTCGCTGGACTTGTATCGCCACCCCACGGGCAAGACATCTGGTTCTGGCTGACGCTGACCCTGGTGGCACTGGCTGTCATTACTGCGGCTTACACCTGGCATGTGCGCGCCCTGAAACGGCAGAAGCGGGCACTGGAAACTGAAATCAGGCTCAGGACTGCGGAAATACAGGCGCAAAAAGAAGAACTCGAAAAAATCAACCAGACCTTGCTGAAAGTGAACAAACGGCAAGAAGCGCAACAAAGTGAACTGACACGATTTCTGGCCGTTGCCAGCCATGATCTGCGCCAGCCCATGCATGCGCTGAATCTCTATCTCGGTGCACTATTCAGTTTTGAACTTCCTGCCGCTGTGCGCCCTGTCGTGAACAATCTCAGAAACTGCGCACGTACCATGGATGACATGTTTGCAAATCTGCTGGACCTGTCGCGGCTGGATGCGCAAATCGTCGAACCGCAATTGCAGGAATTTGCGATTGCCGAAGTACTAGGAAAACTCGATGTGGAATTCACTCCCCAGGCAATCGCCAAAGGCCTGCATTTTGAAATCCACCACAGCATGGCCATCGTCAATAGCGATGCCGACCTGATCGAACAGATACTGCGCAACCTGATTGCGAACGCGCTGCGTTACACACCAAAAGGTCAGGTCGTGGTCAAGTGCCTGGAGTTTGACCAGCAGTTGCAGATCGCCGTGGAAGATACCGGCATAGGTATTTCGAAACATGACCAGGAAACCATCTTTGAAGAATTCTTCCAGGTAGGGTCAGCATCTGAATCCCGACAGACCACCGCAGGCATGGGGCTGGGCCTGGCCATCGTACAAAGACTGGTGCGACTTTTGAACATCCCCATCAAATTGCAATCACAGCCTGGCCAGGGCTCGACATTTGCGATCAGTCTGCCACTGGCTGCCAGCCAGGATGTAACAGACAAACATGGCCGCAGCAAGGCCAGCAACAGCGCCTCCTTGCTGCAAGCCCTGATTGTCGTTATCGATGATGACGAGAGCATATTAACGGCCATGCGTGCCTTGCTGGAACTCTGGGATGCCCGTGTCATTACCGCCACGTCCGGCAAAGAGGCGATGGCACTGTGCAGTGAAGAAATCAAGATTCCTGATTTGCTGATCTGTGATTACCGCCTCGGTTCCAATGAAAACGGCATAGACCTGGTTGCCAAGCTGCGTGAAGAATTCAATCTGCAGATACCCGCCATACTCATCACAGGCAATATCTCACCACAATTGTCAGAAGCGGCCAAGGCCGCCTCATTGACACTGATGCACAAACCTATACAGGCAGAAAACCTGCATATGAACCTCAAGCAATTACTGAGTGAAACGAAAGAGTAAGAACAGTTAATAAGATGCGGATGCAAAGAATTTACATCCTGTTTACGACTTTTACCCCTGTTTTTTAGAGAATCTTTACGCTGCGGCTGCTAATCTTGTTTTGTGTCAAACAACACGAGATTATGATGAATCACTACCCTGACAACAGCCACACCTCTGAAAATTTTTCAGACGTATTAAAGTCCTGCAAACGCGAAAAGTTTTTATTTGAAAATCATCGCCAACGTAAAAGTGCTTATGCGCTGAATCAACCCCTGGTTACCTATAAGACGCCAGCGAAATTGGTACAAAATGATTTCGTCATGCGTATTACTGTTGATGCTGCCAGCATCACTGAATTGCGTCATCTGATACTCAAATCCTGTGGCGAACTGGTTCTCTTCATGCGCGTCAAACCGATAGACCACGCGAGCAAAATGAAAGTGTGGTTATGCCTAAGCAAGTCCTCGGTCGATACCATCATCAGTCACATCATGCGCGCCTTGCCGCAAGCTGAATTCGGGAAAATTACACCGCTGCTGGCGGCCTGATTTACAGCATCACTTTCACTCCCATTTTTAAAAAAGAGATCGCTATATGTCTATCTATGAAGGCATCTGGGTTCCGCTCGTCACGCCATTTAAAAATGGCAAACCTGAGCTCGATAAAATACAGCAACTTGCTACGCGATTGATGGCAGCAGGCATACATGGCCTGGTGGTCTCTGGCACGACTGGCGAGGCGGCGACACTGACTGAGCATGAGCAAAAGCAGTTGCTGGCTGCCGTGCTGGAAGTGACGAAAAATTCTTGCCCTGTGTTGATGGGTATCAGCGGTAGCGATACACGTTTGCTGGCAGAAAAAGTACAAGCTTATGATGACCAGCACCTGCATGGATTTCTGGTCAGCGCACCGTCTTATCTGCGGCCTTCGCAAGAAGGTGTGCGCCTGCATTTTGAGACAATTGGCATAGCGACCGAGAAAGATATCGTCCTGTATAACGTGCCCGGCAGGACGGGGGTGAATATAGACCTGAGCACCGTTATCGCGCTGGAAAAGCAAAAAAATATCGTCGCCATCAAAGAGAGCAGTGGCAATCTGACGCAAATGATGGGACTCGTGAATTGCAGCCACTTGAAAGTTTTATGCGGTGATGATGCCATGTTGCTCGATACACTGAGCATGGGTGGTCAGGGAGCGATTTCTGCAGCGGCGCATGTGCGGCCTGATCTGTTCGTGCAATTGTATGAACTCATGCGTGCTGATTATTTTCCTGAAGCACAGGCTCTGTTTGCGGAAATGCAGAATCTCATACGCCTGCTGTTTTCAGAATCCAATCCGGCACCTGTCAAGGCGGCACTGGCAATGCAGGGTTTGATACAGGAAGAAATGCGCTTGCCCATGACAGCCATGTCCCTCGCCGGGAAAATCAAACTCGCGCAGGAGCTGGAGAGGCTGGCTGATTTGCCCTTGCCTGTCAAAGCCAGGAGCTTGCCTGCTCCAGTTATCAACAATATCCGCTCACTGCGCATGGTGCGCTAAGCACAAAGAAATTACCTATGATCATCACCATTGCACATGGCGCGGGAGATTGCGCCAAATCCATCGTGGCCGACAATCTCGCCACCTTGCGTACACTGTCAGGCAGCAAACTTATCTTGCTCGATAACGACGCGCGTCACTCATCTCTGGACTGGAGCCGCGCCCGCCGCCGCACGGCTGACTGCACACCGGTGACTGTACGCAGAGTCAGCGGCAAGGGCATGCAGGCTGAACTGGAAAACCTGGGTTTTCATTATCAGGATATCGTCATCGATGCAGAAGCACGCGACTGTATGGGCAGCCGCAGCGCCTTGCAGGCAGCGCATGTCACGATACTCGTCATCGACCTTGATCAACTGGAGCAATTACAAGAGCATGAACTAGGCACGCGTATGCAACTTGCACAGGCAGAAAACACGCGCATGCGCACCCTGGTCGTCATGAGCTGTAGTGATGTGCAGGCTGCTGCCGATAAAGTGGCCAGGGTAAAAGATTTCGTCAGCAAGCTGGACTCTGCAGAATTATTTCACTACCCCTTATTCTGCGGTGGCAGTTTTCATCAGGCGTATCAGCATGGTTTGTCAGTCTGCGAATATCCTGCTGCTCACCCCATGACGATCAAAGCCATGCATGTCTTGTCCGGCAAGGTGTTTGCCAGTCACTGAGTTAAATATACCCAAGCAATGAAACGCCTGCTTATTGCACTGGCTGCATACAGCAGCATGACTTCGTCTGGCTTTGCTGTGCTCGCCTATTTGCAGATACAAGATCTGAGATTACAGATAATTTCAGGACTGATATTGCTGGCAACTGCTATCTGCATCTTCATGGGGATCAAGCAGAAGAATAAAGAGACTGACCAGGGTTTTGGCATCTCGATTTGCTTGGTGGCCGCAGCATCTCTGTCTTCACTCGCAGCGTATCAAACGAATAGAAATGGCTGCTTGATAGAAGCTATGCTGATGCTTGTCTTTACCAGCTTCGTACAGATAGTAGTGGCACTCCCTGGTCAGCAGCGACCTCGCCAAAAGAATTATGCATTGCTACTCATCAGTTTTCAAAAATTATTGGCCCTGATAATAATCATGCTGGCAACACAGGAACTGCTGGCTGGCATGCAAGCGCAGTTTTCCTTAGGATTGGCCCTGCCATGATAGTGGCGATAGTGACTACAGACTTTGCGGCAGCAACTTCTAGCACTGCGACCAGGCTGGCTGAACGCCGGGCACATTCGGGCAGGAACGTTTTATTGCTCAAACAAAATTGCGAGAGAAAACAGGCGAATCAATACCGGAACAAAGCTGAAAATATTGCTTGGTCGCGTTTGGAGATCAAAGCGGGCGCCAGATCCAGTTTACTTTCTGCCAATGCCATGACCAAAGAGCTGGTGCCTGAACATACCGATTTTCACGATATTGTGATGGATATTCCGAAGCCATTTTATGCAGATGCAGTCACTGCTTTATCTTGTAGTGATTTGCTGATCTGTCATACAGAACTGGATACATGGGATAAAGAAAAACAGGCGAAACTCTATAAATGCATCAGACTGGCACGCAGTAAAAATACGCATTTACCAGTGCTGATCACTATAGATAAAATCGCTTGCATGCAAAGCCAGGGATTTGTCAGTCAACTATGTCAACATCTGTGCCATATCAAGTTCATTTACCTCGATGTAGCAAATGATATGTCGATGAAACAGCTTTACAGGGCAATCTATTTGCCATGATTGCCTTGTTCCATATTCACAAATAAAGCTAATTAAATTACCTCCGGCAAAGCCGGAGGTTTATTGCTGGGGCGCCTCAAAGGCGCTGGTAACCCTTGATCCGCCTAAAGGCGGCTACAGTCCCAATTTCATTTGGTCGTAACGCTCATCTTCCTG
>NZ_JBMPPI010000036.1:0-56060 GCF_049340245.1 Undibacterium sp. TC4M20W
ATAATGGGGCTCTATCAGTTTGCATAGCATAGCCCATGGCACGACCTGATTCATCTCTGATAGAAACACTGCTCGCTTCGTCGTCTTGGCATAGCGTTCAAAGCCACCTTCGGCAAATGTTGTCTGTTTCATGGCATTCGGGATTCAATGAGGATAGGCTTATATTAACGTTTCTAAATCAATACTCGGGTACTTAATCAGAGATTCCCTAATTGCTTTTGTACAAGCAATCATCCCAGGATAAGCCATGTTTGATCACGTCAAATTCGGAGTCAGTGACTTCACTGCGAGCAAAACCTTCTTCCTTAAGGCATTGGAACCCTTAGGCGTAAAAGTAATAGCCGAGGGGATGCCAAGCTACGGAGTCGAACTTTGTGCCATTGATGAAGTGTCATTGTGCCTTTATCAAACCGATGAAAAACCTGCCCATCTTCACCTGGCCTTTAAGGCAGACAGCAGGCAACAGGTCGAAGATTTTTATCGTGCAGCACTTGAGGCCGGCGGCAAAGACAATGGTCCTCCCGGTCTGCGCTCACAATATCAGGGTAGATATTATGCGGCTTTTGTGATTGGTCCTGATGGTCACAACATTGAAGCGGTTTACCACGAGCCTGAGGCTTAAGCTTCCCATGTCACCCAGTATTTTTACCAGTTTTAGCCACTGATAGCCATTATAGTAAAAAAACATTAACGAAAATATACAATTTTAGGGAGCTTCTGGAATTTTTCAAATAGCCAAGAAGGCCTGGAAAGCCTGACAGTACTTAGCTTTACGATGATTTGCGAGAATTCGCAATTAGGTGACTGGTCCCGCCGACAGGAATCGAACCTGTATCTTACGCTTAGGAGGCATACGTTCTATCCATTGAACTACGGCGAGACACGGTGAGAAATGCCCGGATTTGCTTGTGCATTCCTCAATCAGCCCGCCATCTTACCTGAGCTTGGGCCAACAATCAATTCAGCAGATGAGTTTAGCTGCCTAGCTAGCGTACAATACTGCTTTTCTCCAATTTATGTCCGCGCATCTCCATGATGCCGGTTCCACAGGGTTTTATGGCAGTTATCTCATTAAGCGATGCCCAATTGGCATTCGGTCACGTTGCTCTGCTCGATCATGCAGAGTTTTCCATAGAAGCAGGCGAGCGCGTAGGCCTGATCGGGCGCAATGGTACAGGCAAGTCTTCTTTGCTGAAGATCATTGCACGCACATCCAAGATTGATGACGGCTTGCTGGTCATGCAGCAAGGTATACAAATCGCCTATGTTGAGCAGGAACCTCAATTTGACATGGAACTCAGCGTATTCGACGCTGTGGCATCCGGTCTGGGTGAGCTGCCTGCCCTGTTGCAGGAATATGAAGCACTGACTTGCCAGTTTGGCGGTGACAATGATGATGCCCTGATGGAGCGCATGCATGACATACAGGTAAAACTGGATGCGGCTGATGCCTGGAGCCTGGGTAACAAGGTAGAAACCACGCTGGACAAGTTGAACCTGTCAAAAGATGCGATCATGGGCACTTTATCGGGCGGTATGAAAAAGCGCGTGGCTCTGGCTTGTGCCTTGGTCAGTGCACCTGATGTCTTGCTGCTGGATGAACCAACCAATCACCTGGATTTTTCATCGATACAATGGCTGGAAGCTCTGCTGAAAGACTTTAAAGGCAGCGTGCTGTTCATCACCCATGACCGTAGTTTTCTGGATAATGTAGCGACCCGCATCTTAGAACTGGATCGTGGCAAACTGACTTCTTTCCCAGGCAATTTTACGACTTACCAGACCCGCAAAGCAGATCTGCTGGAAAATGAAGAAGTAGAAAACGCCAAGTTCGACAAGTTTTTGGCGCAGGAAGAAATCTGGATACGCAAAGGCGTCAAGGCCCGCCGCGTACGTGACGAAGGCCGCGTCAAGCGTCTGGAGCAATTGCGCCTGCAACGCAGCGCCCGCCGTGACCAGCAAGGCCAGGTCAAACTGGATGTAGGCTCTAGCGAACGCTCAGGCAAGATCGTGGCAGAGCTGGAAAACGTCAGCAAACGCTTTGGCGAGAAAGTCATCATTGATGATTTCTCCAGCATTATTTTGCGTGGCGACAAGGTTGGCCTGATAGGCCAGAATGGTGCCGGTAAAACTACCCTGCTGAAACTGATTTTGGGCCAGGATCAACCAGACAGCGGCACCATCAAGCAAGGCAGCAAATTGCAGATCGCTTACTTTGACCAGATGCGCGCGCAACTGGATGAAGAAGCCAGCCTGGCGGACACGATAGCCCCGGGTAGTGACTGGGTAGAAGTCAATGGCCAGCGCAAGCATGTGATGTCTTATTTGGGTGACTTCTTGTTTGCGCCAGAACGCGCACGCTCACCCGTTAAATCATTGTCAGGTGGTGAACGCAACCGCCTGTTGCTGGCCCGTTTGTTCGCCAAACCAGCCAACGCACTGGTGCTGGATGAACCGACCAATGATCTGGATATCGACACGCTGGAGTTGCTTGAAGAATTGCTGGAAGAATATACTGGCACAGTTTTCCTGGTCAGCCATGACCGCACCTTCCTCGACAATGTGGTGACACAGGTCATTGTTGCTGAAGGCGAAGGCCAGTGGCGTGAATTTATTGGTGGCTACACCGACTGGGAACGCTATCGCAGCACAGTGCCGGTCACCAAAGCAGCGAAGACTGAGCAAAAACCAAGCGTGGCAGCAGTATCGACCATGAGTGCACCGGCAGCAGCCAAGCCGAAAAAGCTCAGCTACAAAGAGCAGCGTGAACTGGAAGAATTGCCCAAGCTGATCGCTTCTCTGGAAGCTGAGCAAGCATCCATCACCGAAAAACTGGCCGATGCCAATCTGTATAAAAACGGCCCGGAGCAAGCCAATCTCTTAAATGCCCGTCATGCTGAAATTGACGAGCAATTGCTCGAAGCACTGGAAAAATGGGAAGTGATAGAAGCACGTAGTAAAGGCTGATTCTCCATAGCACAGAGCATCCCTTGCAATCGCAAGGGATGCATTCAACAGGGCGCGCCATGCGCACCACCTCTCCCTCAAACTCATTCAAACTCTTTCAAAGCCCACTCCATCAGCGAAGATTCTTCATCCCGGTTACCATAGTTGGATGATTTATTTTATGCGTTCTTGATGCATGATTTCATGCATACTATAAGAAGGAGTAGTCATGACAAAAGTCGCAAAACTCGCAAAAATAGCATTGGTCACAGGTGGTAGTCGCGGCATAGGTGCCGCTACTGCACAGCAACTAGCCGCTGCTGGTTATGCCGTCTGCATCAACTACCTGCACAACCATGAAGCTGCACAGCAAGTCGTGCAAGAGATAGAGGCGCAAGGCGGTACGGCAATTGCCCTGCAAGCTGATGTTGCCAATGAAACAGAGGTCGTACGCCTGTTCAATGAAATAGATGCGCGGCTCGGCAAGCTCGATGCGCTGGTCAATAATGCCGGCATACTCATGCAGCAATGCCGCCTGGAAGACTTGACGGCAGAGCGCATCAACCGCCTGCTCAGCACCAATGTCACCAGTTATTTTCTATGCTGCCGCGAAGCGGTGAAACGCATGTCAACCAGGCATGGTGGCAAAGGCGGCGCCATCGTCAATGTCTCTTCAGCCGCCGCACGTCTTGGTTCCGCTTTTGAATACATTGATTATGCGGCGACCAAGGGGGCGATTGATACCCTGACCAAGGGTTTGTCGGTGGAAGTGGCGGCTGAAGGCATACGTGTCAACAGCGTACGGCCTGGTTTGATACACACCACCATGCACGCCGATGGAGGCGAGGCGAACCGGGTAGAAAGACTGAAAACCAATGTCCCCATGCTGCGCGGCGGTGCACCGGAAGAAGTGGCATCTGCCATCAGTTTTTTGTTGAGTGATGCAGCTTCTTATATCACTGGCAGTTTCGTTGATGTGTCTGGCGGGCGGTAATGTTATTGCGATGCGTTTCGTGCTGATGTTATTGAAGCCAGCGCCTCGTCCCAAGCCAAGAGCTGCGCAGATGGTTCTTTAAAACGCAAGCCCAGCAATTCAAATGGGTTTACTGTTAAGCGCCCGCGCTTGAATTTCATTTTGACCAGTAGCTCAGCATGTGGCTCAACATGTAGCGCATCACCTGCGTAGAATGCATGTGAAAAATATGCGCATTTTTCATTTGCATGCATGATGCACGTCTCTACCCGTACCCGCTGGAAAATATGCATGGGTTTCATGAAACTGGCCAGTTGCGATACATTGACAAAAGCCGTTCCGCTACTCAGCATGGGGCGCAACAAAGCGGTTTTGATGACAAAGTCCAGTTGTGCTGATTCTGCGAGCTGGAAATATTTGTCACTCTTCAACGTCCTGATGCCAGTATCCCATGGTGTGATCCAGAAATACGAACTCACACGGTCACCTGCAGTAGCAGTTGCACGGCGGCGGACTATGCCGTAAGCAAACAGGGCCAGTATGACCGTCAGGAAATTACGGATAAGTCCAGACATGGGCACGTCCTTTTACCGGATTGGGAATTTTGCATCATAACCCGGCAAAGGCTTTCATTGCACTGCTGCGCTGTTTCACATCGCTGAATTTTACTGACCGCCCTCACGCAGATAGGGGGCAGAGTCCAGCGACAGAGCTCGCTTGACCTGGCGCGTAATCTCATCGGCAAACACTTCTTCCCTGCCCTGCGCTATTGCCTCCACGACCTGTAATGCAACTTGCTGTGGAGTAGATTTTGGCATCGCTACATGTTGCGTCATATCGGTATCGATGAAGGCGGCATGTACGCCAACGACCAGCGTACCCTGCGCCCGTAATTCATTGCGCAAACCATTGGTCAATGACCAGGCTGCAGCCTTGGATGCGCTGTAACCATTGATGCCAGCGAGGTTAATCCAGCTCAGGACCGAGAGCATATTGACCAGTGCACCGCCACCATTGGCTTTCAGCACAGGGGCAAAAGCCTGGCTCATTGCCAGCATGCCAAAGAAATTGGTATCAAACTGTGTACGTATGACAGCCACGCTGTCGCTCGCAAGAAATGGTGATGGCTGGGCAATGCCTGCATTGTTGATGA
This sequence comes from Undibacterium sp. TC4M20W, assembly GCF_049340245.1. Classification (NCBI taxonomy): domain Bacteria; kingdom Pseudomonadati; phylum Pseudomonadota; class Betaproteobacteria; order Burkholderiales; family Oxalobacteraceae; genus Undibacterium; species Undibacterium sp. TC4M20W. Next base: position 5,073 of record NZ_JBMPPI010000036.1, read on the forward strand.
GCAGGTTCACATCACCACAAGCCTGGGCTGCTGCCAGCACCTGCTGCTGATCGGTGACATCCAGTTGTATCGGATGGAGACCGGGCAAAGTAATTTGCGCAGGGTTCCTGGCCGCCGCATAGACCTTTTTGACGCCCGCATCCAGCAAGGCCTTGGCAAATGCCAGACCTAAACCGCGGTTAGCACCTGTAACGAAGGCGACAGTATTCTTGAGTTCCATGATTAATCCTTTTGATGAATGAGTTTGACAGCTAAGTTTGATAAATAAGTTTGACCACTAAGTTTGATAAATAAGTTTGACCACTAAGTTTGAAAACTAAGTTTGAAAACTAAGTTTGAAAACTAAGTTTGAAAACTAAGTTGGTAACCAAGCTTGATAAATCAGTTTGATTGGATAGCGTTGCAGGCGAGATCGTTAAAAGCTTGCTTTTCCCCTGTTTGAAATCAATCAAGTCAATTAGATTATGATCGTCATATTTTTAGATGTCAATCATCATTTAAATAAATTTCAAATGCTCTTTGTAAAAACTGATCAAAGAATGTTACGTAATTTACAAAAATCAGCGGTCTCCCTGCCTTTACAGCCCACCACTGTGCCGGGCAGGATGCTAAAGTAATGAATCTTTATCTCTCTGCATTGGTTAATCAGCATGCGCCCCGCTCTTTTTATTTCACTCGCTATCACCCTGTCACTGCAAGCCGTGCTCATCGCTGGCAGTAGCTTGCCTGGCCAGGCCCAGGCGCAAAACCTGTATCGCTGTGGCAGCACGTATCAGGACAAACCTTGTGATGGCGGGCAAGGCCAAATGATCAAGAAAAACCCCAGCCCTTCTACCTCGGACAAACTGCCCCTCGATGCCAATTGCGTGCGCCGTGGCGAAGAAGCGAAGAAAATGATCTGGTACAAGGAAGGTGGCGCATTGCAGGACAGAATGCTGTCTGAAGCCAAGACAGCCGAGCAGCGCAGAATCGTTGCCGATGTTTATGCCATGAAGGGCAATGCCAATGACGTACGCATGAAAATCGAAACTGATTGCATGGCTGAAAAAGAAGCCGAGCGCAAATTTGGTCCGCGCGCGAATGAAGATGAGGCCAGCCGCCATCAGGCTGCTGAACGCAAGGCAGTGACTGGTGAAAACTCAAAAGACAGCAGCAAGCCAGATCCTGCCGAAGCAGCCCGCAAGCAAAAGCAGTGCGATGAACTACGCAAGCAAATCAATGCCTTGCGTAATGCTCAAAAAGCAGGTGGAACGGCACAGGACATGGAAACACAGGCCAACAACAAGCGCGACACTGACACCAGTTTGAAAGAGCTGGGCTGTGCAAAGTAGTATGCGTGCCTGGCCTTGAGCGTGCCTAAGCGAGCTTAAGCGAGCTTAATAGTGCTGACCAAACACTTCAGCCGTAGTACGCACCATGATGCGGCTATTGGCTGGAGTCGCAATATTCGACCAGACCCAGTTGTGATGCTCGACTATTTTTTCGGCTTTCATGTGAGGTCTGTCACCAGTCGTATGTGCATCAGACAGGGCAATCACATCAAAACCATGCGATGCGGCAGCACGGATTGTCGTATCGACACAAAACTCTGTCGTCAAACCACAAACAATCAGCGTTTGTGCACCGGTGACTTTTAAATGTGTATCCAGTCCGGTACCAGCAAATGAATCGCAGGCAGTTTTATCGACGAAAACATCGCCAGGTGCAAATGGCAGTTCGGGTATGACTTCCCACCCTGCAGAACCAGCCAGCGCTTCGTCATTGGCATGACGCACAAAAATCACCTGACCACCATGCTCACGGGTATGCTCTACTGCGCGCTGTATGCGCTTGATGACGTTTACCTTGTCAAAACGCCGGGTTTGACCATGTAACCAGGCATTTTGCATATCGATAATCAGTAAGGTATTCATTGTAGCAAAGCCTAAAAGCACTATATGGCATAAAGCAATATGATACTGCGGATATGGTAACCCGGTGCAGCAACGCTAGGCCTGTTCAAGCTGTGCTGCCAATTGTGCCGTAGTATCCAGGACCAGCAATGCATCTTCGACAACTTTCTGCGCACTATCACCCTCTCCGGCAATTGCACTGACTATCAGCCGTGCACTGAGACAGACGCGGAGTGCACTAACGGGCGTTTGCTGGCGAACGCCGCACAGCACTGGTTGCCCTAACTGCATATGTTTTTCTTTTTGCAAGCGCCTGTATACCAGCATGGTTTGCTCACGATTAAGAAAATGCTGGCCGCTGGCATCCTTGATTAAAAAAGAGAAAATGCTCGGTAACTGGTCCCAGGACACATTTTCATGCAAAGCACCGCGTTCAGGAATGACCATGGGTAGCAAAGCCAGATGAGCGCTATGTTTAAAATAAGACTGGATGGCATGTCCAAATTGCAGGACAAAACGATGGATGGCAGTTTCCGGCAGTTGCCGGAACGCACGTAATTCAGCGAGCGCCGCCACCCAGCGCAGTAGCAAACCTGTATTGACTTGCCTGCCCAGCTTGTCTGCCCCTGGCCAGTCACGCGGCCAGTCGGCACGACTGGAATATGCTTGCAAAGCCAGCGGCAAACTCAATGATTTGAGCTTTTTTGCTACTGGAGCAGGAACAAACAATGCACCAGAAAAGCTGGGGCCGCTTAAAAATTTGGAGCCAGTGACTGCGACCAGAAAGCCTTGCTGCAAATAGGCATGCAGACTGATATTGGAAATGCGGAACTGGCAAGCATCTACCATGACATGAAAATTTTGGCGATATTGCTCGCTTAAACCTGTGGCGACATTGATAGCAGGTGCAATCATGCCAGTCTTGCTGACATCTGCCAGCACCAGCATGACCTGCCTGTGCTGCGCAATTGCCACCTCAGTCAATGCTCTCACCTCTGCATCAACCTCTTGCAAATTGCGCGCACTGCCGTCGCTATCTCTGATGCTTACCGTGCGCAATTCTGTGGGTATGGTGTCAGGGATGTTTTCGCCTGCAGTGACTGTGACATCAAGAGCAGAACGGTTGCTGAAATGCTGCCCGCTTAAAGCGGCTGGTACCGAGCTGCCTGTTTCACCTGGCTCGACCATGATCACCAGCATGGGCAAGGCAGACTGACTGGCTTGTGATGACAAGGCCAGCATTTGCGCGGCAATCAAATGCAGGTCGGTACCTGAGGCGGCGAAGACGATATCAGTCGCTGCCAGGTCGGCAGATTTACCTTCCCCTGTTAACCCACATAATTGCTTTAACTCTTGCCTGACAAGTTCAAGCTCATGTTCTGCTAACGAATTAAATTCTGCATCAGCATTGACGGCTGCCAGTTTTTGATAAACAGCGTTGGCAGCAGAACGTGCCATATCAGAGATCGTTGATGCAGTCGCAGAACCAAAGGCCAGTGACAAGCTGTCTGGCACTATGCCGCACCCGTATTTATTATAGCCATCATCATCCAGGGCGATACGCGCATCGCCACCACCTGTCAAAAGCTGATCGAACGATGGGAATGCGGTATGAGTTTTATTTGACATGGTTAGGCATGGACTTGCGCAATCCGGTACAGGCTAGCCTTGATAGGCTGGCGACATTCTGGCTGTCTTGATCAGCAAATCCCTGAATGCGGCAAATAATTTTTGCATGGGCTCCTGCTTATAGGGGAACATATCGACAGGGTCCATTGCATGCACAATCATGTCGCTATCGACTTCAAAAATCAGTAGCTTGCCATCCTGGGTTTCACCACAGTCTATGCCTACATAATCAAGGTCCAGGCGTTTGAATATTTCTGCAAATGCTGTTGCATGCCGGGGCACAAAATCTTCATCAAAGCTTTGCATGAAGCGTGCTTCTTCATCCCGTTTTTCTGCGCTGTCTGTCATGCCGGCGTTCAGGTAATGGATCATCCAGTGTTTGGAAATACCCATGTGCGAGATAAAGGGCTTACCATCGATGAGGATAATGCGGTATTTCCTGAACTGGCCATCTGCAAGAGTGCGGTAATCAACAAAGCGGGCGATATAAAATTCTTCACTTGGTACGGCTTGCAGGTAATCTGGCACATCCTCAGCCGACAATACTTTGCGCAAGCCATGGCCCGCATGTGAACCCAGAGGGCGGGCGATGATGGGAAAATCATCGCCACCCAAAATACTGCTGACAGTCACTTCGCCACTGCCTATCTGCTCCAGCGTTTGACGGCTGATACGGGCGGATGTAGGCATGGCGACGCCCGGTGCATCTTGCAGCAAGGCGCAGGCGCGGTCACGGCCCAGGTGGGTGATACGCTCAGGCGCGTTCAATACCGGTGTGGGCCAGGTCTGGATAATCTCTTGCAGCTCAAGCAGCAAGCTGTTCTTGTCATCGGCCTCACCCACGGCAACAAACATGACGTCATGTGGTGGCACTTGCTCGACTGCGGGTATACCTGCTCCTACATATAACAAATCAAGTGCAATATCGGAATCTTCGACCAAAAATTCAAGCGGGGTATTAGCCATCAGGTCGCCGTCTGTCATGAGCGCCAGCAAGCGCAAGACTGGCTCGCGGGTCGAGGGGACAGAATAAAGTGGCTGCAGGCGCAATGCCTCCATCTGAGTGGACAAGGCCGCGTCACGATGCCCCAGCAAGATCAATACCGTTGCCAGGTTCATGAGTGCATGCGCATCATGCGGATGTTCTTCTGCATAGGCGATCAACTCTGTCCCCAGTGGCTTTAAATCACCACCAGAAAATGCAATGCGCATCAGGGGAGCAAGGCCTATCAATTTACTTTGCGGCGGCTTGTTTTCTGCAACAAGGGATTCGTCGATATTGGTCATATTCTCAATCACCTGAATTATGAATTTGCTCGCCTATGGCGAGAGTTGCATTGAGCAAGGCGTCTATATCGGCAGAGGTAGTTCTGTGATTGACGATTGCCGCGCGTATGGCAAGCCGCTTGTTAATGATGGTGGTCGATGGTGCGGAGATACCTGACTCTTGCAAAGCCATGACGATGCTGGCATTAAGCGCATCTCCCGCCTCATCATTGAGTCCATCAACACGATAGCGAAAACAGACGATATTCAAGGCAACCGGTGCCATCAATTCAAATCTGGAATTTGCCAGGATACAGTCTTTAAGATACTGCCCCAGCTCGCAGGTGTGGGCAATCATCTGGCCCAGGCGCTCCGCACCATATACCTGCAAAGTGAACCAGGTTTTAAGCGCCCTGAAGCCACGTGACAAATCAGGGCCAAAATCACAGGGCCAGGGTGAGCCACCTGCCAGTCCTTTGCTCTCACGCCGCAAATAACTGGCTGGCGTGGCAAAGGTCGCATAATGAGCATCGCTGTCACGCACCAGAATAAAACCCGCGTCATAAGGTACTTGCAACCACTTATGAAAATCAAAGGCAATAGAATCAGCTCGTTCTATGCCAACCAGGCGTGCAGCAATGACGGGAGATAGCATACCCAGAGCACCAAATGCACCGTCTATGTGGAACCATAATTTTTCAGTGCTGGCTACATCTGCCAGGGCCTGTAAATCATCAATCGCGCCAACATCCACTGAACCGGCAGTACCTATGAGCATGAATGGCGTCAATCCCGCGGCGCGGTCTGCCGCGATTGCTGCCTGCAATGCGCCGACATCCATCTCAAAGCCGGCATTCATGGGGATGACGCGCAAGGCGTTTCTCCCCAACCCTGCCATGTCCATGGCCTGTGCGACGCAACCGTGCGCCCCTGCTGAGGTATAAGCCACCAGCCGCTCAGGAAAAGCCGTGAGCCCTTGATACCTTACCTCTGCCCCAAGAGTGCGCGCCCGTGCTACCAGTACGGCAATGAAGTTAGCCATCGACGTGCCAGTAACAAACAGACCGCTGGCAGTATCTGGAAAATGAAATAGCTCGCTGACCCAGCGCGTTATCTGACGCTCGACTTCTATCGGTATATGATCACGCCCGCCGAGATTGGCATTCAGACCCGCTGCCAGCATCTCCGCTAAAGTACCAACAGGATTGCCACCACCCTGCACCCACCCCATAAATCCAGGATGGCTATTGCCTACCGAATACGGCAAGATATTTTCCATGAATTGTTGATGCACTTCACCGAGCTCAGCTGGCGCAGTTGGCAAACCCGACTGGAACTTTGCGCGCACTTCATCTGGTATCACTTGCCACACAGGGCGCTCGCGTATGTGCTCTGCGTAATCAAGGATATCGTCCAGCATGCGATGTCCCTGCGCACGCAGGGCCTGCCAGTCATCCGGGTCCAGTGAGTTCTTTGGCGGTACGGTCATTCAGATATCCATCCGTGAATAATTGCAGCATAAAGACAAGAAGCGCCTAAGCTTATTCACATTATGGATGAGCAGGTGGAAAATGAAGTGTCGAATAAAGCAAATTTTGCTGCTTTATTGATGCAAACGAATAGTTCAATAGCAATAAGTGACCTAAAGGCAACGCTTTATCTACCCTCTGCTTATGTCCAGCGCTTAGGGGAGTATTATCAATTACGGAGGTATTCAGCAAATAACTGTTTCCTAGAGCGGGCTCGTGGGCTGGACCAGTAATCTGCCACTTCCATGATAATTTCATCGCCAGAACGGATGCTCAATCGATAAGGCTTGCCCATCATCACGCTATGCACATACATGGCAAAAGCCTCGGCAAAATCATCATAGGCATTGGTTGCGGCATACAGACTGGAAAAACCGGTTTTTTCCAGCGCCTTGTAGATGCTAGGGATTAAATCGCCATCAACCTGCTGATCGCTATAGAAGTGCAAGTTCTTGCGGTGTTCAAAATCATGTCTGAGCAAGGGAATGATGTCGCCATTCATGGCGATTTGCCAGGACAGACTCAAGAAACTATATTCTTCAGTCGATCTGAATTTTTGCGAACCTATCCACCAGTCGGGCAAAAATTCGCTATTGGCCGTCAGCACATGACCAAATTCATGCAAGAGCAAAAACTGCATGGCATTCTTGCGGTTATCGTTTTCCGCAGCTTCAATTTGCAGATGGACTTGAAAAGCTGAGCCTGGCAAAAACGGCGTATTTTCTTTCCAGCTCGCCCAGTCATTGGCAGTGCGGCCCAAAAAAGCATCGGCATCCATCAGTGTCACCAGACCGAGTATCTGGCCATCGGGGCTTGTGACAACGTCGGTCACCGCAGATGAACCAAGGCCACGCCCAAGACAGACACCTAGCAGGGGTTTATCCAAAAGCTGCAACACAACAGGTGGCATATCCGCAATCGCTGCCCGGATATCATTTAAAAAATCGGGATTCAATTCAACTTGCGCAGGCAATTGGTCAGCAGAAGTGCAATTATTCACTTTTGCAACATAGGCCAATAATTCTTCGGGTGCTTTACCTATCCTGTCGGGGAGGGGAAGATTTGCTTGCTTTAACCAGTATTCAACATCAGAGCTGACAATCACTCTTTATCCATTCATGCATGGTCGTTCAACAAAACACCTTTTTTACCTTCCAGATCACGGGCTATCGCCAGCACTTCTCTGGAGGGTATTTGTCGCAATACGACCTTGGTCTCATTATCAACAATCTGCACCACCACTTTGCCAGAATCATTATCCAGATTGAGATTAACGCTTTTATTCAAACCGATGGCACGGTTGATCTGATCAACAGAGTTCTTGAGTTCTTTGGCAGAAATGTCACTTTGGGGCTGGCTGTCTTTGCTGACGGCAACTTTACTGGCCTCAACAACTACCGGCGCAGATGCCGCTTTAGCAACAACTGGTGCAGCCTTGACATCTTGCCGGGTATCAACACTGACACTGCCAGTGGCCCCACCTGCTATTTGATTGATGCTCATTTTGCTCTCCAGCCCTAAATTAAACCACGTGACGGATTACCGCATATTGTGTATTACGGTCGTTTTTGTCAAAAGTTTAGGTTTATTCTTGAAAGCAGCTTAATTTAATAGGTGCTTAGTGTGAACAGATATGTGAGCAGACATGTGAGCAGATGTAAGCAAGCGTTTGGCCTACCCCATAGAATTATATTAAATATAACATTATAAAAAGTCAATGTTTTATTTTCATCAAACCGGACCGACGTTGTTCATAACAATAAGTCATTCATTTCTGCACTGGAAAACAAGTCGATCAATCCGTCAGCCACTGCCCTTACCCTGGGTGAACGGCGTACATCATCATGCATGACCAGCCAAAGTTTTCTGCGCAGAGGGCAAACCTGATGCTCTATACGGTGCAGTTCGCGGTGACTCTGGCGCAAATAATGCGGTAATACGGTTATGCCAAGACCTGCCGCCACGCATTGAGCCAGCACCATTTGGTCATTACTGCGCAGCATGACTTTGCGCTGCGCCAGATAATCTTCCAGCCATTGATGATGGGGCGTTGCAGAGTTTTTTTCATAGGCGACAAATTCCCAATCTTCTTCCTTGCGCTTTTTCAGATAGGTTTTGCTGGCGTACAGGCCATACCCTACGCTGGCCAAGGGCTTAATGACCAGACCCGCGGTTTGTGGGCGCGCCATTCGTAAAGCGATGTCTGCCTCGCGCTTGCCGAGACTGACCTGATGGCGCTCTGCCTGTAACTCCAGCTCCACGCCGGTCAAACTGGTGCAGAGTTTTTTAAGCTGGGGCGCGAGTACAAAAGTCGATAAACTAGGTGGTGCAGAAATACGCACTATACCTTCCATTTTTCTGGTACTGAGCGCCTTTCTCTCAAAATTGAACCAGCGTTCTTCCACTTCCCGTGCGTGGGTGACCAGGTCGCGTCCTTCTGTGGTCAGTTGCCACCCGCGCACCAGTCTGTCGAACAGACGCAGCTTTAATGCTGACTCAAGCGCATCAATACGCCGCGCAACCGTCGTATGTTCCACCTGCAGGCCACGCGCAGCCCCGGTCAGCGTACCGCAATCGACCAGTGCCAAAAAATAGCGTAAATCATCCCAATTCATCATGGTGCAATTATGCACAGTCCAGGCGAATTTTTCAGTAATTTTCTTTCGATCCGTCTTTGATTAAGCTGCACATCAGGCAGACAGACATAGGGTCTGAACAATAGGTGAGAAGAGAACAAGAGAGGAAATATGCAAGCCATACAATTTTTTTCACAAGGTGGGCCAGCAGTGCTAGAAGTGGGTGACCTGCCAAGACCCAATCCAAAAGAAGGGGAAGTCTTGGTACGCGTAGATTACGCCGGCATCAATTACGCCGATGTGTATCAGCGCAATGGACAAAACCCGGCTTCCCTGCCCTGCATACCGGGGGCAGAAGGTGCGGGCACCGTGGTCGAAGGCAATGCGGAACTAACACCCGGCACCAGAGTAGCCTGGCTGTCACAACCTGGCTCTTATGGCGAATACCTGGCGATTCCAGCATGGAAGCTGATCGCCTTGCCAGCAGAAGTCAGCATGCAGGAAGCCGCAGCAGCCATGCTGCAAGCCGTCACCGTGCAATATCTGACCGAGACCAGTTATCGCGTGCAATCTGGCGATACCGTGCTGGTGCATGCTGGCGCTGGCGGAGTTGGTTTATTGCTGACCCAGATACTGAAACATAAGGGTGCCATCGTTATCAGCACAGTATCAAGTAAACAGAAAGCAGAGCTGGCCAAAGCCGCTGGAGCAGATCACGTGATTTTGTATACGGAAACTGACTTTGTTGTGGCGACCAGAGAGCTGACTCAGCAAAAAGGTGTGCATGTGGTGTATGACTCAGTCGGCCTGACTACTTATCTGGGCAGCATGGCAGTCTTGCGCCCTTTGGGCAGCCTGGTCTTGTTTGGTCAGTCCAGCGGGAATGTGCCACCGATAGACCCCATGCACTTGTGCCGCCAGGGCTCACTGTTCTTCACGCGTCCCACCCTCGCCCATCATATTGCTGACGCCGAAGGCCTCAAGTACCGTAGCCAACGGGTTCTGGGCTGGTTGCGCGAAAGCGTATTGCGCTTGCGCATACATCAGGTTTATCCACTGGAACAAGCTGCCAGAGCCCATACAGATCTGGAATCACGCCAGACGACAGGCAAATTACTACTGGCAATCAGTGAGACAGCAAAAAATGAACAGCAAGGGAAATGACATGAAAACCGCAGTTAAGACCGCAGTTAAAACCTCAGTGAAAACCCCAATCAACAACGTCATCGCTGTGATTTGCCTGCTGGCCCTGAGTCTGCCAGCCAGCGCTTTCACCGAACAGGAAGTTGATAAGAATGAGCAAGCACAAAGATACCTGGCAGGTACCTGGACATTGTTGGCTGCACCAGAAATTCGCGCCGACGGCAGCCGTGGCGAAACCTTTGGGCCAAATCCGCAAGGCTTGCTCATCATTGATGGCACTGGTCGCTATTTACTACAAATCTACAAATCCGAACGCAGCAAATTTGCCGCAGGCGACAAACGCAAAGGTACGGAAGCAGAATACCGCGCTGCCGCCCTCGATACCAGTTCACATTATGGTCGCTGCTTCATTGATACCGAGAGAAATGTGCTGGTCTTCAGAATAGAACATGCATCCTTCTCTAACTGGGATGGCAGTGAGCAGGCCCGGCAGTTTGAGTTAAAGGCTGACGTACTTAGTTATCGCGTACCTGCCGGCGCTAGCGGCAATGGTACAACTGCTATCTCCACCTGGAAAAAACTGCATTAGCCAAGTTGATTTAACCATTTATTTTCCGCAACAGTTTATGGTAAAGCATCTGTGATGAGAGGCCGCAAGCGCTAATGCACTTGACTTAATATCAACTCCATGCGATTGTCCAAGCTCCAAAAAAATTAAAGTGCATGGGAAAAAGACAAGCATGGATAACTTTCAAAACAATGACTTTTCAGTAAGTCAGCAATCATCAAGTAGCACGCTGCAACTTGAGTTCAGGGGAAGTGGCAGCGAATATTTCCGTATCTGGATAGTTAATTTATTACTCACGATAGTCACGCTGGGTATTTACTCAGCCTGGGCCAAAGTACGTCGCAACCGCTACCTGTATTCCAGCACGCATCTGGGTGGCAGCAGTTTTGAATATCATGGTAATGCCATTGCCATACTCAAGGGTCGCATCGTCGCTTTCGTATTTGTCTTTGGGTATCAACTGGCATTCAGATTCTCTGTGCCCTTGGGCTTTGCCATGATGTTGATGATGGTTGCAGTCATGCCCTGGCTAGTCTGGAAAAGCTTGCAGTTTAAACTGTATAACTCCAGCTACCGTGGCATACGCTTTGGCTTCCGTGGTACTGCAGGGCAGGCATACAGCACCTTTTTGCTGTGGCCACTGCTGGCAGGCATCACTTTGTATTTACTGGCACCAGTCCTGCATCAACGCCTGAAAAGATTCCAGCACAACGAAAGCCGTTTCGGCAGTACACATTTTTCTTTCAATGCGGGCGTTGGCCAGTTTTACTGGGCCTATCTGGTTGGTATAGGCATCCTGCTGGCAGGCGTTATCGTCATTTGCATAGGTTTTGGCAGTACAGTAATGGCATTGTTTGCCGGCGGCCATGGGGACAAATTTGATGTTGCTGCAGCAGCCTCATTTGGCCTTTTCATCTTCGTCCTGTATATGTGGATGTTTGCAATTTACCCTATCTTCCTGACCTTGCTGCAAAACCTGATCTGGAACCATACCAAACTCGGTGATCATCAGTTCAAGAACAATCTGCAATGGGGTCGCATGACTTTTATTGCCATCACCAATATACTTGGTATTGTTTGTACTCTGGGCCTGTTTATCCCGTTTGCACAAATTCGCTCACTGCGTTACCGTGTTGAAAGCCTGCAACTGGAAGTCAATGGCAGTCTGGACGATTTCATCGCCGAAACACAAGAACAAGTCAATGCGACTGGCGAAGGCATGGCTGATTTACTGGATTTTGATTTATCTCTATGAACAAAGTTGCCGCCATCTATTTTGATGGCAAAACCTCGCGCCTGCACCAGGTTGAATTTTCGGTGCAGGGCGATATCGCCCAGGTATGCGAAGCCAGCAATACACTGCATGCATCCGTTATACGCAGTTGCCCGCTGTCAGAATTACGGGTATCTGAGCGCACCCGGCATGCCCCGCGCAAGGTCACCTTCAGCGATGGTGCCTACCTGGAAATCAATGATCATGCCAGCTTCAATGCCATACTTGACAGTACTGGCTACCAGGATTCTGCTGTGGTCCAATTGCAGCAGAGCTGGACAGGCACGCTGGCAGCTCTCGCCGCTGTCATCCTTACCCTGACCCTGGGTTATATCTATGGCTTGCCTGCAGCTGCCCGGGTAGTAGCGTTTTCCGTCCCGGTATCAGTAGAGCGCAAGCTGGGTGACGGGGTGCTGGAATTTTTTGACCAGCATATATTCCAGCCTTCAAAACTGCCTGCCGCCAAACAGGTTGAATTGCGTGAACGCTTCCAGCGCTTGCGCCCACCACATGAAGGCAGCCCCAAATATCAGCTGGTGTTTCGCAAAAGCAAGATAGGCCCAAATGCCTTTGCCCTTCCATCTGGCGACATCATCGTCACCGATGAAATCATTGCCCTGATGAAGGACGACGATGCTGTCATGGGTGTGCTGGCCCATGAGCTTGGGCATTTGCACGAGCGCCACATGACACGTCGCATCATACAAAGTTCTGCAGTAGGTGCCGTCGCCACCTTGCTGTTTGGTGACGTGTCAGCAGTGATTGCCAATATACCGACCCTGATGCTGGATATGAAATATTCGCGCGATGCTGAAACTGAAGCGGATGACTACGCCATGCAAATGATGGATGCCAATGGTATAGCCCGTGAACATTTGGCGGCAGCTTTTGAAAAGCTCGAAGCCCTTGCTCCTGGTGTATCACCTTACATCTCTAGCCACCCCTCTGGCAGCGAACGCGTCATGCGCATACGCGGCAATAATTGAGGACAGCAATTGAAATAAGCTCAAGACCGCGACTGACTTCAATCCTGTTTTTGGGATTTTCAAAAAGCGTCAACTCAAACTGAGCATAAATCAGCACCATGGCCATGGTGCTGATCACAAAACAGTATCAGCTTCAGCATGCGCTATTTTTGCGCCTGCAAGCGTTGTTCCAGTAACTTCAGACGCCCGCGTATTTCTTCACCAACTGCAATTTGCGGATTGGAATAACCGTCACTCTTGCCAGCCTCTTCTTCACGTTGCTTGATGATGGGTCTTGCTGCTGCATGTGCTGCTTCAAAAGACAGTGTCTTGTTACGCAACTGTTCGTCATACATGGCACGACCAAAGAAGGTCAGATCGGATTTACTGCCGCAACCGTAAGACGTATGATCGGCATCTGATGCCGTCATGATCAGGGATTTCGCATCCGACAAAGGTGCCACCCAGTTACCCGCAAAGCAAGCTGAAATTGAAATCACGCGGTATTTGATACCCGCCTCATCCAGCCATTTTTTCAAGTCTTCTGGCGTAACCGACTTCACGCTGAGTGGCCACATGCCGGCGGATAACTCGCCATCATTGGCACCATGTGAAGACATGTGCAGGAACAGGATATCTTCATTGACATCCATGCGTTTTGCCATCTGCTGTATGGCGCGCTGCAGATTCAAAGGTGTGGCCCAGGGCAGGCTATGAATGGTTCCCGGATTATTCACCAGTTGCAGGCTGCGACCCTCTGCATCAAAGCGTTTCGCCATCACTTGCGTGACCATGCTCGTTTCATTCAGGAAGACATTTTCTTCACCATAGGGGGCAAAACTGAGGCTGTACAAGTCTATGATGCCTGGTCTGTGTGCTTGCAGTGCCTCGAGTTTTTGGTTCAGCAAAAGCGCTTGCTCTTCGAATATTTCTTGGGTAATTTCGGGGGACTTGATCTCAGTATCTTCCTCAGTTTTTTCTATCTTTTCCTGGACCGGATACCAGAATTGTGTTGCATTAGTGCTGATACCCAAGCCACCAGCCACTGCCATGGCGATGACAACCGACAGCATGGCAAGTACGCGCCTGTCACTGGCGCGCCAGAAGAACAAACACTGAATAAACAAAACTACGACAGGTGGCACAAGATAGACCAGCCATTGCATGCGCATGGATAATTTTGACAGATCATACCAACCCATATGTATGAGTAAAGCGCCGATAGTGCAGATGACAACATTCAATACCAGCATTTGAGCAAGTGCCAGCACAAAAAAATGCGCCGCATCCGGTGCTCTGCTGTCAGAAGTTGCATGGTTTTCTGGCGCTTGTATACTCACTGGCCGCAAACAGTAACATCCCCAGGCAAGAGCAGCGAATTCCAACCAGCCTGAAGCCAGAACCTGCCAATAAAACCGGGCCGAGCCAACGAACATGAGGCGCTGCAAGCCTATATGGCAGCACAAGTAAAAGGACATCAATAGCGCGATCAGCCACGGTGACGCCGGCAGCCGCTGCCACCTCGGTTTTAAGCACATACTGACGCGCACGGCCTCTACCAGCAAACGACGCAGGGCAATAGCATGATTGTCGCCAGGGTCCTGCGTGGATGTTGTGGCTGGTGCCAGGGGCAGCACTTCCTCCTCTGATTCAGAGCTATGCGCTGCACTATTTGCTGGTAAAAATTCCGTCATTCAATTACCTGTTAAAAAATACTCGAAGATGATATTCACAGCCTTGCAGTAAAACCTTTAGCGACGAATAAACGCGTCAGAAAAACACCGGCTCAACTTCCAATAACACGCCAAACTTGCTCAGCACATCCGCCTGCACTGCCTGCGCCAGTGCCCTTACCTCTGCCCCGCTGGCACCACCATGATTGACCAGTACCAGCGCCTGTTTTTCATAGACGCCAGCCTTGCCCAACTGCCTGCCCTTCCAGCCACACTGATCAATCAGCCAGCCGGCAGCCAGCTTGTAGTCACCATTGTCTTGCCGGTAGCTGACCAGTCCGGGGTAAGCAACCAGCAAGCTGTCGCGCAAACTCGCGGGCACGATAGGATTTTTGAAAAAACTACCCGCATTGCCTATCCTGGCTGGATCTGGCAATTTTGCCTGGCGTATGGCGATGACAGCCTCACTGATATCCTTGGCACTGGGCTCGGCAATCTGGTGCTGGCTTAAATATTGCAAGACATCGGCGTAGCCCAGCTTCGCCTGCCAGCGCTTGGGCAGGGCAAAGCGCACACTGAGTATGACCATGCGGTCTTTGTATTCCTGCTTGAAAATACTGTCGCGGTAGGCAAAACGGCATGCAGCCTTGTCGATTTCCACCAACTGGCCGGTGACAAAATCGAAGGCACTCAGACTGGTAAATACATCCTGGATTTCGATACCATACGCACCTATATTCTGTATGGGTGCAGCACCTACCGTGCCAGGTATCAAGGACAAATTTTCCAGCCCCCCCAAGCCTTGTTCCAGCGTCCACAGTACGAATTCATGCCAGTTCTCACCTGCGGCAGCCTGCACATACACATAGTTGTCGTCTTCAGACAGAATCTTCTTGCCCTTCATGCATATCTGCAAGACCAGCGCATTGACGTGATCAGACAAAACCAGGTTGCTGCCGCCCCCGAGTATCAGGCGCGGTAAGGTTTTTAGGTGGGCATCAGCAAAGATGGCTTGCAGTTGCGCCAACTGCTGTATGCGCAAAAACTGGCTGGCGCGGGCGGCAATGCCAAAGGTATTGAGGTTTTGCAGAGAATAATCTGCTAAAAATGTGAGTAAATTCGTCATAAGACCCAAATTATAGCCTTTGCTCTCTCATGCCTGCCTGCATTTGCTAAAATGGAGCTTAATTCATTATTTTAAGCAAGGAAGCAAGATGCCCTCTTTCGATACAGTCTCTGAAGCTAATATGGTTGATGTCAAGAATGCCATAGACCAGACCAATAAGGTAGTCACCAATCGCTTCGACCTCAAAGGCAGCAGCGCCAAAGTTGAACAAAAAGACCGTGAACTGACCATTTATGGCGATTCAGAATTCCATCTCGACCAGGTTCGCCTGGAGTTGACGATGACCCTGGCCAAGCGCAATGTCGATGTACGCTTTCTCGACATGGGCAAGATAGAAAAAATTGGCGGTGACAAAGTCAAGCAAGGCATCAAGGTTAAAAATGGCATAGAAACTGAAGATGCCAAGAAAATCGTCAAAGCGATCAAAGACAGCAAGCTGAAAGTCCAAGGCAGCATACAGGGTGACGCTGTACGCGTGACGGGTACCAAGCGTGATGACCTGCAAGCTGCCATGGCAATGCTGCGCAAGGAAATCAAAGACCTGCCTCTGGAATTCAATAACTTCCGCGATTGATCAGCATGCGCCTGCCTGTAAAAAAACTGAAACTTCTGAGCGCAATCTGCCTGCTGGCAGGCACTGCAATGGCCCATGCCACCGACATAGGTGTGGTCGGTTTATTCCCGGGCAAGGCTATCCTGGTGGTTGATGGTGCTTCACCAAAAACCTATACCGTGGGCAGTAATATCAGCAGCGACGCCAAGCTCGTTGATGCTGACCGTGAATCAGCCACGGTGCTCATTAACGGCAAACGCCAAGTGCTGGTCATGGGACGAACCGTGCATCGCTCTGCGCCTAGCAGTGGCAGCAGCGTCGTATTGCGTGCAGATGATCGCGGCCATTTCACGGCACCGGCCATGATCAACGGCATCAGCATCAATATGTTGGTCGATACCGGGGCCAGTCTCATCGCCCTTCCTGCGACGGAGGCAACCAGGCTTGGCATCAATTACAAGCAAGGCACGCCTAACAGTGCAGATACTGCTGGTGGAGTTGTAAAAACCTACCACGTCAAACTTGATAAAATCAAAATAGGTGACGTGGAGTTGTATCAGGTGGATGCATCCATCTTGGAGCAAGGCCTGACCACCCCTTTGCTGGGCATGTCTTTCCTGAACCGCATGGACATGCGACGTGAAGGCGATCAGATGACGTTGACTAAACGGTATTAATCTCTTTTGCGTTCATTGCAATATGCAAGATTGCAAAGGTTAGGGGTCAAACTCTCAAGCCTTTTAAATAATTTGGCCAGCAGACATTGCGCATGTCTGCTGGCACATTGGTCCCACCTCAAACCGTAGCGATTTGTTTGGTAGCCAGATTATCAATAAGCCTGCTTCAAGCGCCTTTGTTTAACAGACTCTGCCAAACCTTCCAGCACCTTGATGCTTGATTCCCAATCGATGCAGCCATCTGTTACTGACTGACCATAGACCAGTTCTTTGCCTGGCACCAGGTCCTGACGACCGGCAACCAGGTGAGATTCGATCATGACACCGACGATACGGGTATCGCCATCTGCAATTTGTTTGCCGATATCAGCGCAGACTGGAATCTGGTTAGCAGGATTTTTTGAGCTGTTGGCGTGCGACGCATCTATCATCAGGCGGGATGCCAGGCCCGCACTGGCGATGTCCTTGCAGGCAGCATCAACACTGGCGGCATCGTAGTTAGGTGCTTTGCCACCGCGCAGGATGATGTGGCAATCTTCATTGCCATTGGTCGATACGATGGCAGAATGGCCGCCCTTGGTCACCGATAAAAAATGGTGAGGCTGGGAAGAAGCCTTGATCGCATCAACAGCGATTTTGACGTTACCGTCTGTACCATTCTTGAAACCTACCGGGCAAGACAGGCCAGATGCCAGTTCCCTGTGAACTTGTGATTCAGTCGTGCGGGCACCAATCGCACCCCAGCTGATCAGGTCAGCGATGTATTGTGGGCTGATGACGTCGAGGTATTCAGTACCGGCAGGCAGGCCGAGTTCGTTAATGTTCAGCAGCAGTTCACGGGCTATGCGCAGGCCATCATTGATGCGGAAGCTGTTGTCGAGGTAAGGATCATTGATGAGACCTTTCCAGCCTACTGTGGTGCGTGGTTTTTCAAAATACACGCGCATGATGATTTCCAGCTCACCAGCAAAGCGCGAGCGTTCTTCTGCCAGGCGTTGTGCATATTCCATTGCGGCTTTGGTATCGTGGATGGAGCACGGACCGATGACGACCATCAATCTGTCATCCTGACCATGCAAAATGCGATGCAGGGCGGTACGGGCATTGGCTGCGGTTTCCGACGCTTTTTCGGAACAGGCAAACTCACGTATTAAATGTGAGGGTGGAACCAGTTCCTTCATTTCGCGTATGCGTAAATCATCGGTGCGTTGCATGTTTTCTCCTGAGAATTCTTAAAAAATAATATGTGTCAATGTAGTCAAATTCTGATCGGTAAAAATAATTACGGATAAATATGGTTCAATTTTTTCCTGGCCCGATTGCAATTTACTGGTAATAAGTGCAAGGGCAAAAAAAAAACCGCCTGATCGGGCGGTTTTTTAGAATTTTGGTTTGGCTCTTTTTCTTCGAGTGCTTACCGTCTTTCCACCGCCCTTGGCTTGGAATAGCTAAAATAAAAGAAGAAAAAGAAAGCAATGTGTTTCATATCAATATTTGCGTATGTATTCAGCTCAATTATTGTTTTTACATGGTTTTACTCGGCAAAACGAGTAATTCAAAACTATAGTGCCTCAGAATTCAGCAATTTGCAAGAATGTTGCGGAAATAAGCTTATTCATTTTTTCCACAAAGGTGGCGGCTCTGGTGGAATATCCCCCTGATTGGGGTAAGCGCCAGGTACTGGGCCCTTTCTCTGCACAGCAGCCACTTGTGGCGTGTTACGGTTCATCCAGTTACGCAACTCATTGAGATTGGCGGCAATATCAGCACGGTTGGGGGCAAGGCGGTTTGCCCTTTCCAGCAAGTTCAAGGCTTTTTCATTGTCGCCTTGTGCAGCCAGAGCGACTGCCTGATTATTGAGTGCCGAAGCATCAAACGGATTGATCTTGGCGGCTTCTGCAAATTTTTTACTGGCAGCGCTATTGTTTCCTTCAGCAAGGAAATTGCGGCCTTCTGCATTTGGGTCTTGAGCATATACGTTTGCAACAAAGCTCAAGGCCAACAAGCCTGTAATGAGCGATTGGATATGGTGTGCCACGACTTTCATGATCTCTTGCTTTCAAAAAATACTTAATTACCCTGGTAATACGCCTTTGGAGCGACAGGCGGGAACGTCACCGGTGCCTTGCGCGGCTCAAAGCTGTAGCGCAGGTACAGCGCTGCCGAAGTGTCGTTGAAATCTCCCGAGTTGTCTGCACTGATCTTGCCACCAAGGAATAAATGCGGGGTCAGCTGGTATTCTGCTGCTCCACCCACTTTAAACGCGAACGCTGTCCTGGTCTGTCCAGGGTAGCTGGTCTGGATGTTAATCGTCGGATTCGCCGCGGCAAATTGTTCCAGCTCTGCCTGGTCTGCTGCTGAATTCGGGTAATACAAAGCTGACAGTTCGCGAAAGTGCTGAACACCGAGTGAGGTGGCGAGCTGGTAGGAGAACTTGCCTTTGCGTCCTGCTATCTCTAGCGGAATACCGAGCGCGACATAGGATTTGGGGCTGAAGTAGCCGCCATGGCCGTAGGTGAAGTAGCGCAGGTTTTTCTGGTAGAAGAAGGAGGTGAGCCCTAAACCAGTAGTGAAGCTGAAGTCATTGGTTTTGTAGGCGCGCCAGTAGGTGCCGACACCGACTTCTGCTTCTGTGTTCCTGGCGACGTTTTTACCTGTTAAGCCGTAGTAACCCAGGCTGGCATAGACACCGCCATCTTCGCCGTCATAGGAGGTGTCGATCTTGACGCCGGTGCGGGTGATGCCACCCCAGGTGAGTCCGTAGAGGCTGTCTTTGGCGCCTGCATAGGAGAGGTAGCTGTCGGTGACAGAGCGTCTGGCGATTTCTATGCCTAGGCTAGCGCCATCATCACTGCCACTCCAGCGCAGGCCACCGACTACATTTTGTACGGGGAAGCCTATGGGGCTGGAGCCTATGTCTGCTCTGACACCGGCTATTTCGTAGCTGAGGTTGAGGGCGACGCCTTTGGCTTCTTCATCGAGTGTGGCGACGTTGGATAAGCCTTGCTGACGGGCGATGGTGGTGAACGGGACTTTGGCGTATCTGGCGCGTTCTACCACTATCGCATTGCGGCCAAACTGGCCTGAAACAGCAGGGTCGTTCAGATACAGAGTTCCTGCATCAGCTACCACGGGAATGATCTTGAGACCAAACTGGCCGAGGCCGAGGGTATTGATGCGGGCTTCGATCGGGATTTCTACATCGGTCAACGCCGACAGGCCTTTTTCTCCACTGCGCGCTCTGGTCGCGACTTCGACCGATACTTCTGTGCGTTTGAGTTCGTTGATTGAGTCTATTTCTTTCAGCAATGCCGCTTCTTCTGCGCTTACGTTCGCTGCCTTGGCTGGCCGGACTTTGCCTGCCTGCGCCAGATTAGCTGGAGCAGCAGCATAAGCGTTGTTGCCAGCCGCTGCGTATTGTTGCGGCACAGGCACGGGCGCAGCAGAATAACTGGCTTTGGGTGGCACATAAGGTGTCACCAGTGCGGGTACATTAGCAGCACTGCCGTTTACATCATTATTTTTTGGTGCGGCCTGATTTTGTAGTGGATTCGTTTGTACTGGCGCAGCTTGTGTCGCTTGATTTGCTTGTGACGCTTGTGATAATGGACTGCGTGTCAGATTAGCTGGCGGAATCTGATATACCGTTGCCGCACCTGTCGCCGTGCTGACATTACCGCTGGAGCCACCCTGCACTGCCACTGGAATAGCATTGCCTGCATAAGCCTGTTGCGGTACCGGTGCCCTGTTATTCAAGGCATTAGCGGGCAATTGCGGGATACTGGGCATGGGTGCCGGAGCATTAGCCGCCATTACCGGATTGGCAGCACGGCTTTGTGCTGCCGCCATGGTAGAGGCTGGCAATTGCGGTATCACATACTGCGGTGCTGCCTGCACAGGCTGAGGTGCCTGTGCATATTGAGGCTGCGCATATTGGGGTTGAGCATACTGTGGCTGCGCAGTTTGCAAAGGCACGCCTACCGGAGCAAAAATCGCGCTCCTGGGATTAGGTGCCACTAGCTGCTGTGGTAAAGAGGCAGAAGCTGGTGCAGGCGCTGCATAGGATGCTGCTACCATCTGGGTTCTGCCGCTGCGGTCAGCAAAAGGATTGACACTGAATTCGCTGACATTCGCTGGCTGCGCCTGTGCGACCAGGCGTATGCCATTTGCGCCCATATCAGTGCCTGGTCTTTGTGACTGTTCCAATGCCAGAGCTTGTCTGAAATACTCCAGAGCCTTACCAGTATTACCGCGTGCACGTGCGAGGTTACCGGCCAGAGAAATAAAACGCGGATTGGATGGCTGCTGTTGCATCAGCGTTGCCAGGTGTTGCTCTGCAGTGTCAAAATCCTTGACCTGTATCGCTGCATACACCAGACCTTGCAAGACTTCAGGATTATCGGGTTCTGACTGTAATACGCGTTGATATAAATCTTTGGCAGAATCAGTATCGCCCGCAGAAGAATAGATGCGTGCCAAAGCCAGCAACAACAAATTGTCTTCAGGGTCAGCCACCAACATAGGCTGGATAAAATTAAAAGCGCTGGCATAATCACCCGCCTCACGCGCGCGCTCGGAATAGCGCATTGAAACTATACGCTGCAAGTCTTTGTAATCAGTGACTTCTTCTGCAGTCAGCCTGGGCATGTCAGCGACACGGCGCATGACTGCCAGCACTTCTGCTTCCTGATTTGCGCGCAACAAGGCCATGCCATATTGCAGCAACAAGCCTGCCTGGGGATTAGGTGTGCCTTCTACCGCACGCTTGACCAAGGCCAGGCCATGCGCAGGGTCACCTACCTTCATGTGAAAGGCGGCGATGATGCCTACAAATTCTGCATCATTGCCGGCGGTATTTTCTATGATACCGAGCAGTTCACGCGCTCTCGCGGTATCACCGCGATTGACAAAGACATTAAGGCGATCAACCTGCACCCTGGTCCAGAGACGCTTTTGCAGCTCGAACATTTCAGGTTTTCTGGCGGCGGCAGGCAGGCGCTCCAGCGTGATCAAACCTTCCCACCATAATTGCTGCATGGCGCTCAGCAAGGCACTGGCATACAAGGCCTCGGCCTGGGGATTTTCTACATTGGCTATCGCATCCATCAGGGCGCGTGCTGCACCAGGTGCATTCTGCCCCAGGTAGATTTTAGCCAGGGCCATGCGCAACCAGGGGTTGTCTGGCGTGATCAGCACGGCATCTTCGAGGTTGGCTTGCGCGACGGCGATATTACCCGCTGCTTCAGCCGCCTTGGCTTTGTCCCATAGCTGCGTTGCCTTCAATTCAGACAGCACTGTCATCTGGCGCGGCGACATATAGGCGCTGAGCTCTTCCAGATCCTTAATGCGTTTTTGCAGCGCCAGCAAACCTATGAGGCTATCAAGTGCACCCTGGTTCTTTTTATCGTCACGCAAGACCAGACGGAAATTTGCCTCGGCACCGACAACATCATTTTCTGCCAGCAAGGCATCACCGAGCTGCAACATGCCGACTGCTTCCTTGGGGTCCATTTCCACGGCCTTGCGCAATAAGGCGATGCCTTTGCTGCTATTGCTGTCTTCAAATGCGCTACGCGCATCTGCGATCATGCCCCAGTAATTGGCGCGGTCATAAGCGGGTTTCCATTGATCCTTGCGATTTGATGGCGACAATTCCACCGCTTTTTGCAAGAGTGTGCGCGATTCGATAAACTCATCCTGGCGCATTTTTACCAGGCCCATGCCACCATACCCCGCTGAATCTTTGGGATGCGATTTGATCAGCGCCTGGAAAGCTGCTTCCGCTGTTTTGAGGTCATTGTCATCAAGGGCCTTGAAAGCAGCAGTACGTGCTTTTTCTGGCGCGTCACCGCTTGATTTTGACTGGGCCTCTGGCTTATTGCTGTTTTTTGGCTCTGCCTTGGCGACCACTTCAGGTTTTGGTGCTGCTTCTATTTTTTGCTTGCTTTCAGCCGCGGCCTGCACTGCCGTACTTTGCTTGGCAGCCGCCATGACCTTGGCAGGGTTGGATTTTTCTTCTGGCACTGCTGGCGCTGCCGGATGACTCAGACTAGCAAGTCGCTCGCTGATGACCTGGTCATTCGGGAACTTATCGAGATAACGACGCAAGTGTTTCGCATTTTCATTCTTGACGCCCATCCAGCTCAAAGCCTGACGCCAGGAATCCCCGGCCTGCTTGCCAACATCAGCCTTGACAGTCAATTGTTCCAGCGCTGCCATACCTTCAAGGCGCGTAGGCTCACGGTAAGTCAGGACCTGGGCATAGGCCAGTGCATAGCGGGTGTTACCTGGATTTTCTTTTTGCAGCTTTTCCAGGCCACGCTTGGCATCAGGATAGCCTGCCTTGGTACCGGCCAATACCTGGAAATATTCGAAAGCGGCATCGCCCTTGAGCTTGGAAGGGTTGCCCATTTGCTTGTAGGCTTCGACCGCGCTATCGGCATCGCCCTGTTTGGCCAGCTTGCGTGCTTCTTCGAGTTGTCCACCGCTGCCACTACCGCCCTGCAGGACAGCATTTTCAGCCGTGCGCAATTGCGTGATCGTGGCTTGCGAACCCCGCAGTTTGGAATAATAGGATTTTGCCTGTGCAGTATTGCCCGCCTTGGCTTCAAATAAGACCAGGGCCAACAAGGCATCCACATTGGAAGGTTCCAGCTTCAAGACCTTGCGCCAGGCATCGGCAGCGTTTTCATCCTTGCCACGCTGTGCCCAGAATTGCGCCTGCTCTTTCAATTGTTGCGTCAAAGGGGTATTCGCGAGAGCTGTCCCGCTTTCCAGATATGCCGTCAAAAGCGCCAGTACCAGCGCTTTCTTCTTAAATGTCATTCATGTCCCCTTTAACTTCTTCGCTAGTGAGGGCATCGTCTGCCAATGCTTATAGATAAACACTTTACAAACATTCTACAAACACTCACTTCACCTGCATTTTGAAGTAAGCCAGCATAAATAGGAAGTCCATGTGTGGCAGGAATTGTAAATCTATTGTAAATCCAATAAAAAAAACCGCTCAAGCCTGAAAGATTTGAGCGGTTTCCTTGCATTGCGCAATTTAAGTCTGATTAGCCTGACTCAGTTACCCTGGTAATAAGCCTTGGGGGCGACAGGCGGGAACGTCACCGGTGCCTTGCGCGGCTCAAAGCTGTAGCGCAGGTACAGCGCTGCCGAAGTGTCGTTGAAATCTCCCGAGTTGTCTGCACTGATCTTGCCACCAAGGAATAAATGCGGGGTCAGCTGGTATTCTGCTGCTCCACCCACTTTAAACGCGAACGCTGTCCTGGTCTGTCCAGGGTAGCTGGTCTGGATGTTAATCGTCGGATTCGCCGCGGCAAATTGTTCCAGCTCTGCCTGGTCTGCTGCTGAATTCGGGTAATACAAAGCTGACAGTTCGCGAAAGTGCTGAACACCGAGTGAGGTGGCGAGCTGGTAGGAGAACTTGCCTTTGCGTCCTGCTATCTCTAGCGGAATACCGAGCGCGACATAGGATTTGGGGCTGAAGTAGCCGCCATGGCCGTAGGTGAAGTAGCGCAGGTTTTTCTGGTAGAAGAAGGAGGTGAGCCCTAAACCAGTAGTGAAGCTGAAGTCATTGGTTTTGTAGGCGCGCCAGTAGGTGCCGACACCGACTTCTGCTTCTGTGTTCCTGGCGACGTTTTTACCTGTTAAGCCGTAGTAACCCAGGCTGGCATAGACACCGCCATCTTCGCCGTCATAGGAGGTGTCGATCTTGACGCCGGTGCGGGTGATGCCACCCCAGGTGAGTCCGTAGAGGCTGTCTTTGGCGCCTGCATAGGAGAGGTAGCTGTCGGTGACAGAGCGTCTGGCGATTTCTATGCCTAGGCTAGCGCCATCATCACTGCCACTCCAGCGCAGGCCACCGACTACATTTTGTACGGGGAAGCCTATGGGGCTGGAGCCTATGTCTGCTCTGACACCGGCTATTTCGTAGCTGAGGTTGAGGGCGACGCCTTTGGCTTCTTCATCGAGTGTGGCGACATTGGAGAGGCCTTGCTGACGGGCGATGGTGGTGAACGGGACTTTGGCGTATCTGGCGCGTTCTACCACTATCGCATTGCGGCCAAACTGGCCTGAAACAGCAGGGTCGTTCAGATACAGGGTACCTGCATCAGCCACCACGGGAATAATCTTTAGACCGAACTGGCCGAGGCCGAGCGTGTTGATGCGGGCTTCGATCGGGATTTCTACATCGGTCAACGCGGACAGGCCTTTTTCTCCACTGCGCGCTCTGGTCGCGACTTCGACCGATACTTCTGTGCGTTTGAGTTCGTTGATTGAGTCTATTTCTTTCAGTAAGGCCGCTTCTTCGGCGCTTACGTTCGCTGCCTTGACTGGCCTGGCCTTGCTGCTATTGCTATTAGCAACGGCATATTGCTGCGGCACTGGCACTGCAGCCGTGAAGCTGGTTTTCGGTGGCACATATGGTACATATGGCGCAGCTGGCGTGTACTGCGCCAGCATGGTTTGCCCTTCAGGATAAGGGCTTTGCATGGTCGCGCCATTGCTATAGGTATCTGGCCTGCCACGGTTTGGCTCTGGTGGCGCACCGACTGCCGTTGGCATCTTGGGCTGCAAGGTATTGGCAGGTGGCGGTGCCGAGCCCGCAGATGCACTGGCTGGAGCAGGTTGAGCTTTTGGAGCTGGTGGCAAGCTCGGCAAACTTGGAATAGTTTTAGGTAGTGTGCTGCCAGGTGCTACATTATTCAATGGGACACCGGCAGGTGCAGGCGGTGTAGTCAATGGCTTGCCGACTGGCGCAAATATACCGCCGTTAAAGTTACTGGCTGGGGCTTCTTTCAGGATTGGTCCTGGCACAGATGCAGGTGCTGGTACTGCTCCTGGCGCCGACGTCGGCGCTACTGTTCTTAGCTGTGGTTGTTGAGCGTTGGCAGGTGCACCAGATTTGCGGTCAGCAAAAGGGTTGACCTTGAAATCATTGACCGTACTGGCTGGTGCAGTATCCACCAGACGCAAACCATTCGGGCCGGAGCCGACCACGGTTTTTTGCGCCTGTTCAAGTGCCAGCGCTTTTTTGAAATAGCTGAGGGCGCGGCTATTATTTCCCTGCGCCCTGGCGACATTGCCTGCCAGTGCCAGGTAACGCGGATTATCCGGTTCCTGGCGCAGCAACACACTCAGGTATTTTTCTGCATTGTCGAGATCACGTGCTTCCATTGCGGCATAGACCAGGCCCTGCAAGACTTCCGGGTTTTCTGGATCGCTTTGCAAAACCTTGACATACAATTCCCGCGCCGATGCGCTATCGCCTGAAGCCGTATAAATACGGGCCAGCGTCAGCAGCAACATCTCGTCATCAGGCGTGGCAATCAGCATGGGCTGTATATAGGCATAAGCCGTAGCATAATCGCCCGCCTCACGCGCACGCTCGGCATAGCGCATCGCCAATACTCTTTGCAATTGCGTGAAAGCAGTAATCTCTCCTTCTTGCAGATTGGGCATGGCCGCTACCCGGCGCATGACGGCTTCGAGCTCACCTTCCTGGTTTGCTTGCATCAACGTGCCAGCATATTGCAACAGTAAACCTGCTGCCGGTTTAGGGGTATTTTGCACAGCATCACGCAACATGGCGTAACCACGTTCCTTGTTGCCCAGCTGTATGTACAGATTCGCCATGGTGCCGGTGAATTCCATATCACTCCCGGCGACCTGCTCTACCTGTGTCAATATCTCACTCGCGAGGCTGGTATTGCCGCGCCTGGCCAGCAAGGTAATGCGGTCTATCTGCACCCTGATCCACAGGCGTTTTTGCAGATCGACCATTTCTTTCTTGCGTGAAGCTGTGGGTACTCTTTCCAGCGTATTCAGGGCTTCCCACCAAAGTTGTTGCATTTCGCTGAGCAAGGCGCTGACATACAACGCTTCAGGGTCTGGCGCTTCGACATTGGTCATGGCCTCGATCAGAGCACGTGCTTGTCCTGGCATGTCGCGCTTCAGGTAAATCCTGGCGAGTGCCATGCGCAGCCAGGCATTATCCGGCTTGATCATGATGGCATCTTCCAGCATTTTTTGTGCTGTGTTGATGTCACCTGCGGCTTCTGCAGCCTTGGCCTTGTTCCACAAATCTTCTGACTTCAGGTTGGCGATGATGGCCAGATGGCGCGGCAGCATGATGCTGCTCAAGGCTTCCAGGTCAGCTATACGTTTTTGCAAAACCAGTACACCAATCACACCATCAAGTGCGCGGATATTGGTTTTGTCTGCATCCAGGACGCGGCGGTAATTTTCTTCTGCCCCCTTCAAATCATTTTCTGCTTGCAAGGCATCTGCCAACTGCAGGATACCGGCTGGCTCTTTGCCATTATGGGCAATCGCCTTGCGCAGGAAATCAATACCCTTGGTGCTATCACCATCTTCAAAGGCATTCCTGGCCTCGGCCACTGTTGCCCAATAGCTGGCATCGTCGGAAGCTTGCTTCCATTGATCCTTCGATTGTGCAGGTGAATAATCGACTGCCTTATGCAAGAACGTGCGTGCCTCGATGAACTCTTCCTGGCGCATCTTGACCAGACCCATGCCGCCATAACCTATCGGATTTTTGGGATAGTTTTTGATCAGCCCCTGGAATTCGGCTTCTGCAGCCTCGATCTCATTGTCTTCCAGCGCCTTGAAGCCGGCTATGCGGCTTTTCTCTATAGGATTTTCTGCAACTGGCTTGGGTTTTGGTGCTGCCTTATCACCCTTATCACCCTTATCAACCCTTTCAGTTTTTTCCGGCTTCTCAGCCTTCTCGATCTTTTCTGCCTTTTCAAGCTTCACTGGCTTATCTGCGGACTTGATCTCCGTTGGCTTTGCAGTTTGCGTAGTTTGTGCGATTTGTGCCACTGGTGGCGTAACCGCCGCAGGTCTGGTCAAACCCACCATCCTGTCCCTGATGAGCTGGTCGTCTGGATGTTTTTCGAGATAGTGGTTGAAGTATTTGGCATTTTCCGGCTTCATGCCCATCCAGCTCAGGGACTGACGCCAGGATTCTGTCGCTTGTTTGCCGACATCGGGCCTGCTACTCAGACCTTCGAGCAAGGCCATGCCCTCTACCCTGCTAGGCTCGCGGTAAGTCAGTACCTGGGCGTAGGCGAGTGCGTATTTGCTGTTACCTGGATTTTCTTTGCTGAGTTTTTCCAATCCCTTGCGGGCTTCGGCATGGCCATTTTTGGTGCCGCCGAGAACCTGGAAGTATTCAAAAGCGGCATCGCCTTTGAGTCTGGAAGGATCACCGATCTGCTTGTAGGCATCGACTGCGGCTTCAGTATCGCCCTGCTTGGCAAGCATGCGGGCGTTTTCCAGCTGGCCTACGCCACCATTGCTACCCTGGCGCAAAGCCTGTTCAACATTGCGTATCTGGGCAGAACTCGCCTGCGTACCACGCAAACGCGAAAAATAGGTTTTGGCCTGCTCGGGATTACCTGTCTTGGCTTCAAGTATGGATAAAGCCATCAGCGCGTCGATATTATTGGCATCGACCTTCAACAACTTGCGCCAGATATCTGCCGCATTATCGTCGCGGCCACGCTGTTGCCAGAACTGCGCCTGCTCTTTCAATTGCTGTGTCAAAGCTGATTGCGCGAACGCAGTTTCGCTCTCAAAAAAAATCGTCAAAAGCGCAAAGACTATCGCTTTCTTCTTGAAGACCATTTACTTCCCCTAATGATCGCTTTTTTCTGTGAGTCAGCTTATTTATCGTCACCTCAGAAAATCAGCACTGTGTCAGGTTTTAAATCAAGGAAATGGGCAGCGCTATCCAGTTAATTTACGTTTCAGATAGCATGCTGCCCAAACAACTCAATCCATTTCAATTATTTCTTTTTATCTTCCAGCGCCAGGCGGGATGCTGCTTTCTTGCGCAAAAAACGGAACAGCATGGTCGCAGCAATCAGCGAGGCCAGCATCAGGAAAATAATCATGATGAAAGGCTGGGTAGATAAATGCCATTTGAGCCAGGTCCACCATGGCAAACTGCCTGCGTAATAGGTTTCACCTATCTGTGCATTGGCGATGCGGTCGCCCTTGATGAGCACCAGATCACCCTGGAATTTGCTGCGCAGATCAGCCTTGTTCAAACCTGCGGTCAAGTCAGCCAGGCTGGCCGAGTCGCCAGAGGTCATGACAATCACGCTGTGTCCGCTGGACAATGGTGATTCAAACTGCATCATGGCACCAAAGGCATTGCCAGTCTTGGCCAGCATTTCACCGGCATGGCGTTCCATGGTATCGAGATCACGGCCAGCCCAGCGGGTCACGAGACGCAGGAAACCTGTAGGCAATTGCAGGCGGTTGCCGTTTTCATCCATGCTCATCGGCATGTATTTTGACCACTGCTTGAGCAAAGGCAGATTGCCGCTTGCACCTAACAGCAGGAAGTCTTTATCACTATGTTTTTCAACGTCGGCGCTACGGATCAGGGTACTGTTCAGTACCGGGTAACCTGTAGATTCACCCATGCGGCCCATGACATTGAGGAACAATTCCATCTCTTGTGCATTTGGGCGGTCTGGCATGACGATGGCTGTTTGCGCCAGGTCTGCCATGCGTGTGAACGGGAAGCCGGCATTTGCCATATATGCCAGATTAGGCATGGCGGCATAGTGTGGCATGTTCGAGAAATCGATCGTCGAATCAGGGTCTATGGCAGAGCGGACATTGTCGAGATACACGTCTTTACAGGCACCTTGTTTTGGGTAGTCGTAAAAGAAGTGGAATTGCAACTGGTTCTCTGCACCGATACGGAAAGTCGGCACCTGGATTTCATCCTGAGCATAACGCTGGCCATCCTTGAAGAACAGCATGACCGATTCCTTGATCTTGCCTTTATCGACCTGACCACCGGACAAAGGCAGAGAGCGCACGAACTCATCATTGATACCGATATTCAGGGTAGATTTGTCAACGGTAGGACGTGGCGTGAAACGGTAACGCAAATCGATAGGCACGCCTTCTTTTTGCCAGGTGAACAAATCAGGCGCAACGCGCAGGTTCACGCGTATCAGGTCTGGTGTCAGGCCATTGACTTTCAGTGCCGGTGGCGCAGCCAGTTCACCAAACTTGACTGGTCTGTCAGTAGGCAACCATTTTGGCGCATCGTAAGCTTTGCGTGGATCGATTTCTTTGAGGTTCTTGATCACGGCAGATTCGCCAGACATGGCCATCTGGCCCATGGTCAGGGCTTGTACGGCAATCTTGAGTTCATTGACATCACGTCCCAGCACCAGCAACAACTTGGCTTTGGGATTTGAAGGATTAGCCATGATGGCCAGAGTCGGACCTGAAATTGCGGGTAAAGTAATGCCTGCCGGTGCTTCATTGGCGGTCGCGAACAAAACGGCGTTACCACGTGGCAGGGTATTGGCTTCGATAGGGAAACGCGCGCCACGGTAAGAGGACAAGTGTCCAAACCAGGAAGCAACGACACCCGCATTACGCAAGACTTCCAGTGACGGTGTTGCGGGCAGGATGAAAGGCAGCTCTAGCAATTTGTTGTCGCGTCTGTCAAAGAAAGGCGCTGGCAACATACCGAGATCATTCGCCAGGGTCAGAGGGGAAACTGTCAATTCCAGATTGGTAGTGTGGCTAAGCTTGGCCCACAGACTGGAGTGATAAGGGTCTTCACAATCCCTGGTGTAATGGCCGATGAGTTTAAAACTGAGTTGATTGAAGTCAGCAAAAAAACGCGGATCTATCACGTCTTCACGCACTATGCCTTTGGACGTCTCTCTCGGCAAAGGAACCACGCTAACCAGTTCATTGTTGACCAGCACCTGTATGTGCGACAGGTCAGGCAATAAAGCAGGTGAATAGGCAATGCCATATTTAACCTTGGCTGCGGTAATCACCTCGTCGCTGCGTACAGTGAAGGGGAAGGAACGCTCGCCCTCGGTACCACGCAATTCGACACTGGAGCTGACGCCTATCATGTCCTTGAGGCTGATGTTATAGGTCTTTTGTCCACCGATCACCGATGTTGGCTGCAAGTCTTCCAGCGCAATTTTTTCAGTAACGGCAGGCTGGGCGGTAGCTGTGGCTGAAGCACTCGCGCTCGCATGTTTGGACTTGGCCAAGCCATCTTCATGGTGTGCTATCGCTGTCACTCCACAAAGTATGGCCAGAGCCGTGCTGCTGCCTTTGCGCGTTAATTTAGCTCTGACACTTGTCACGATGTTTTTCACGATGGACGCCTCATTTATTTTATTCATATGCCCTGTTCTTTCCGCTACGTATTGCTTCATGCTGCTACCAAACCTGCTGAACCCGCGCATGCTGTGGTATGCGATTTCTTTCAAACCATTCAGCGGGTGGTCGATATCCCTGTCGTTTGACCAGCTGAGCCAGACGTCGGCACGGCCTATAGTGCAATTGATCAAATCCATTTCCTGCTGCAAATCGAGCGGCGCGAATTGCACACTAAGCAGATTATCCTTGAAGAACACTGTCTTGGCCGGAAATACTGACTCCCCATTGGTGCCATACAGGGAAATCATCAAATCTTCATCCTTGTGCATCTGAAAACCTTCAGGTACACGGAAAGACATGCCACCCATGGAAAAATCTTCAGTACGGCAAACTATGGAGTGACCATTGTTCAAACGCAGAGTCGCATTCAATACTGCCCTTACCCTGTGTGTGCGTCTTACCTGTTTGGATTCTGTTGCCACGGCAAGGGTAGCACCAAGGATGACCAGGTTATAAATCGTCCACAGCATGTTCAGGATGACTGTGTCCATCTCATAGGTGTTCCACCACAATGCGCGGCCAATACCGACAAAGAATCCCAGCACATTCATGCCCAGCATGATCAGGTAAGGCTTGGAAATCGACCAGTCAAAATGCTCCTGCTCCACCAGACCACCTTTGGCAGTCACGTTGAATTTACCAAGTTTTGGATTGATCAGCGCCACCAGTGTGGGGCGGAAAATATACCAGGCCAGTGTCGCTTCATATACCTCTGCCCAGAAGGAATGCCGGTGCGCACCCTGTATGCGGGAGTTGGTCAGGTTGGCATGCAAGAGATGGGGCAAGGAATAAGCCGCAATCGACAAAGCCGAGGCCTTGATGATATGCACTTCAAAAAACAGGTAGGACAACGGTGCCAGCAAAAACACCATGCGCGGCAA
This sequence comes from Undibacterium sp. TC4M20W, assembly GCF_049340245.1. Classification (NCBI taxonomy): domain Bacteria; kingdom Pseudomonadati; phylum Pseudomonadota; class Betaproteobacteria; order Burkholderiales; family Oxalobacteraceae; genus Undibacterium; species Undibacterium sp. TC4M20W. The sequence goes on from NZ_JBMPPI010000036.1 coordinate 37,077, forward strand.
ACCATAAAAGAAATGCAGCATGGCATTGCTATAACAAAGCCGCTGACCAAAACTGAGCCCCTTACCGAGCAAGGGATTATCAGTCCGGAAAATCTGCGCCATACCCCGCGCCCAGCGTATACGCTGACCAACGTGGGCCGACAAACTCTCCGTCGCCAAACCAGCTGCCTGTGGCAGTGCCAGATAAGCAGTGTTGTAGCCAAGGCGTTGCATTTTCAATGCGGTGTGTGCATCCTCAGTCACGGTCTCAACCGCAATGCCGCCGACTTCTTCGAGATAGGTACGACGCAGGATGGCGCAGGAACCGCAAAAGAAAGTCGCATTCCACAGGTCATTACCGTCCTGTATCAGACCATAGAACAGCTCACCTTCATTTGGCACATTGCGGAAGGTTTGCAAATTGCGTTCAAAGGGATCTGGCGATAGAAAATGATGGGGTGTCTGTACCATCGCCAGTTTGGGATCAACCAGGAACCAGCCCATCGTATATTGCAAAAATGAGCGCGTCGGCATGTGATCGCAATCGAAGATCGCAACGAAATCGCCGGTCGTGCGTTTCAGGGCAGCATTGATATTACCGGCCTTCGCATGATTATTATCCGCACGGGTAAAACATTGCACGCCGACTGAGGCGGCGAATTCGGCAAAGGCAGGGCGACGTCCGTCATCAAGAATAATAATATTGAGTTTATCCTTGGGCCAGTCTATGCCCATAGCCGCTAGCACGGTAGGCTTAACCACAGCCAGGTCTTCGTTATAGCTGGGGATGAACAGATCTATCGTAGGCCAGGTCGAGGTATCTGGCGGCATCATCACTGGCTTGCGCTTCAAGGGCCAGGCAGTTTGCAAATAACCCAGCAACAGCACCAGCCAGGCGTACACTTCAGCCATGATCAGCACCAGTGCAAAGAACAGGTCGATCAGATTATCCGTGCCTATGGTGTAAGTGATGCGCCAATAGATATAGCGGCTGGTGGCACTGATGGAAAACATCACCATCACCAGTGAAATCAGCGTACCGGTATACCGGCGCAGATACAGCGCAGTACTGAAAATGATAATCGAAAACAGCGTTTGCAGCGGCAAATCCAGCGGGATGCTGATACTGGTCCAGTACAAAAACACTGCAACCATCAAAGCCAGAAAACGCGGCGTCTTGCGCTCCCAGCCTGGCCAGTTGACCATGGCACGCCCCAGGTCGTTAAGACGACCATAGAGATATCGGGAGTTAAGTATCGAGCGCATTTAATCTACCAATCTGAAATTCGTTTGCAGCCAGGCCGTCAACTCTTGCATGTCATGGGTAGCAGAACAATGCTGGGAGTAATACGATACCGGCGTCTGGCAAGCCAGCGCTTCACTGACTGCTTCATCCTTATGGATGGTCACTGGAATGAAGCGTTTGCCCAGGCTGCTGCGCAACATGCCAAACACATCACGGCTCAGTTGCTTGGCAGCGTCCATCTGATTCAACAGATAACAATACCCCAGAAACTCTTTGCGGTCAGCACAGTAATACTCAATCAGGGACTCTATCGATGGTATTGTCGAATACGATGCAGCATCCGGCTTCAACACCACCAGCGCATAATTTGCTGCGTGCAAGACTTGTTGCAGATAAATACTGGGGCCAGGCGGCGTGTCTATCAGGACCACGCTGTTCTCAGGCAAATTCAGGGAAGCCAGTTTATTTGCCAGCCATTTTGGATTGGCTTTGATCTCCTGCTCGAAAACTGCGCGTTGATCTTCATCTACGCTTCCATAGGGCAGGAAATCAACACCATAAGCGCTTTCAAACAACACATCTGTCCAGCTGTTCTCCATGGTTTCTTGCTGCGCAATACCGCTGGCATCATCATGTGCCATGCCAAAATGCAGCCTGAGCGCATTTTGCGGGTCAAGGTCCAGTATCGTAATACGGGGACCAAGACGGGCCAGGGATGCCGCCAGGTTTGCGGTAACGGTAGTTTTACCTACCCCACCCTTGGGAGAAATGACAGCAACTACCCTCATGGTTTAAATATTTTTTTAAAAAAAGAATTGCTGCCAGTATCGGCGGGTTTTGCTTCTTCCTGCTTGCCTGCAAGGCGACCAAAGACGGCACTGACAGCCTGGTCCTTGGCAGCAGGTCTGGACTTTACAGTCTGATTACGTGGCTCTTCAGCAGCTTCATGAGCTTGCTTCATGGGTATCGCATGTGCTGCTGGCAAACTATGTATGACGGTGGCGGCCGAAGGTGCAACAGTACCTACAGGCTTGCGTGTGCCGGCAAACGCTGCAATACCCGGCGTTGCTGCCTGAGCTTCAGGGGCAGGTGTTTGCGCCCTGGCGGAAAACAGGCCAGTACTGCCGGCTTCTTTTTGCTTGCCTGTACTTTGTTTGTTCGCCGTCGGCAAAATTTTTGACAAGAATGGTGAGGCTGTTTCTGGCTCAGTTTCTGGCTCAGCTTCCTGCTCTTCAGGCGCAACGTTTTGCATCAGCATTTGCTTTAAGGGCAATTGAGAACTATGTTTGATACCGGCATGAACTTCAGGTGCTGCCTGCAAGGAACTGGTCTTCACGGCAACCGACCTGGCCGCCGCAGGTTTTGCTGCAGCCGGACGGAATGGACTATCATTCGATGGTACTGGTGTGGCAAGGTCTTCTTCACGATGCCGGGCACGTACAGGTGCTACTGCGGGAGCTGCTGAGTGCAGATGCACATCACGCAACAAGGGCCAGCGCTGCTTTGCCTGTTCACTGTCAGCATCGCGATTGATTTCGCGATATGCATCAGTCGATTGCCCAAATTTCTGAAAAAGATTTTTTACGTCATCATCCATAATGTTCACCAGCTCCGGTTACTTGCAGCGTCACGATTCAATTAACGACGTGTGAAATAAGACGGCTCTTCTGACTGCTTCTTCAAATCAAATACAAATAATTGTCCATCTTCGAATACGCCAGCCCGCTGTGTCAGGCGCAAGGACTTGTCCATACCCAGGCCATCAAACCACTGGGCATAAACACCTTCCAGTAATGCCGGTGACCATTCCAGTGCCTGCTCGCCGAATGCCACTTTCAATGGCGAGGCGTGATGGGCAACGACCAGCGCATCGGCTTCTTCCACCAGCTCGACCCAGCCCCAGTTCATTTCTGACCAGACCTTGTTCATGCATGCTTCCAGCGCTTGCAGGCTGCTGCCGTCATCCACATGAAAGCCCGCAGCCATGGTGCGGCCCAGTTGATGCATGAATGCACGCAAGTCGCCAGGCTCACCTTTGGAAGCGAATTCAGCAGAAAATGCTCCGAGGAAAGATCTCCATTGGACTGAGCACTGCTGCTCTTCGTAATAACGGATAGTATTTGTGGACATGCTAATGACACCTTTGCGTTAACTTTTTCTCTATGGCTACTATCGTGACACGCAAATCATAGAGAGTGTTGATTCGTTGCGACTTTACCACTCGCCTTTATTGCTAGTCCAGCCTATATGAATGGTGAATTGTCAACAATTAATAATAAGACCAAGCATTTATAAAAATTTAATTATTTTGCAAACCATTTTCACAATTACGGGGCAAAAAGCACACAATATGCCGTTTTTTTGCCACGCAATGACAATTACCCATGCAGATAAATGGACTGACAAAAAACAGCTAGCCTCACAAATAGCTCACAGAATTTTAATCTGTTGGAGCATTTGAAACTCAGCGCCCGTTCTTCAATCCAGCCAGCAGCCAGTCTATGATTTTTTGTATGCTTAAAGACGCGGGATTATCCGGCTTGTATTCGAGCACCGGGCGCTCATAGGCGAGCGCTTCCTCGACTTGCGGACTTTCCTGGACGATGAAGGGCACCATGCGCTCACCCAGCCTGTCGGCAATCAGGGCTACCACATCTTGCGCCAGTTGCCGCTGCGAACCCTGGTTAACTATATAGGCAGAACCAATATCTGCCTGGTTCCTGTGCCCATAGGTAGAAATCAATTCTTCCATCTCAGGCAGGGTTGAATATGAAGCCGCATCGGCGAGTACCACCACCAATAAAAAGTCTGCCGCATGGATCGCCTGCTTCAGGTAAACCGAAGGCCCTGGCGGTGTATCCAGCAAGACGATGGCATTGGCAGGCAGTTTTGCAGCCTGCAACTTCTTGCGCAGCCAGGGTTCTTGCTGCTCAAGCACATCTTCAAAACGCATGCGCTGCTTCTCTCCGCCATTGCCAAAGGGGACAAAATTCAATCCAAACTGGCTGGTGTAGCAGGCATCCATCAACTTGGCGCGTGCCGCCGTCAACAGGCTGACGCCATTGGTCTCGCCTGCCTCAAGGCCACCAAGATGCCATTGCATGGCGTTTTGCGGATCAAGATCAACAATAGTGACAGGAAACCCGCGCTGCGCCAGGCCGACACCCAGATTCGCGGTGATCGTGGTCTTGCCGACCCCGCCTTTCGCAGAGACAATGGCAATGACTATCATGTGCGCAAGCCCGGCATGTCAATACATGGAGAGCCACCAGCCATCAGGCAGTGCCCCCTACTGTCAGGCCTTCTATGCGCAGGCTGGGCTGACCAACGCCTACCGGCAAACTCTGTCCTTCCTTGCCACAAACACCAATGCCTGAGTCCAGGCGCAGGTCATTGCCTATCATGCTGACATGATTCAATACTTCCGGGCCATTGCCTATCAGGGTAGCGCCCTTGACTGGATAGGTTACTTTGCCGTTTTCTATCATATATGCCTCGCTGGCCGAAAATACGAACTTACCGTTCGTTATATCGACCTGACCACCGCCAAAGTTGACAGCGTAGAGACCATTTTTAACAGATGCGAGAATTTCTTCGGGATCTTTGTCACCGGCCAGCATATAAGTGTTGGTCATGCGAGGCATGGGCAAATGGGCAAATGATTCACGGCGGGCATTACCAGTCACCGGCATTTTCATGAGACGCGCATTCATGGTGTCTTGGATATAGCCTTTGAGGATGCCATCTTCTATCAGTGTCGTGCACTGGGTAGGATTGCCCTCATCGTCCATATTCAGGGAACCACGGCGGTTCACCATGGTGCCATCATCCACTACCGTCACGCCTTTGGCTGCGACACGTTCACCTATGCGACCAGAGAAAGTGCTGGAACCCTTGCGGTTAAAGTCCCCCTCCAGGCCATGACCTATCGCTTCATGCAACAGTACGCCAGGCCAGCCAGGGCCAAGTACCACGGTCATCGGTCCAGCCGGAGCCGGACGCGCTTCCAGATTCACCAGCGCTGATTTGACGGCTTCGTCTGCATATTGCTCCAGCAATACATCAGTGAAATACGAATAATCATAACGGCCACCACCACCACTGGTACCCACTTCACGGCGACCATTTTGTTCAGCAATGACCGTCAGTGAAACACGCACAAGAGGGCGGATGTCGCCAGCAATCACACCGTCACTGCGTGCCACCAGCACCACATCATATTCACCGGCCATGCTGGCCATGACCTGCACTATGCGCGGGTCTTTTGCTCTGGCGATTTTCTCGATTTTTTCCAGCAACTGGACTTTTTGATTGGCGTCCATGGAATGAAGGGGATCATCACGCAAATACAGTGAGCGGTTATCCAGACCTTTGAGGCTGGATGCCACCTGGATTTTGCCAGTACCCTGACGGGCGATAGTACGGGTTGCCTTGGCAGCATCGGACAGGGCTTGCTCAGATATTTCATCAGAGTAAGAAAATGCGGTTTTATCGCCAGAAACGGCACGTACACCCACACCCTGGTCGATAGAAAAACTGCCAGTCTTGACTATGCCCTCTTCCAGGCTCCAACCTTCGTTGCGGGTGAACTGAAAATACAAATCGGCATAATCGACTTTATGAGTGAACATGCTGCCCAGCACCTTGCTGAGTTTGGCTTCATCAAGGCCAAATGGGGTCAGCAAAATATCGCGTGCGATAGCGAGGTGGCTCATGGCGGGATCAAATGGGGTCATAGAATAAATTATTTACACTGCAATTAAATTAGCGCACATTACTTGCAAAATATTTGCAAAACGCTGGCGCACACACTGACATTGTAGAGCATCTGCGGGTTTCTCTGGTCTGCTTACTTCGCTGATTGTCAGCTCATCTCAGTCCAGAATAAGTCCAGACTCAGTTCAGGCTTCCACAGGCTTCATAACTTGCGATGGCGCAATGCCGGCAAACTTTCGCGTATGCTGGCAATCAGGCTTTCATCAATGTCACCACTGACAATACCTTCGCCTTCTTCCAGTACGCTCAAGACCTTGCCCCAGGGGTCAATCAGCATGCTATGCCCCCAGGTACGGCGGCCATTCACATGCTTGCCGCCCTGGCCACAAGCCAGCACATAACACTGGTTTTCTATCGCGCGGGCGCGTAAAAGTATTTCCCAATGTGCCTGGCCTGTCGTATAGGTAAATGCAGCAGGCACAACGATCAGGGAGCTGGTTCCCAGCGCACGGAATAATTCAGGGAAACGCAAGTCATAACAAATGGACAGCGCCACCTTGCCAAAACCTGCATCAAAACTGCTGACCCGGTTACCGGCGACGATAGTGCGCGCCTCTTCATACGACTCTTCACCCTTGCTGAATCCAAATAAATGAATTTTGTCGTAGCGTGCAATCTGTTGCCCTTGAGGATCATAGACCAGGGTCGTATTCAAGACCTTGCCAGGTTCAGCGGCCTGCAGAGGGATGGTGCCACCGATGAGCCAGACACCCAGAGTACCCGCCATTTCGGCCATCATGGCCTGCATGGCCCCCTGCCCTACCGGCTCGGCAATATCTACCTTATCGGTTTCCTGCAAGCCCATCAGGGGCCAGTATTCAGGCAGTAATAATAATTTTGCGCCTGTGGCTGCCGCTTCCTGCAACATGCGTCTGGCAGTTGCCATGTTCTCTGCCAGCACGGGCGTGGATATCATTTGTATTGCTGCTATCTTCATATCACTCTCTTTTATCAGTATGTCACCGTCACAAAGCACATGGCTCCATTCCCGCCATACTCAAGGCTTGCTTGCCGCCTTGATCGCCGACGGATTGTCACGGCTTTCAACTTTGGTCACCGTTGGTTCTTTCCATGAACCACTGACTTTGTACTCAAACGTAAATGCCCTGCTCAAAGGTTCTTTCAAAAATAATTGAGCAAGAAAGGTGCCAAGGCCGATGACCGGATTCACCGCAAGGCCATAAACAACCGATGCCGTACCAACATTCACCACAGGAATGACGGTCACATGCAGATCCTGAGCTTCCCTGACCAGATCGGCATTTCCTTCCAGCAACACGGTCGCATTGACACCCAGCATCTTCAGATTATCGGTTTTTGCCACACCTTGCTGTATATGCGCAATACCTGCGATGGAGTCAAAGGCAAAACCATCAGAAAACACATCGCGGAAATCCAGCGTCAAACGGCGCGGTAAGGACTGCAAGCTCAACACGCCCAGCAGTTTCGCGGCCCCTGGATCTACCTTCAAAAATTGCCCACTGGCAAGCACCATCTTGACCTGGCCGCTCATGCTGGGTATGTCCATCGCAAAAGGCAGGCCATTCCATTGCACATCGCCTTCAAGTTTACCTTTACCACCACGCAAGACATCGGCAAAACCCAGACGTTCCAACAGCTTGCCTGAATTTGCAATATCCAGCACATAATTGAGCTGGGTACGCCCATCGCCGCCCTGACTGGCCCATTTACCGGTGGCATAAAAGTCTGCATCAGTATTTCTCAACAGCAGCCTGTTGATCTGCCACTCACGCCCGTTGCCCTGGCTGACGAGTTGATTAACTGCCTGCAGCTCCAGATGCCCGAGCTTTTTATTGAACAACTCAAAGTTTTCAGCAACGATGTCCAGACCAGGAATTTGTGTCGTAGTATTTTTTCCTTCCAGCAATTCACTGACATCGGCAGCGGCTGACTGGGGAATGATGAGATTACTCAGGCGTGCCGTGATACTGCTCAGCGCTTGCCCACCTGTACCCTCATTCCAGGTCAGGTAACCGGCAACCTGATTTGAATGTATATTGGCTTGCCAGGTTTTATTTTGACGGGAAACACCAACAATGACATTTTCGAGCTGCTTGCCCATGATATTCAATTGCGGCGTCCTGACAGCGACCGTGCTCGGTTCAAGGTAAGGCGATAAATCAACTTCGGCACTATCCCTTTCTGCACCGGCTGCATTGGCCTGCTGGCTCGCAGACGCTGGTGCCATCAGGCGTCGCCACTCGTCTATGTTCAGGGACTTGAATTCTATATTGGCGTTCAAACCGCTATCAGGCTCTGGTGCGGGTGCATTAACGCCTATTCCGCCACGTACTACCTGCCATGGACCACTGCCCTGTTTTTGCCGCGAATATCTGGTGTTGATGGAGTTGCCAAGACTGACGCGAATTTCATCACGCAGAGTTTGCGCATCCTGGCCTGCCTGTGGCAACAGCTCAAAATGCAAAGGCATGAGCTCTGCGCTGGCCTTTTTCAAGGGTGCAGGAAAATTCAGGGACATGCCTGCCATCGTTGAATCGACGATGATTTCCGGTTGCCGTTTTTTGACATGGATGCTGGCAGTGTAACGGCTGGCACCGCTGACACGGTCCGCCATTTTATCGACCATGCTGACGGGGATGATCTTGCGTATGCCATCGGCAGTGACGGTACCATCGAGCCTGACTTTAACGCTGTTATCTTTTTGCGAGCCGCCAGTAATCTGTACCGGGCCACCAAGCGCGATGCCTCTCAGCGTCCCGAGGTTGACCCCGGTTTCATTGAACTCCAGCTTGCCATTCAAGCCTGTTACCTGGGGAATGCCTGGTTGTAATACCACGTCATTATTAGCAAACTGCAAAACACCGAGGACTTTTGACTCTATCAAATGCTGTAAAGGCAATTGCAATTTGAGCTGCAAAGCAGCAGGTGCCGAGGTTTTGGCCTCCTTGAGAAAATGCCCCAGCCAGCCACTGACCGGACTCGCCCCCACATACGCCAGCATATTTTGCAGACTGCCACTGACCGCGCCATCAATACTCAGGATGGCACCATGCTGCGACAAATCAGGAATAATCGCCTTGACCTTTTTCAGATCGACACCCAGGGTTTTGGCGGTGTCGCCAGTAATCTCCATCCTGGCTTTATCAAACACAAAACCACCTTTGATGTCATCAATGACTGGCCACAGGGGCTTGCCTTCTTCATTCAGTGCGCCGGCAGAAAAATCGAGTTTGGCCCCAGCGAGGCTGCCCTTGATCAGGAATTCACCCCTATGGTTTTTTTTGCCGTCCGTAGTATGGAATGGAAAATGCGCGAGATCACCCCGTATGCGCACGCTGACATCATTGGCCTTGCCTTCCAGTATGGAGTTCAGTAGCCAGTGCCGCAAATGCTCTTCTGCTGCGGCGGGAATGTAACGGTCAAGCTGCTTCAGATCGAAGCCTGTAATACTACCGGTCAAATCCACCTCGCCCGGCTGAGCATCAGCACCGTGACGCATGGACATGATGTGCTTGCCAGACAAAATGGCGCGCATGCCTTCTTGTTGCGCTTCCATTTTATGTATCTGGAAAATCAGCTTGTCTTGCTCAACAAACTGCCACTGCGCATGCATGTTCAGACTTGAAAACGGCATGAGGGGATCAACAAAATAACTGGACAGGCGCAAGGACAGGTTTTTGGAATCCAGCACGAAACTGCCGCCCTTGTCATTGGCCTCCAGGCTGCCGGACAGGTTTTCAAATCCTGGTATTGCAGGCACAGCCGCTTTTGCCGGAGACGTGGCGGTTTTGGCTCTGGCAAGTTGCGCTGGCTGCGCCGTCATCGACAAGTCGATGAACTGCCCTTTCACGCTGTAAGACGATACATCAGGATAAGTACCCTGCCATTTGGCAGTGAAGTCACGGAGTTGCCCTTTGGGTGCGAAGTCCAGCATCATCTGCCTTTGGTCGTTTGGCAAAGGCAGGTGCTCGGCAAAATTGGCCAGTGTCTGTAAATCCAGGGTCTTGGCGTACAACTCTACTTTTTCGGGCTGGCCCTTGTCACCGGGAGTAAATGTTTCCTTGATGGTGGTGGCAGGTAATTGCAGGCCCTCGCGGGTGCGCATGGAAAAATTAACGAGCGAAACACTATGGCCAGCCTTGCCCATCAGGGCCGCCAGGAACTTGTGTGTAGAAGTCTGGGTTTCGCTGGCGACGAGGCGGCCACTGACCAGGGCCATGTCCAGCTCAGGCAGATCAGCGCGGAACTTGCCCAGTACATCAGCCAGGCTGAGGTCTGCAGTCAGGTCTGCCAGCCTGCCCTTGTCCAGATGCAGCCAGGCACGCACCGAACCATAGGCTTTCTTGACATCTGCCGGGTAGTCTATATAGGCCTTTAATGCAGCCAGGTCAGTACGGCGCAGATCGGCGTACAGATCGCCAGTCCATAAAGAAAAGTCTGAAATCTTTTTGGCAAAAACCGGGTGCTGGAAATCGCCTCGTATATCCAAAGGCGCAGAAAGGCTGGTATCAGGCGTTGCCTTAAGGGCAAACCTGTGATTGCGCCACTGGTTTTGCAAGAGGAAATTCACATCCGGCAATTTCAGCTCTGCCGCATTACGCAGTTTATCTGTCCAGCGTACAGACCCCTTGCGTATCAATACTTCATGCTGGGCCAACACCCAGTCCAGGCCCTGCCCCTTGCTTTCAGCAGCAGGATCGATATGAAAACCGCCGACATAGATTTTGCCATCCGCGTCCCTTTGTATATCAAGAGAAGGCTGATTGATGACGATACGCTCAAAACGCAAATCGGCAACTGCGAGTGTCCACCAGGACATGGTTGCCGACACTTCGGGCAAAACCAGCGCGGCACCACCCTGCTTGTCACGCAGCACGACATTTTCCAGCGTCAGTTGTGGATTAAGGCCCTGCCAGGAAGCGCGCAGACTTGCAATCTGCAATTGCCGTCCGAGAGAGTTTGAAATCGCCTGTTCTATATCAGGCTTGTACCTGTCTACATTGGGCAATACGACATAGCGCAATACCAGCACCAGTATGCAAAACAGGAAATACAATGCCAATATCAGCCTAAGCGTGAAGCGCAGGCTTTTATCGCAAGTCCGCCAGGTAAAGCGACAGAACCGCCAAAAATGACCCGGCTCGTCGTCCTTGACTGCGGTGTTAGCAATGTTCTCTTGATCTGCTTGTGTCATTGCTAATGTTTAATTTGTTTGTAAGTAAAACTTGCGCAAAAACCATGCGCTTGCAAATGAGCAAGCTCCATTACCCTTGCGTAAATCCTCACATGCCGGGGAATATCAGCAAAACAAGCCCGGAATTTTTAGCATGCTGTCAGTAAATCAACAGCAATCATTATCAATTAAATAATTCCCACAACAATCAAGCTCAACCCACTCTGGCACTTGACATCAATTTTATACTCCCAAGGAGTATAAAATTAATTACTGCTGCTTGCATAGTCCCGGCCGCCAATACCAACCCTGCCCGACTCTTATCGCTTAAAATCAATCACAACACTGACCATATCTGTCCATTTCAGCTTTATTACAACCCTATTATGACCGCAAGCACCAGCATGAACGCCGAAATTCTCCAGGCCTCCCGCTTTTTCACTCATTGCATGGAAGCAGATGCCAGCCGAAATGAGCAGTTACAGCAAGTTTCTGAATTATCCTTGAGCCCGGCCCATTTTGCGCAGTTTTTACAAAAAGAAATATACGCAGGTGTCACTCTTAACAAAGCCATGCGCCGTCTGCGCAAACTGGTGGTCTGCACCCTGATCAAGCGCGATTTGTGCGGCCAGGCCGATCTCAATGAAGTAATTACGACAATCAGCCTGTTTGCGGATTTTGTCGTACAACAGCATCTACAAGCCCTTAATACCGAAATGCAAGCCATGCATGGTATTCCCATAGGGGAAGAAAGTGGCACGCAACAAGCAATGATTGTGCTGGGTATGGGCAAACTGGGTGGCTATGAGCTCAACGTCTCTTCTGATATAGATTTGATTTTTTGCTATGCCGAAGACGGCGAAACACAAACCACCGACTCCAGCCAGCGCAGCCTGTCCAACCATGAGTATTTCAGCCGCTTGGGTAAAAAACTCATCGCTGCCATTTCTGAAGTGACAGAGGATGGCTATAGCTTCCGCGTCGATATGGCCCTGCGCCCGAATGGCGCATCTGGCCCGCTGGTCGCCAGTTTTAATATGATAGAAGAGTATTTCCTGATACAGGGGCGAGAATGGGAGCGCTATGCCTGGGTCAAGGCCAGGGCAATGACGGGCAATGACTATGATATCGCTGCGCTGGAAAAAATCATCCGCCCTTTCGTCTATCGTCGTTATCTTGATTATGGCGCGATTGACTCCTTGCGTTCCATGCATGCCCAGATCCGGGCGGAAGTCGTGCGCCAGGAAACCAAACATCCAGAGCGCAGCAATAACGTCAAGCTTGGGCGTGGAGGCATACGGGAAGTAGAATTTCTGGCACAGGTTTTCCAATTGATACGCGGTGGCCGTGATGCCAGCTTGCGTGAACGCTCCACCCGCCTGACTTTGCAGACGCTGGCAGAAAAAGGCATCATGGATGCACCCATTATCGAAAAACTGCTGGACTCCTACACTTTTTTGCGCACTCTCGAACATCGACTGCAATATCTGGATGACGCCCAGACCCATACCTTCCCGGCCAGGGATGAGGACCAGTTGAGGATAGCGCAGATGATGGGCTGTGCCAGCGTGGCAGAATTGCTGGACCAGTTGCGCCCTCACCGTGAATTCATCGCCGATCAGTTTGATGCCATCTTCCGCGACAAGGCCGAGAACAATAGCGAAAATGAACAAGGCATGCTGGCAGTCAGCCTGTCCAGCCCTGACAGTGATGAACTGATCGCCGCCCATTTGGCAGGTCTGGAATTTTCAGCACAGGATGCGGCAGCGTTCAGCCAAAGACTGCAGGCCACCTGGCAATCACCGAAGGTGCAATCCCTGTCTGAAGCCAGCCGCATGAAACTGGTGGCACTGGTCAATAATGCCCTCAACATTATCGCCAGACAAAGCAGTAACCAATTACTGGCCTGGAACCGCCTGCTCGACTTCATGGAAGCCATCGCCCGCCGCGCGGCTTATCTCGCACTGCTAACTGAATACCCGCATGCTTTGGCAAGGGTGATACGCATGATGGGCGCGTCTGACTGGGCAGCCAAGTTCCTGACCCGCCATCCTCTGCTGCTGGATGAATTGCTGGATGAGTCTTCACTGCATCAGCGCCCGGACTGGTCAGCGTTCCGTCTGGATTTGCAACAGCATCTGGCGCAGCATATTGGTGACACTGAAAGGCAAATGGAAACCCTGCGTGAAATGCACCATGCCATGCAATTTCGCTTGCTGGCGCAAGATCTGGAAGGCCAGCTAAGCGTAGAACATCTGGCCGATGAACTCTCACAACTGGCCGACATTATCGTTGAAGCTGTCTTGCAATCTGCCTGGCAAACTATTGCTACCAGGCATAAAGCCGAGCCCAGCTTTGCGGTCATCGCCTATGGCAAACAAGGTGGCAAAGAGCTGGGCTACGCGTCTGATCTTGACGTAATCTTTTTATATGAAGATGAAGACCAGGAGGCACCTGCCAATTATGCCAAGCTGGCACAACGCTTCATTACATGGATGACTTGTCACACACCTGCAGGCATCTTGTTCGATATTGATATTGCCTTGCGTCCTGACGGAGCCAGTGGCTTGCTGGTGTCCTCAGTGTCTTCCTTTGCCCGTTACCAGGAAAAATCCGCCTGGCTATGGGAGCATCAGGCACTGACACGCGCCCGCTTTTGCGCCGGCGATGCCAGCATAGGTGCGCAGTTTGAGCAGATACGCGAACAAGTCCTGCGCCAGCATAGAGATATAGAGAAGTTGCGTACTGAAGTCATCGGCATGCGTAAAAAAATGCATGATGCCAACGTCAATCGCAGCGACCTGTTTGATCTCAAACAGGATGCGGGTGGCATGATAGATATAGAATTCATCGTGCAATTTTTGGTATTGAAATATGCAAACCAGTATCCTGAATTGACCGCTAACAAAGGCAATATCGCCTTATTAAAACGTTGCGGAGAGTTAGGCCTAATCGATTTGCAACTGGCTAATCAGGTATCAGATGCTTATCGCTTATTCCGTAAATTGCAGCATGGCATACGGCTGCAGGGTGAAGACCGCGCCAGGGTGGAAGGCGAAAGAGCCAGCAAAGAAGCGGGTGCGACCAAAGCTTTATGGGATAGCCTGTTCGCTTAATCCAGCAGAACGAAAAAATGCCGCTCAGTTTATATTCTGAGCGACATTTTTTTAAGCAATTTTCATAAGGTGGATAAAGATATCCTCTTATTTTCTGCTAGCGACGTGAACCAACAACTTCCACGGTCACACGACGGTTTTTGGAGCGCCCTTCACTCGTCTTGTTATCTGCAATCGGCTGGGTTTCACCCTTACCTTCGGTATAGACGCGTGTTGCATCAATCCCTTTGCTAACCAGATAGGCTTTTACTGCTTCAGCACGACGGATGGATAATTTCTGATTATATGCATCACTGCCTATAGAATCAGTGTGCCCAACGGTAATCATCACTTCGGTATCCATGCCTTGCAGCTTATTCAACAAATCATCTAGTGCCTGCTTGCCTGGTGGTTTGACGACGGATTTATCAAAGTCAAACAAGGCTTCTGCACTGAAAGTGATTTTTTCAGACACCGGTTGCGGCCTTGGTGGTGGTGGCGGATTTTGCGCAACAATAACGGGTATAGGATCTTGTTGCATTACAGGGATTGGTGATGCAACATAGGCTACCGGTCTGGCATACGCTGGCTTGCCAAACTTATAGACGAGGCTGACAGAATAAAAATCCACGTCGCCACGATTATGTACCGCATCATTGATGCGATATCTTTCTGCCTCACCACGCATTGCCAATGCTTGCGTAAATTTATACTCCAGGCCAACACCAACTTTTGGATTCAGTTTTTTCTCGGTGGGATTGGGATCTGTTATCGCGAACAAGCGGTTGCCACTGAAGTGAGCGTCAGCTCTGGTGTAATTTGCACCTACACGCCCAAGCAAAGAGAAGCGCTCAGTCAATGGTAACTGTCCCACCAGATCCAGATTAAAACCGCGAAAACCCACTTCACCGTTGATAGCTCCTGGCGGTGTGGTCGTCGCATTGAATCCAAACTTGCCAAGATCAAAGTAACCTGCCTCTATGGCAAAGTATCGATTCATTTGCTTGCCCATAAACAGCTTGAAGGCGGTATCACGCTCGTTTGATCCGAATGTCACAGAGCTTGCGCCATTGTCCATGAGACTGCGTACTATTCTGTCTTTGTCAATGCTGGTGTTTGCACGTCCGGCCCCCACACCCAAGTACCACGCATTATCTGCCCATTCCTGGTTGGTCCATGGTTCATCAGCTTGCGCCAGTTGACTGGCAAGAAGTGCACAAGCGAACAAGTTAAGTGTTATTAATTTTTTTGGCAGCGCCATAATTTTCTCCTGATGAATTTGCCGAATTTATTGAATGACTTATTGGATGATTTATTGAAAGAGTTCATCGGGAACTCTTTCAGATATCCATCTGTGTTTAACGTGCAATCACATTATTTTTAAGCGTCACAGCGCTGCCCGACAATACCCTGCCGTTTTGCAAGGTCGCAGTATCCCCCATGGTGATAGCTGCAGACTGCCCCATAATAGTTCCCTTGAACACGCTGTTTGCGCCAAGGGTTGTTGCTGACACAGGTACCCAGAAGACGCTGGCCGCTGATGCACCACCATTTAAGGCAACAATGGAATTCGCAGTCGTATTTAAAGTAGAACTACTGCGGAACAGATACAGGCCAGGGCCATTCATCGTGAAGGTACCAGTAATAGTGATGGCACCAGCATAGCAATACACACCAGGCGTGAACGTTTGTCCACCCAGATCAACACCGCTCGCTGAATTGACAGTGCAAGTGCGGCTATTCGCATCAGCAATGGCGACTTGCAAGTCGGCCAAGGCAGTGTTCAATATTGCACCGGATTTGTAATTGCTAAATCCTGCAGCCTGCACCGGATCAACCGTTTGCGATGGTGAGCCTACGTCGCCACTTACCAAGGTAATGCCGCCAGAGTTATTGGTAATCGATGCCCCTGCTAATACACCGAAACTGGCTGCACTACCAAGATTGATACTTGCCACTGGTGCAGCTGTCACGGTAAAACTGGTACTTGCTGTCTGCGCACCTTGCGTCGCCGTGATATTTGTCACACCTGCTGCAAGTGCCGTAGCTTGTCCAGTGGATGAGATACTAGCGACACTACTTACACTTGAATTCCAGCTGACCGTGCTGCTGATGTTATTTGTTGTGCCGTTTGAGTAAGTGCCGGTCGCCGTAAATTGCTGCAATGATCCAACAGGTACTGAGCCATTGACTGGCGCAAGCGTAATACCCGTAAGCGTGACTGCAGGTGTTACCGTCAAACTGGCACTACCCAGCTTGCCAACAAAACTAGCAGTAATAGCCGCCGTACCACCAGACAAACCATTGGCAACTCCCGTTGCTGATACTGAGGCAACTGCCGCATTGGCGGAAGCCCAGGTGACAGAATTGCTGATGTTAAGGCTGCTGCCATCTGCAAAGCTGCCGATAGCGACCAGACTCTGTGCGCCATTGACAGCTATGCTTGGCGAGGCTGGGGTCACTGCGATGGAATTTAAAGTTGCGACGGGCAACACATTAATTGTCACTGAAGTAGATTTAGTGCCAGATATCGCCACAACAGGTGTAGTACCAGGAGAGACTGCAGTCACCAGCCCACTTGCATTTACCGTTGCAATCGTACTTGCACCAGAACTCCAAGTGATGGTGTTTGTAATATTGGCGGTGCTGCCATCCGAGTAATTACCTGTTGCCACCAGATTCTGTGTAGCGCCAACAAGCAAACTCGCTGGTGGTGCGGCAATCGAAATCGAAGTCAGGGCCGGGCTGGATACGACAGTGAGTGTGGCTGTCGCAGACTTCGCATTCAAACTCGCTGTGATGACAGATGTACCTGCCGTCACACCCGTTGCTACACCGGTCGACAATATGCTTGCAACTGAGCTGCTGCCAGAACTCCAGGTAACCAAATTCGTCACATTGACATTGCTGGCGTCAGAGTAAGTACCAATCGCTACGAATGCCTGGGTAGAACCTATTGCCAGATTTGCAGTGACGGGGGTGATCGCAATAGAGTTCAAAGTAACAGCGGGTACGACAGTCAATGCGGCAGAACCTGTTTTACCACCCAGCGTTGCTGTGATAAGCGCAGGGCCGGTAGCCACAGCAGTAGCAAGACCATTTGGCAAGACCGTTGCAACTAAAGGTGAGCTCGTCGCCCAGGTCACACCATTGCTGATGTTTGCTGTAGTTCCGTCAGAATAACCGCCACTGGCGACAAATTGCTGGGTACTGCCAACCGCAACATTCGCATTAGGTGGTATCACGGTGATAGTAAGCAACACGGCAGAACTGACATTGATGGTCGTTGTCGTGCTCATGCCATTAAACGTTGCCGTAATGACAGAGGGGCCAGTAGCAATTGCAGTCACCAGACCATTGCTGGCTGTGACAGTCGAGACTGTTGCATTGGCAGGTGTGGCAGAACTGAAGCTGGTCGTCGCCGTCACATTCACGCTGCTACCATCTGAATATTTAGCCGTAGAAGTCAGCTGTTGCGTCGTACCTATTTGCATAGTCGGATTAGCTGGCGTCAAAGCAATGGAGAGCAAGCTTGCCGGTGTCACGGTCAGCAAGGTCGATGCCGTCCTTGCACCTGACGCTGCGGTAATGACGGTTGAACCGACTGCGACACCAGTCGCCAATCCAGTGCTGCTGATCGTGGCCGATGCAGGCGTGGCTGACGTAAAGCTGGAGATCGCTGTAATGTCACTGGTGGTGCCATCAGAGTAAGTTCCCATCGCTGAAAATTGCTGCTTGCCACCAACAGCTAAAGAAGGATTTGCCGGAAGCAGGCTGATCGATTGCAGAGATGCAGGCGACACTGTCACAGTCGCAGAGGCAAGTTTGCCACCGAAGCTGGCGGTGATAATCGCCGATCCACTCACCAGACCTTTGGCAACGCCAGTGTCACTGACGACACTAGCTATCGCAGGGCTGCCAGAACTCCACACGGAAGCCGTCGTGACATCACGGGAAACGCCATCGGCAAAGGTTGCTGTAGCCACAAATTGTTGCATACCACCACTTGCTACTGTGGCAGTAGCTGGGGTGACGGTGAGTGTAGAAAGAGTGGTTGATGGCAATCCCAAAATCGGATCGCGGCCCTGGTCACCACCGCCGCAACCGGCAAGGAATGATGTGATGAGCATGGCAGAGACGCACGCAAGCGGCCTCAGGTAGCGCTGTAGGATGTTCATTTTTGCCTTTTTTTATCAGATGAAACCGGTGCCGAGTAATTTCGGTGTGGCCGCAATACGGTGCTTCTTTCATATTTCAGAAAGCGACCTTGAGGTGAAATGAATAACCAGGATTAATTTCATTGGTTTCATTGATTTCACATGGGGGAGGCAGTCTTTATCCGTCCAGCTTTGACAGATTGACCAGGCAATTTCTGCTTGAGTAAGGTATCAAGCATCCCTTATCTCTCTTTTCACGTACGCTATCTGTGCGATAGCGCACTCATAAGCTATTGAATTTTTAATTGCATTTTTAAACAACAGTTATGAGTATTTTCGATTCTGGGGTGATGCTCTGATGATGAAACTTTCTTACGCACATCAAATAAAAAAAGCCGCCAGGGAATTTTCCCAGGCGGCTTTGCATGTTGACGAATTCAGGCTCAGGCCATAAACCTTGCCAGATACTCAGGCGAATTAATAAACTGCCCGATCAGCGTGACCACATCCGTCCCCGATTGCGCCAGCAGTGCATCAAACGTCGCCTGATCCGGCGCATGCCCCAAGAGACCAATG
>NZ_JBMPPI010000037.1:0-49998 GCF_049340245.1 Undibacterium sp. TC4M20W
ATGTCACGTAAGGGCAATTGTATCGACAATGCGGCTATGGAGAGTTTCTTCGCCGTGTTGAAGTCAGAGTTCTTCTATCTCAACAAATTTAGCAGTGTTGAAGAACTGCAAGCAGGCATCAAGGATTATATTCACTACTATAATCACGACCGGATCAAGGTCAAACTAAAAGGACTGAGTCCTGTGCAATACAGAATTCAGTCCTTGGCTACTTAAATAATTAAACGTCCAACTTTACGGGGTCACTTCACAAGGTCCGCTTTTTTTCCTGCAGCCTGCATTAAGCTTAGCGCACTGCTGTATGCATGGATGCCGTATCCATCAAGAGTTCCGGGTCTTCGGCTTCTTCCACGGTTTCGTTATTCAAACGTCTTTGCATCTTGACGGTGTCCACATCATTCCCCCATTTGGCAACCACTACCGTGGCGACACCGTTGCCGATCAGGTTCGTCAGTGCACGTGCTTCTGACATGAAGCGGTCTATGCCGAGTATCAGTGCCAGGCCAGCAACCGGTACGCCGCCAACTGCAGACAGCGTCGCTGCAAGTACGATGAAACCACTACCTGTAATACCTGCCGCGCCTTTCGATGTCAGCAGCAAGACTGCCAGCAAAGTGATTTGCTGCATCAGGGTCATCGGTGTGTCTGTAGCCTGGGCAATAAATACCGCAGCCATGGTCAGATAGATAGACGTGCCATCCAGATTGAAAGAGTAACCGGTAGGGATCACCAGGCCAACTACAGATTTTTTCACACCCAGGTTTTCCAGCTTGGCCATCATGCGTGGCAACACTGATTCTGAAGAAGAAGTGCCGAGTACGATGAGCAATTCTTCCTTGATGTACTTGATGAATTTCCAGATGCTGAAACCATGCACCTTGGCGATAGTGCCAAGTACCACGAAGATGAAAATCAGGCAGGTTGCATAGAAAGTTGCCATCAGGAAACCGAGTTGCACCAGCGAACCGACACCATATTTACCTATCGTGAAAGCCATCGCACCAAAGGCACCGATAGGAGCAACTTTCATGATATAGCCAACGATGACAAACAGCACGTGGGAGAATTTTTCAACCAGATCAAATACCAGCGTGCCACGACCGCCAAAACGGTGCAAAGCAAAACCAAAGAAGATGGAGATCAACAAGACCTGCAGTATCTCACCCTTGGCAAAAGCATCGGTGAAAGTAGTAGGGATGATTGCCATCAGGAACTCTGTCGTGGTCTGCATCTTGCCAGGACCGGCAAAGGCAGCGATGCCCTTGGTGTCGAGCGTATGCACATCGATATGCATGCCGGCACCGGGTTGCACCAGATTCACAATGATGAGGCCAATGATCAGTGCCAGGGTGCTGACAACTTCAAAATACAGCAATGCCATGCCACCTGTCTTGCCGACTTTTTTCATGTCTTCCATACCGGCAATACCAACTACCACAGTACAGAAAATAATCGGTGCGATCATCATCTTGATGAGCTTGATGAAACCGTCACCAAGAGGCTTCATGGCGGCGCCGGATTCAGGATAAAAATGGCCAAGCATCACGCCCAGAATGATGGCGGTGATGACTTGAAAATACAGGGATTTGTAGAAGGCTTGAGCTTTCATCCTTGGTCTCCTTGGGATGGTAGAAAGTCTCGCACATCATGTAATCCGGTGGCGAGCACGTTGAGGGATATTTTTTCCCTTCAGTGCACGCATTATGGAAAATCCCAGTGGCAGCCACAATTGTGGCTTTCCACAGTGACTAATTTTTATGCAGCAATATGTTGTCTTGATGCAGAAGAATGCGTTGCCTGATGCTGAATAATGCGACCCAGTAAACGCATCGCATCATCCAGATCCTGGGTATATGGGATGCCGCAATTGAGACGCAAAAAATGATCAAAACGATTTGAATTGGAATACATCAAACCTGGCGAAACCAGGATACTCTCCTCTAGAGCGGCATCAAAAACAGCGCGGGAAGACGTGCCTGTCGGCATCTCCACCCACAAGGAAACACCACCGGCTGGCATGGTCACGCGCGTGTCTTCCGGGAAGTAAGTGGCTATCGCTTCAGCCATTTTTTCTCTTTGCACGGCGAGGCTGCTACGTAGTTTCCGCAGGTGCCTGTCATAAGCTGATGACAGCAAAAAAGTCGCTGTGACTATCTGTGACAATTCTTCGTTATAACGCGTGTGTGCATACTTCAGCATGTTCACCCGTTCTTGCCAGCGGCCTGCCAGTATCCAGCCTACGCGCATGCCGGGAGCAAGTATCTTGTGCACGGAGGCGCAGTAAATCACGTTGCCGCTATGGTCCCATTGTTTGAGTGCGGTTGGTATCTTGTCGCCATCGGCGAGCGCGCTGTAGGAGTCATCTTCTATCAGCGGTATGCCTTGCTTTTCACACAGCGCCACCAGCTTTTGCTTGTGCTGGTCAGGCATCATGCTGCCCAGCGGGTTTTGCAAATGCGGCACCACCACGACTGCCTTGATATTGTCATAGGTTTGCATCGCCAGCTCCAGCGCTTCGACAGAAATGCCGGTACTCGGACTGGTCGGTATTTCCAGCGCCTTCATGCCCAGGCTTTCGAGCACCTGCAAGAGGCCATAAAAAGTTGGCGATTCGACAGCGATGACATCGCCCGCTTGCGCCACCGCACGCAAGGCCAGGTTCAGGGCTTCGATACAGCCATTGGTGATGATGACCTGGTCAGCCGAGGTACTGATGCCAGAATCGAGTGCGCGCTTGGCCAGTGCCGCTTTCAGTTCGCGATTACCGCCCGGCGTAATTGCCTTGGTCAGCAGTTCAGGATAGCGGCGCAAGGTGCTGACAGTCAGGCTGCGTAATTGCTGGTGCGGGTACAGGGCAGGGCCGCCAGTTGCGCGTGCCAGATTGCATTTCACCAAGCGCTGGCCCTGAGCGATGATTTCAGAGACTTTTTCATGAATGCCGACAAACTGTGCCGGGTCGATGATCTTGCCTATGGTTGGTTCCTGCGCCGGTATCAGGCGCACCCGGCGTGGCTGCCGCACAAAATAGCCGGAACGCGGGCGCGCTTCCAGCCAGCCCTCGGTCTCCAGCTGGCGACAGAGCTGCAAGGCCGTCGATAGACTGACACCATGCACATGCATGAGTTTGCGCACCGAAGGCATGCGGTCACCCAGTTTGAGCGTTCCGCAACGGATAGCATTCAGATAATGGTCGGCCAGTTGCCTGTAGAGAGGTAGGGTTTGCATAGCTTGACGATGTAAAGATGCTCAGGGCCTGCACAGATACAGTTCAGGGCTAACGATACAATAACAGATTATGAATTCGCTGTCTGATGCGATACAGATGTGTATTTTCTGTGTCTGTGCAGGTCCGCAGGCCAGGCCTATCCTGATGCCTGTATCCAAAGCTCTTTTTGGATCATTTTCAGGAGCATTACCATGCATAGCAATAGCATCAGGCAAGACCAGAGCATGCACTGCCTGTTAGCGGCAGGCAGCACCTTATATGTAAAGACAGGGAAGCTGCGTTTAATTGCCTGGCCGCAATTTGTCGAGGGGCTGGCATGGCAGGCCGACACGGTATTGGACACAGGCAGTGTGTATCAGGTGCCCAATGATGGCTGGGTAGAATTGCGGGCGTTGCAGGCTAGTGATGTACTGTTGCATAAGCCAGAGCCTGCACACTGGCGGCACGCGCTGGTACAGGCCTGGCAATCATTACGGGCGGGCTGGCGTGGTCACCAGCCGCACTAAGGAAAATTAAGAGAAATTAAGGGAATTAAGGGAAAAACTCTTTCAGCAAAAAGTTTTCCAGCTCGGCAGAATCTTCTGGCCGGGCTGACTTGACGATGACGCGGCCCAGCCGGCGGGATTCCCAGTTGAAGTCGCCCTTGTATTCCATACGTATGATTTCTATCATGCGGCGCACTACTGCCAGGCGTACGTCACCACCAAGGCCGGCATCGACTTCAAAGGACTGCTTGCCATTCGAAGCAATGACACGGGTGTTCCAGCCACGGAAAGTGAAGTTGGCTACCCGCGTGCCTACTGTCCCCAGTTCAAACACCCCGCTGCCGCCACCACGGTTGGCTGCTTGCTGCATGCTGCGTTTGACATTGGCTTCGGCCACTTCCTGTGGAGTCATGCCGCGGCCTGCCTGACGCGCGCCTTCATTTTCCTGGGCGGCGGCCTGTTCTGCCGGACGGCGGCGTTCACGCGCAGCATTGGCCAGGGCCATCATGTCCATTTCTGGCGGCGTCTCTTTGGCTTGTGGCGGCGGCGGTTGTGCTATTGGCGAGTCTGTGACTGGCGGTGGCGGTATCTTGGGTCGGGTGATTGCGTTTTTGGATGGTGGCACCCGCACCGGCTTGGATTCAGCTTTTTGCTTTTGTGGCGCAGTTGCCTGCTTGGGGGCTTTGGCCACCTTGTCCATGATAAAGACCATGGGCTCACTGGAACCAGCCTTGTCGAGTTTCTTCTTGATCACATTCATATGCAGCAAGAAGTAAAGCAAGAGCCCGTGGACCAGCAAAGCCAGCAAGATGCCGAACATATTCGCAGGGCGAAACCGGATATGCAAATGAATCTCGCCCGGCAGGGCAACTTCATCCTCAGGCGCTTCTATGCTCAACTTCATGGACTATATGAACCGGTGTGCAGAATTTCAAGGTGGCAAGGATACCTCAAACTATGTCTCTCCCTGTAACAAAGATTGTCTGTCGCTGAATCGGCAAACCGGCGCATGCTGATAAAAAACGAAAGTGTAACAAATGACGCGCCCGGTTTTTGAATCTTTAATGCTATTTACATTTGCAAGTAACAAACTATATAGAAAATTAGCCTAACTCCTGACAACTGCTTACAAATGGGTAATAAGTAATTTACATGGCTGTTCTAGTCTGCATTCTGGGTAGCAAGAATGAATAATCTAGACCCACCTACCAATACAGGGAGACAGAACATGGAAGAGCAGCTAATCGCCACGGATATGAATACTCAGACCGTAGCGGATCAGAATACGTTCAATCAACAGGCAGAATTGAAGGCAGCGGCGCTGCTGGCATCGACGGCCTTGCTGGCCGCGTGCGGTGGCAGCAATACTACGGCGCAAAATGACACTGGCAGCAATGCTGCCATGGCGGCACCGCCGGAACAACCAGCGCCGGCGCCCGACCCCAGTGCGGCAGCAATTACCGCCAGCGAGGCTGCGCGCTTCCTGGCTCAGGCCAGCATGGGTACCAGCCGTGCCCAGATCGCCAGGGTACAGGCCCTCGGTTATGCAGGCTGGATAGATGAACAACTGAGCCTGCCTGGTAATGGCACGCGCTGGGATTGGCTGGTGTCCAAGGGCTTTAACGATATCAGCTACCGCAACAGTCAGGCAGGTTTTGATTCCACCGCCTGGCGCAAACTGATCAGCTCGCCCGATACCCTGCGCCAGCGCTTCACTCTGGCCTTGTCAGAAATTATCGTGGTTTCCATCGATGGCCTCATCGATGGTGGCTGGAAGGCATTTGCTGCAGCGGCCTGGCTGGACATGCTGGAAGTAAATTGTTTTGGCAATTACCGCGGCTTGCTGCAAATAGTCTCGACCAGCCCTGCCATGGGGCAATACCTGACCTTCCGTGGCAATGCCAAATATAATGCGCAAACCGGTGCCATGCCGGATGAAAACTATGCGCGTGAACTGATGCAATTGTTCAGCATAGGTTTGCTCGAACTCAAGCTCAATGGCACGCCGCGCCAGCAAGATGGCAAGAATATAGAAACCTATGATCTGACCGATATCACAGGTCTGGCACGTATCTTCACAGGCTGGGATTTTGACCTCGCTGGTGGCAAGGCCGACAAGCCTGACTTCTTGCACAGACCCATGACACAGGTACCGATCAGGCATGAGACCGGTGCTTCCACTTTTCTTGATAAAACCGTAGGCGAAGGGCTCAATGGAGCCGATGCACTGAGTGCCGCACTCGACATCATTTTTGCCCATGACAATGTGGCACCCTTCATCAGCCGCCAGCTGATACAAAGACTGGTGACCAGCAATCCCTCAACTGGCTATGTCTCCAGAGTTGCTACGGTATTCAATGATGATGGCAGCGGCTCAGCCAGCAAGAAAGGCAATCTGACAGCCGTATTGAAAGCCATATTGCTCGATGACGAGGCGCGCAAGCCAGCTAATCTCAGTGACCCGCAGTTTGGCAAATTGCGTGAACCCATGCTGCGTTTCCTGGCCTGGGCGCGTGCCTACAATGTCACGGCAACCAATGATATCTGGAACCTGGGCAACACCAGTGATCCTGCTACCAGGCTGGGGCAAAGCCCCTTGCGTTCACCATCGGTGTTCAATTACTTCCGCCCCGGTTATGTGCCGCCCAATACTGCTATAGCAGCAGCCAGCCTGGTCGCGCCCGAGTTACAGATCACCAATGAATCTTCAGTCGTTGGCTATGTAAATTACATGCAGCGCGCTATCAGCAGCGGCATCAGTGATCTCGTGCCTGATTACAGCAGCCTGACGCCGCTGGCAGATACCGCGCCCGCCCTGCTTGATGAAATCAACCTGGTGCTGGCAGCCGGGCAGTTAAGTGCGGCGACTTTGCAAAACCTCAGCACGGCTGTCGATAGCATGCCGCGTGGTACAGATACCCGCCGCAAACAAAGAATCTATGCGGCACTGACTCTGGTGCTGGCTGCTCCCGAATTCATCGTTCTCAAATGAGCGCACTTGCGCGCCAATAATAATTTGCTGCCATCACTACAGGAAAGCATCATGAAAAATTCAAATACGATGAATGCCTCACGCCGCGCATTCTTGCAACGTGCTTCTGCACTCTCCATCGCCGGTGTCGCCACACCCTGGGCGTTGAATCTCGCTGCCATGGCCGAAGCCTCAGCCGCCACGGCTGACGATTACAAAGCCATCGTCTGTGTATTTTTATATGGCGGTAATGATTACGCCAATACGCTCGTGCCTTACGACAGCGCCAACTACGCCGCTTATTCGCGTCTGCGCCCGACGCTGGCCTATGGACGCGACAAACTTGATGCAACAGCCTTGCAGGGTGTGAATGTGCCGGTCGATAGAAACGGTGTCAGTCACCAGTATGCGCTGGCACCTGAGCTGGCACCGCTGCTGCCCATCTTCAATACAGGCAAGATGGGTATCATGCTCAATGTCGGCACCCTGATACGGCCTACTACCAAGCTGGAATATACGAACAAGACCGCGATGTTGCCGCCCAAGCTGTTTTCGCATAATGACCAGCAATCGGTATGGCAATCATCTGCAGCCGAAGGGGCAACATCGGGCTGGGGCGGGCGCATGGGTGACCGCTTTGTGGCGGGCAATGGCAATGCGACTTTCACATGCGTGAATGTCTCCGGCAATGCAATTTACTTGTCTGGCAATACTGCCGTGCAATACCAGGTTTCGACCAATGGTTCCGTGCCACTTGCAGGTTTGCAGGCGCCGCTGTTTGGTTCTGCCGCCTGTTCCACGGCTTTGCAAAATCTGGTCACGCAGGCCCGCACGCATTTGTTTGAAAATGAATATACCCGCGTCAGCAAACGCTCGATCGATGCCAATGATGTCCTGACCACCGCATTGGCGGGGGCACCAGCAATCAACACGCCATTCAATGAAGACAACAACCTGGCCATGCAATTGAAGATGGTGGCGCGCATGATTTCCTGTGCCGGTGCCTTGGGCGCAAAACGCCAGGTGTTCTTTGTTTCCATGGGTGGCTTTGATACCCATGATGGTCTGGTCAGCACTCATCCGGGTTTGCTGGCCAGTGTAGCCGAAGCTCTCAATTCATTTTATGAAGCGACCAAGGAATTGAAGGTCGATAGCAAGGTTACCGCATTCACCGCTTCCGATTTTGGCCGCACCCTGACCGGTAATAATGATGGCTCTGACCATGGCTGGGGCAGCATGCATTTCATGCTCGGTGGTGCAGTCAACGGCAAGCGCTATTACGGTACCACCGCTGGTGGCTACCGATAGTGATGACGATGTAGGGCAGGGGCGTCTGTTGCCGACCACCTCGGTCGATCAATATGCCGCCACGCTGGGCAAGTGGCTGGGTGTATCAGATACGGACATGCTGGATTTGCTGCCCAACCTCAAGTATTACGATGCGAGCCAGCGTTATCTTGGATTTGTCTGACTGTTTTTGTCTTCAGATCAGGCCAAACCAGCCCAGTGCAGCACCACCCGCCAGTAGCCACAGCAAATGCAGGCGGGTGCGCCAGACTACGACGGTGCAGACTACGGTCATCAGCCATAAAGGCCAGTCCCTGCTGGCCTGGTCATGCGATGCTGCCATGATCCAGCCGGTAGCAAGCAAGAGGCCGATGACTATCGGTGCCATGCCCAGCTTGAACGCGCGCACACTGCGCAACTCACGGTTGGCATGGCCCCAGCTTGCTGCGACATAAGTCAGGGTGGTGCTGGGCAAGAGTATGCCTGTCATGGCGACGAAAACACCTATCAATGCTGTCCACATGCCACCTGCATTCATGCCCACGTTCCAGCCCATCAGGGCGATGAACAAGACATTCGGGCCGGGGGCAGCCTGGGCAATCGACACAGAGGCATTGAATTGCGCATCCGTCAGCCAGCTCTGTTGCGTGACCAGGTAACGGTGCATGTCAGGCAGAGTGGAAATCGCCCCGCCTATCGACAACAGGGAAAGCATCATGTAATGCAGGAACAACTGCAACCAGTCATGCCAGTTCATCGTAATGTGCAGGGCACCATGCAGGGTATCAGGCATTATTTCAGCCTCCGGTAAACCAGTGCGCAGGTGATGGTGCCGAGGGTGAACAAGACATAGGCCAGCGGCAGGCGCAAGAGAGCGATGCCGGCAAAACACAGTGCGCTGAAAACCAGCGCAGTAAGTCTGCCAACAGGATTATTTTTGAGCGCCGGTACCAGCTTGAGCGCTGTCGCAATGATCAGGCCGGCAGTCACCGCACTCATGCCACGTAGCGCACCGACTACCTGAGGATATTGTGAAAATTGCGCATACACCACCGCCAGCATCACGACGATCAGCAAGGGCACTGACAACATGCCAGCCAGCGCTGTCATGGCACCGGCAAAACCGAAATGGCGATGGCCTATCATCAGCGACAGATTCACGACATTCGGCCCCGGCAAAATCTGTGCAACAGCCCAGTCTTCGACGAATTCTTCCATCGTCATCCAGCGTTTCTTTTCCACGAGTTCGCGCTGTACAACCGCGAGTACGCCACCAAATCCTTGCAATGCCAATAAGGTAAATGAAATATACAAATCCGCAAGGGAGGTAGGTCGCTGGCTGGCAAGTTCTGTGGACATGATGATGGCAGCCTGGCGGCTTGGCATAGGGCAGGCTTACATTGTAAAGCAGGAGTGAAAATGCTGCTGGGCAAATATTTCATCTATTCAAATTTCCGCAGATATCGCCATGCCCAGCGAAGCACCTGATGCATAAAAAGTAAGGACTTGTATCAATTGAAACGAAGTCATGCACTTGCTTAATTGTCAGTCAACTTTGCGCTACAGTGTTTTTATTTTACTGGTCAAAATCATGAGCGAAGACAAGATAGTCATGTATGAAGGTGCCAGCCCTGCTATGCAGGCGGCGGCTGAACAGGCGCGCGAGACTTTCAAGTATTTCTGGCGCGAGCTGTCATGGGAGTACCGACGCATTATTCCCGGACTAGGCCTGGCTGCAGTCAAGGTCGCGTTTGCGACTGACCCGGGTAGTGAAGGGCCAGAAGTCGAGCACATGTGGATCAATGAAATACAGTTTGATGGCGACACCGTCTCAGGTGTTTTGCTGAACAATCCGCAATGGCTGGACAGCATTGGCGCTGGCGATCCTGTCAGTGTCCCGCTGGCGGAGATCGGTGACTGGATGTACACCATCAACGGTAAAGTATATGGTGGTTACAGTATTGATGTCATGCGCAGCGACATGTCAAAAGCCGAACGCGATGATCATGACCAGGCCTGGGGTCTGGACTTTGGCAAGCCAGGTGAAGTCATGATCGTGCCCACCGCTACGCAAGAAAAACAGGGCTTTTTATCTGGCCTGTTTGGTAAAAAAGAACAGCCCATTATTCTCAACACAGCAGACTTGCCTGAACATCCCATGAGTGAAAACATGGCTGAGAAAATGGAGCAGGGTTTGCGGGATGAACCAGCGTTTACCCGCAGCGTCGATGCTGATGGCTGGACCCTGCTTCAGAGAGACGCACTGGCAGGTAATCTCGCGCCGGTGAGTTTGCTGGTCAAACATGGTGCTGATCCAGGCGCGCTCAATCCCAAAGGCGAATCTGCACTGGATCTGGCACGCAAGATGGGCTGGCCGCGGATAGTTGCCTTGCTTGAAAAGAAATTCCATTAAGCGTTTTTTCAAACACAAGAAAAAATCACGATTCTCTTTGCTTATGGTGTGCGCGTATGCGCGCACGCCATTCACCCAGCACGGTCAGTGCACTCTGAAATTCTTTTTCTATCAGGTCGGCTTCTGCATCCGTAATCACACCATCGATCAAGGCAGTTGATACTGCCTCTGCTACGTCGCCAACGCGGCTCATGACGCGGCAGACTGTTTGCGACAAATCATCTTCACTGACCTGGTCAGGCTCAGGTATCACAAATGCTGCCATGCCATGACGGCTTAACAGCGCATGTAGTGGCAGATGGGCATCTTTGACGCCCGCGTCATGACAGAGTTCAACGATCAGCGAGAGTTCTTCAAACGAAGGGTAGTGTGACTCTATGCCCGGTGCCAGCTTGTTGCGCAAGACATTCACCGAGACTTCCATGCGGCCCGCCAGGGCTTCCAGGCCACCAGGATAGGCGCGCGCAATCTTGTACAAGGCGTCGTGCTGGTTCATGTCTGAATATTTTCGTGTCATGGTGAATTCCCTAATTTATTACCGATGATCTTTGTGTTTTTGCTCACTATGATGACATCCATCAAGCGTTGAGGGATTGTACAGATAGCTTAACCATATTTCTATAGATGAGAACCATGAACAGTTTTAATAACAAATTAATAGCAATCATGCTGGCGCTGGTCTTGCCACTCTCGGCCAGCCTTGCGCATGCTGCCGGGCGTTCATCCGCGTCTTCTGGCGGTTTTCGTGGTGGCTTCTCTTCGCAAAGAAGTATCAGCAAGCCTGCACCATCGGCACCCTCCAAGACAGGATTTGGCAGCTTCAATACCAGCAAGCCTGCGTATGCAAGCAAGAAGTCTGATTCTGCACTGAACCGTGACCTGGAAAAAAATCAGGCACAGGCAAATGCGCAAAAGAGCATGGATGCACGCCAGCAGACAGCGCAGCAAAGCCAGCGGGGCTTTGGCAATAGTGTCAGTGGCAACAATGGTGTTAATAACAGCGGCAATCAACAGGCTGCCAATCAGTCTGCCAACCAGCCTGCCAATCAGTCTACATATGCAACACCACCTGTGACGCAATCCGCACCGGTCATGATGCAGCCGCAGGTCGCGCAGAGAGGCAGTGGCATTTTGCCTGCCGTTGTCGGCGGCGTGATACTGGGTAGTGTTATGAGTCACCCTCAGGCAGCAGAAAACCGCCAGTCCCAGCAACTGGAACCGATTGCCAATATCGGGACAGGCAGTAGCAAGGATGAGGTCGCCAGCAGCGCTGCCGCAGTGGGTGACAAGACACTTGCACTGAGCAGTTCAGATGCAGAAAACGCAGCGGCCACAGTAACAGCGACAGCGACCAAAGTGACCCAGGAGAACGGTGATTTTAAATTGCTGCGCACCGTTCTCGTCATCTTGCTGTTCGCTGCGCTGGCCTGGGCAGGCTGGCAATTCCTGCTCAGCAGACGCAACAGGCGCAATAAGCGCAATAAGCAAGACAGTGCAGTTCATTACAGTTTAGGAGGAAATTAATACCATGGCCTGGAAAGATGCATATCAGTATGTAGGCAAGCTGTTCAACAAACACGACAAGGATGAACTGGTCGCAGATGACATGCATGCAGAGAGTGGCAGGCAGGATGCTTCCCTGCCACTGGGTGCGCGTATAGGCAGTGTCGTCAATTTGCAAAAGACACCGTTGATACGTGCCATCAGCCAGGGTTCGTTGATCGCCATGCCGGATGAAGCTGAAACCCGCATCGTTGCCATCAGCCGTGTGCAACTGCCGATCAGCGGCAAGATGTACCGCTATTACCTGAACCGCGACGCCGATGGTAACAATGGCGGCGAGAAATTCCTGCAGCTGTATTGCGATGCCAGCGGTGAATTGCAAGAGCTCTTGTATTGCAGCCACCTGACAAGACTGATACCGGAAACCGTCGAAGACCAGCAAGCCTTTCTCGGTGAAAACGGTGCTGGTCTGGGCGACCGCAATTACAGCCTGTGGCGCGAGCAACTGGTGGGCATAGGCTGGGATGAGGCCAGCCTCGACAGTGTATTTGCTGATGCTGACAGTCTGCAATATGAACGCGATGCCGGTGACCCGGCCCAGGAATTCGTTGCTCCCTTTAAAGGAGTGGAAACCCGCATCGATGATGCAGCAGGCAAACTCGGCTTGCAACAGGATGTGGTCTTCATGCCTTACCGCAGGAGTTTGAGTGAGGCTGGTGAGCAGTCCGAATTACTGCTGATCAGCACCGAGATTTTACGCAGCAAGGATGGCAGCAGCAAGCGCGACATCCATGTTGATTTTATGATTGCCCTACCCCTGGAGGCGGAAAGGCTGCTGGTGCAATAGCACCGTTTTGATGTAGTACCCGTAATACTGTATTTGACCATTACCGCATCACACACTGAGAGGATTACCATGAGCAATATGAATGGCTGGGGCCTGACCGCACGTTTGATTTCCAAACACTTTGGCGCACTCGGCGACAAGATCTCTGAAGCGATCGCCAATTTTGATCCTGAGACAGCGACCGAAGCTGACCGTGACCGTCTGGCAGCCGCCCTGCGTGATACGGCACAAAAACTGGCCGCGGCCCGCGCCTCTTTCGACAAAGAGCATAATGATGTAGTGCGCCTGCGTGAGCTGATTGCGAACGATGAAAAAGCCTCGGCAACACTGGCAGACCGTCTTGCGGCAGGCAAGATTTCTGAAGCAACGGTCAGCCTGTTCTGTGATGAGCTTGAAGCCAACAAGGCACGTCTGCCACTGGAAATTCAGGAAGAAGCAGATGCCAGAGAATACATGGATGAATTGCAGAAGATCGTCGATGCCTTCTCCAAACAACTGGCAGACTTTGATGCTGCTGCGAAAAAAGCCCTGCAAAGCCTGGCTGCGGCCAAGGCACAGAAAGACTTGCAGCAACTGCGCATGGACAGACAGGAGCAACTCAGCAGCCTGTCCAGCATGGCCAGCCATTCAAGTGCCTTGAATGCCCTGACCCGCCGTGCGCAGACAGTCAGTAACGAAGCAGCAGGTTTGCGCATCGTTGCCGATATTGCACAAAAACCGCTGGACCAGGCGGCAGAGATTGACGCCATCCGCAAATCGGTGGCGCAGGCTGATACCGCCGGTGAGAGCACGCTGGAAAGACTCAAGCGTCTGTCCAGCCAGACCGCAACAGCGGCCTAAGCCTGTCTGCTGACCCTTTGGGTCAGCAGTGTCAGCCAGCGGTCTGCACCGGTGACTTCGCTGATGACTTGCGAAAAGTCACAGACGGTGCGGGCCGCTCTTTCGAGTAACTGTATGTCGGCTTCATGCTGGCGTGCCACATGCGGGTCTTCGAGGAACAGGATGCGGCGTATCTGCCGGTCGAGCACCAGCTCTGCCAGTTGCGCATCCCCACCGAGGGGGCCGGAAAGATAAGGGGTGACCCAGTTCTTTCCAGCCTCTTCTCCCTTGATTTTTTGTGCCAGCTTGTTCAGCAGGCCACCGGTGGTGCCGGTTGCATAGCGGTGACCAAAGCTGTCGAGCAGCGCAAAGTGTTTCTCTGCCATGAGCAGCATGCTGTCCTTCATCGCATCATGGGCGATCAGGGCGATACCTTCATTTTGTAATTCAAAAGTCGGGTTCAGTTTGTGGTCTGTTGCTGCACCGCTTGCCGTGGCTTCGAGTTCCAGCCATTCCCTGGCGCTGGCCAGCGTCGCCAAAAAAGGTTTACGGTGTATCACGCACTGACGCTTGAGTGCATGGGCTTCCGGGAAAACCGAAGAAGGATCGACCGGATCTATCAGGTAAATCACCGCATCCACCGCCCTGGCCGGGTCTTTATCGACCACCCTTGATACCAGTTTCATGAGCCCACCTTCGCGGCCATAGGGAAAACGCTCGACCGCAGGGCAGCTTTCCAGCAGGCCATGTGAAATAATGGCGTCCAGAGTACGCCCGACGATGACTAGTTCAGCCTGCAGATGTCTTAGCGCTGGTCCGCCACCATGTAGTAGCTGCACCAGTGCAGAATTCGGGGCGTCCTGGTGAGATCGGTTGGCAATCAATCCTATGCGTAGCTTTTTTGCTGAGGTCACGGCATCTGCTTTCATGGCTGGTGGGGAAACTGTCTGTCCCTGTAGTTTACTCTCAGAGTGGCTGCACTTGCTGACTGGTGGCTACATTTTGTTACCTAATCCAACAGTCGAGACACACGCAAAAGGCAGGATAGGCGTAGCATTCTGTACATGAAGTAAAACAGGTGAGGATAAAATGAAAAAATGGCGGCATCTGCTGATGGTGCTCATGATCATGACGACCTGTGCCTCGGCTTTGGGTGACGATGATTTTGATGATGAAATGCAAGTCCGGCGCTGGGCCCTGCTAGGGGACACGCAGGCACAGAATATGTTGGGCTTGCTCTACCTTGAGCCCAGTGAGAACCTGCAAAATCCTCAGGAAGCAGCTTACTGGCTGGAACAGGCAGCCGACCAGGGACATGCCGGTGCCCAGGCTAACCTCGGTGTCATGTACCTGACAGGCGAGGGTGTCGACACTGATGAAGGCCAGGCCTTCCGCCTGTTCCGCCGCGCTGCCCTGCAAGGTCTGACTTCTGCCCAACTGGCCCTGGGCTATATGTATGCCAACGGCAAGGGCGTGGAAGAAAATCCCGAAGAAGCGGTATTCTGGTATCAACAGGCTGCTCATCAAGGTAATGCCAGTGCCCAGCATTACCTGGCGCTGGCCTTGCAGGATGGTACCGGGATAGAAAAAAATGTTGCGCAGGCTGCTCACTGGGAAACGCTGGCCGCTGACCAGGGTTTATCAAGTGCCCAGTTTCAAATGGGTTTGCGTTATTTACATGGTGATGGAGTAGAGCGTGACACGGTGACAGGCTACCGTTATCTGCTCAAAGCCAGTGTCAAGGTTGGCAGCATGGCGATGGATAGCCGCGAACTGGTCAGCAATGACCTGACCAGTGAACAGATTGCCGAGATTCGCGATGATTCACGCTACTGGAAAACGCATCTTTGATTTGCCCTGATGCTCAAATGCACAAATGAAAAAATGCCGCTCATTTTTAGCGGCATTTTTTTATGTGTCCGGCAATTTAGCTTATTTTCAGCGCAAATCTCAGCGCAAATAACGCTGTTCAAATTCTTCTGCCGACATCGCGTGGGCAAACAGATAGCCCTGCATTTCTTCGCATTGCAGTTGCTGCAAAAAATCCCTTTGCATCTGGGTTTCGACGCCTTCGGCAATCACGCGTAATTTCAGGGCATGGGCCAGGCTGATGATGGCGGTGACTATTGCGATATCGCTTTCATTGCCGGGCAAGTCATTGATGAATGAGCGGTCTATCTTGAGTTTGTAGATAGGGAAGCGTTTCAGGTAACTGAGGCTGGAATAACCGGTACCAAAATCATCAATCGCCAGCTTGACGCCGAGGGCTGCCAGGGCTTCCAGTTTTCTCAGTGCATCTTCTGCATCCTTGATGAGTATCGACTCTGTCAATTCCAGTTCTATGCATTGTGGCTGCAAGTCATGTTCCTGCAAGGCTGCCGCAATGCTATCGACAAAATTGGCTTGCTGGAATTGCAGTGCAGAGACATTGATCGCCACCCGCATGGACTTGCCATCACGGTTCCATAAGGCGGCCTGCCGTATCGCTGTTTGCAGGACCCAGTTACCTATGGGGACAATGACGCCCGATTCTTCTGCCACCGGTATGAATTGTGAAGGACTGACTTCGCCCAGGTCTTTGTCCGTCCAGCGCAATAAGGCTTCGACACCCAGCAACTTGCCGGTAGCCAGCTCTATCTGAGGCTGGTAATGCAAGCGGAATAACTCATGTTCCAGTGCTTGCCGCATGGCATGGTCGAGCTTCATGCGTGACAACAGACCGATATTCATCTGGCGCTGGTAAAAACGGAAGTCTGAACGCCCGCGTTCCTTGACGTGGTACATGGCACTGTCGGCATTCTTGATCAGGTCAGCCATGCTTTGTCCGTCTGCCGGATAAAGCGCAATGCCTATGCTGGCCGTCACAGTGAAATTCATGCCATCCAGTGAAAACGGTGCGGACAATTCTTCCAATACTCGCCTGGCACAAATCTCTGCGCCTTCGGCATCTGCTTCATGCAGGAGCAAGACAAATTCATCGCCGCCCAGTCGCGAGGCAGTATCCACCTGGCGTATGCATTTCTTCAACCGTTCTGTGACTTGCAATAGCACCCGGTCACCAAAGGGGTGGCCGAGGGCATCGTTGATTTGCTTGAAATGATCAAGGTCGAGAAATAGCAGGGCAAAGGTCGAATGATTGCGGCTGGAAATCGTGATCGCCTGGCGTATGCGTTCATCCAGCAAAAGTCGGTTGGGCAAGCCTGTCAGCACGTCTGTGAAAGCCAGTTCCTCTATCTTCTGTTTTGCCGTATGGGTTTCGGTCCTGTCCTTGAAAAAACCTATGTAGTGCAAAGCACCACCTTGGGCATCGGCGACCTTGACCAGCGAAATCATGCACAGATAAGCATGACCATTCTTGCGGCGGTTCCACAATTCTCCTTCCCAGAAACCCAGGTTTTCCAGCTCATTGAGCAGGTTCTCCACCTGGGTGGCATTGCCTTCCATGGAAAAAAATTCCCTTGGCGTCTTGCCCAGCATTTCCTGTTCGGTATAACTGCTGAGACGTTCGAAACTGGGGTTGGTAGTGACTATTTTCTGTTCTGCATCGGTAATGAAAATCGCATCGGTACTCGATTCAAATACCTTGGCTGCCAGGCGCAGGCGTGCCTCATCTGCCAGGCGCTGCGTGATATCGCGGTAAGAATAAACCCGGCCTATCGGGCGTCCCCGTGCATACTGCGGCAGCGTCACTCTCTCGAGTATCTTGCCAGAGCGCAGGGTCAGTACATCGGTGGCTTCCATCAACGGCGAGCGGGTGATGGTACCCAGTCTTTCTTCATACTGGCGGGCATCAAGCATGCTCTTGTCCATCCAGGCATAGATGGCTTTGTCATCACGCTGTGTCATCAACCCGTCTGGCAAGCCCCATAGTTCAGCGAACAAATGGTTGTAACTGCGTATCGCACCATCAAGATCGGTGACCAGTATGCCGTCTGCCGTGGATTCCAGTGTGGCGCGCAGTTCGGCGATCAATTTTTCAAGCTCGTTCTCGACCTGGCGCTGACTGGAATGGTCATTGATGGCGACCACATAGACTGAGCTGTCCAGCCCCATTCTGAGCAGGGTTACCCGCCTTTCTATCTGGACTATGCTGCCATCAGCACGTTTCAGCAAGGTTTCGGAATGGATGTTTTCTGATAAACCTGCCGCCACATCTTCCCAGAAGAACACATCTTCAGGTGCCGCCGCCAAATCAACGATGCCCTTGCCAAACAGGCTGCCGGGCGGGACTTGCAGCAAGTGATGGATAGACTTATTGGCCGCGACTATACGCAGCTGTATGGGATCGACCAGTATCACTGCTTCCAGCAAACCTTCTATTAGTGATTGCCAGGGATGGGCTTTCATACGGCTGCCCCATCTTCGGTACGCGTTTCGGCCTCCAGCCCGCGTTCGAAGAAATAGCACAGGCGTTTGCGCGGCGACAAATAATCATAAGCCGCCTTCGGCAGTTGCAGCGGCTTTAAGCTGCGGTGTATGCACAGCGTGCTTTCATGCTCCAGATTGATGACCAGTGCCTCGTCACGAGGTATGGCCGAATTGTGGATGACTACCTTGGGTTTGATGGGCCGCGCAGAATTGACCGATACCACCATGGCGTAACGTTCATCTGTCAGTTGCACGACTGAGCCCGGCGGATAAATACCCATCATGCGGATAAAGGCGGTCAGGGTGGGGGCATGAAAGCGTGGTTTATGCTGGGTAAAAATCTGCGACAGCGCCTCATGCGGCGTGACTGCAAATGCCGGGTTGGCCGGATTACACAGATTATCGTAATGATTGACCAGCGCAACGATGCGGCTGATCGCGCTCAGTTTGTCACCCTGTACCTTGCTGGGGTAGCCCGTGCCATCGGCATGCTCATGATGCTGGGCAATGGCCAGCATGACATTCGCCGACAAGCCCATTTTGCGTGCCATTGCCAGACTATGCAGTACATGTTCATGATACAGCTCACGCTCGGCATGATTGAAATGCTCATCCTGCCAGCGCAGGCGGTCGGGTAATTCCATCTTGCCTATGTCATGCAGAATGGTGGCGACACCCAGGTCCAGCATCTCTGCCTTGCTCAAATGCAGCGCCCGGCCCAGCAAGAGTGAAATGACGGTCACATTGATGGAATGCAGCGAGGTTTTTTCACCGGCTTTTTCTGACAGCAGGCGTATCGCTGCTTCATCTTCACCGAGTATCTGGCCCAAGAAACCTTGTATCAATTGTTCGGCCAGTTCTTTGGCCTGGGAAGGCTGGGAATGGAGCAGATCCGTGACCTGCTTGAAGGTTTGTGCCGCGTGGGCAAACTGGCGCTCACAGACTTGCAGGCTGGCTTGCTGGCTGGCCAGCAATTCTCTTCTTTGCCGGGCAGCAAAGGCCGCAGGACTTTCAGTGGCCTTGATTTCCTGTTGGGCGGGCTGTTGTTCGGCAGTGCTGCTGGTTTCCGGCGTGCTTTTATCCGGCGCATAGCGTATACGCTCCAGACCCAGCGAACGTATGGTATCGATTTGCGACTGATTGCTGATCTTGAAATTAGAAACCGGGAAGGGATGGTCCATCCAGCCCACGTCCAAATAGACAAACATGCCTATGCGCAGTTGGCCAAGCTCAATAAACTGTGTATGAATATCAGTCATGACACCGGTGTCCGGAAATGTGACGCTTGAGCTCGGTTTTTAGCGTAGCTACTGCTGGCAGCGCGATGTGTTACGCGCAGCTTTATTCTGCATGTTACATCAGCTTTTTGTGTGTCTGTCTACAATTCCGGGGTGAATGTGGGTTTTATGCTCAAATTGTGCTGGTTCTGATGCAAAACAGGGATTTTTTGCCTTATTCAAGGCTTGGCACACTCACAGACGTCATTTCCCTTATCGAAAATGATACGCCAGACCCCCGGGCTTTCTTGCCGCCATATTGAAGTAAAGGTTGCCACCAGTTTACCTTGCGGGTCACGCACCGGTCCACTGCTGAGTGCCAGCTTGCCCGATTCCAGCACTTCTACTGTTTCCGGTGCCCATGAAAAAGGGGCGGCAGCACCTTCATAAAAGCGTTTCCAGGCCGTTGCCACTTCCTGTTTGCCGTGCAAGACTTTTTTGGTCGAAAAAAAGATGGTTTCATCCGCCAGGAATTCAGTAAAAGCCTTGTGGTCACGCACTTCCATGGTCCTGGCGAAGGCGGCTTCAGTTTGCATGACTTGTTTGACCAGAGTGGCATTGTCATCAGCGGCATGTGCATGCAGGCTGATGATCATGCCAGCTAGCATGCAGGCGGCCAGCAGCAGGCGTGAGTAAATGGCAGTCATAAGAAACCCCTTCAGATAGACATCAGCTTACAGATTTAAAAGAAACTGGCAATTTGCTCCAGTGGCTTCTTTTGTATATTCGGTACCAGGCAATGCTCTGCCGGGTAGCCGACTACCAACAGGATATAAGGTTTTTCATTGTCTGGTCTTTGCAGCAACTGGTTCAAAAACCCCATGGGGCTGGGGGTATGGGTTAATGTTGCCAGGCCAGCCTGATGCAGGGCTGAAATCAAAAAGCCAGTCGCAATCGATACAGACTCAGGCACATAATAATTTTTGACAGCGCTGCCGTCATCCATGAGTGTGGCTTTTTGCCCAAAGATGGCGATCAGGTAAGGGGCAGTTTCCAGGAAAGGTTTGTCCGCGTCCGTGCCCAGTGGTGCCAGCGCATCTTTCCACTCCTGTGGGGCACGTCTGTCATAAAACTCGCGCTCTTCTATCTCTGCCTCTATGCGTATCTTGTGCTTCAGGGCGGGGTCGGTGACCACGGCAAAATGCCAGGGTTGGTGATTGGCACCTGACGGTGCTGTACCTGCTGTCAGCAAACAGGTTTCTATGACTGCGCGTGGTACGGGGCGGTCAGAAAATTCGCGTATGGTCTTGCGCCTTTTCATGTCCTCGTAAAAGCTTTGCGCACGTGCCAGCATTTCAGTTTCCGGGTAGGACTGATAAGTCGATAGCGGAATGAACTGTGGCGATCCCTGATTGAATGACAGTTTGCTCATGGCTTTTCCTTGCAATACTGGTGAAAGGGATGCGAAGCTTTAATCGTTACGGTTTTTCCTGAATGCCAGCCAACCGGCAATCGCAGTAAACGTCGCCACGATGGCAACGACTATCCAGAAACCATTTTCATGTTGCGCTAATGGCACGCCACCAACGTTCATGCCGAGCAGGCCGGCGATGATATTGATGGGCAGGGCCAGTACGGTGACGATCGTCAGCACGAACAGCGAGCGGTTATTCTGTTCATTGACACTGGCGGCGATTTCTTCCTGCAGGAGTTTAATGCGCTCCTGCAAAGAAGCCATGTCACTGAGCACCACGGCAAATTCTTCTGTCGATTGACGCAACTCCTGTACATCACGCTCAGCCACCCAGACCGGTGGTCTTTGCAGCAGACGGAACAGGGCGGCGGGTTCAGGAGCCAGCAATCTTTGCAGGCGCACCAGCACCCGCCGTAATTCGCCGAGATTGGCCCGTTTGTGATTTAAACGATCGGCCAGCAAATGGTCTTCGATGTCGTCGATCTTCTTGATGACATTGCGCACTATGCCTATCAGCACATCAGCCTGGTCACGCAATAAATGGGTCAGTAATTCTGTCGGTGAGCTGAAATGTTCACCCTGGTTCACCGCATTGCGCAACCGGTCTACCGACTTCAGCGGTTTGCGCCTGGCGCTGATCATGACATTGCTGCTGACATTCAGCCACAGGGTGGCAATGTCCGAGGCTTCAAAGGCAAAGTCATGCAAGACATCATTGACGACCGCGATCAGACTATGGTCAGCGTGTTCTATGCGGGTAGAACGTGAGCCTTCATGCAGGGTTTCAAAAAATTCGTCTGGCAGGGACGCATGTTCGCGCAGCCATTTTTCGGCAGCGACATTGGATAAATTGAAATGCAGCCAGATAAAAGAATCATCACGGCTGCTGTGCGGTGATTGCAGCCATTCGACCGCCTCTTTGGTATACAGGGGCTTGCCGGGCTGTTCATGTGCAAAAACATAGCCACAAATCAGCCCTGACTGATCTGAACCATACGATAAGTGATCTGTTTGCATTTGCTGTCCAGGCGAAGAAACTGGACACATTGTAAATCAGCCAAGCATGTTCATGCTTAGAACGTGTTTATGATCTGTAGCGAGCGTGCGTCAGCGGGGAGAAGAGCAGCGCAAAAAGCGGAATGTACTTGAGTACATGAGCATTTTGAGCAGCACATGAGCCCCGATCACGCTCGCGCAGTAAGATCATAACCACGTTCTTAGCCTATCAGCATGTTTTTGTAGGATTGCGAAGCCTGGCGTATGCAATCCTGGAAGGTCAGGGCTGCATGGGACAAAGGCCGGGTCTTGTTCCATATCATGCCTACCGGACTGGGCAGGTGACCCAGGTTCAGGGGCAGGATTTGCAAGACACCTTCAGACACCAGTTGGCGGGCCGCCGACAGCGACAACAAGCCCAGGCGTGGCGGTTCCATCAGCAAAGGCACGTTGACTGAGCGCGACACTGATTCGATGACGTCGGTAGGTTTGTTCAAGCCATTCTTGGCCAGCAGGTTGATCATGCGTTGATGCGTCGGTGATTCTTCTACCGACAAAATCCAGGGCAGGTTATTCAAATCCATCCAGGTCAGGTTATCGCGTCTTGCCAGAGGGTTCTTGCTGGACGTGACGATGACGAGTGGATCGTCATACAAAACCTCTTCCTGCAGATGTTCTGCCGCACGTTCAGAAAACACACGGCCTATGACCATGTCTATCTTGCCTTCGCGCAGTTCATGCAAGAGCTGATCAACCGTGCCATCCATGATGCACAAGGTGACATTGGGCCAGCTGGCCTTGAGTATCTTGACCGCCTTCGGAATGATGGTGGTCGAGACCACACTCAGGATGCCGACTGTGACTTTACCGACGGTGCCGGTAGCCAGTGAACGCATCTCCTGATGTGCTTTTTGTAAATTGAATAAGACTTCTCTGGCATGTCTGATAAGACATTCACCAGAGGGTGTTGGTTTTATACCACGGCCAGCACGTTCAAATAATTTGACACCTATTCCTTCTTCCATTTCACCCAGCATCTTGGAAA
The DNA here is from genome assembly GCF_049340245.1 of Undibacterium sp. TC4M20W. Classification (NCBI taxonomy): domain Bacteria; kingdom Pseudomonadati; phylum Pseudomonadota; class Betaproteobacteria; order Burkholderiales; family Oxalobacteraceae; genus Undibacterium; species Undibacterium sp. TC4M20W. Next base: position 22,652 of record NZ_JBMPPI010000037.1, read on the forward strand.
CAGCCGGCTGGCTGACATGCAAAGTCGCCGCAACCTGAGCAACCGTCTGCTTATCCGCCAGTTCTACCAGCAGGCGCAGATGCTTGATCTTGAGTTGCCGGGCGAAGTATTTTTCTATGGGTAAGGTATCAATCATAACGATAATTATATACGTCTTTATGAAATTCTCATTGGACGGTAATGAAATTGTAATGGGATCATTCTGAGATGCAACAAAGTGTATCGAATTGTTAGTGTTGCGCAGACTGTGGAAAACCATAGGTTTTTGGCAAAACACTATCGCGTAAGAACAAGACGATATGCACATTGTTTAAGCAACGTTTAGGTTCGACCGCGAAACCTCAAGTCAGTTCAAGAGACTTAAGCGATTGTTGCCATCATTGCAGGCTATACCTGTTCATGTTCCACCAAGGAGATTCTGGATGTTTTATCAAGAGAAGAAATGTGCTTATGCTGTCAAGCTGGCACTGGCAATGTTGTCTGGCAGTATGCTCGTCAATGCTCATGCACAGACTGAGCCAGCAGAAAAAATTCAAAAAATTGAAGTTACTGGTTCCCACATCAAGCGTATTGATAAAGAAGGTACTTCTCCTATCCAGACTCTGACAGCAAAAGATATCAGCCAAAGCGGCGCGACTTCTGTTGCTGAATTGCTGCGTACTATCCCTGCCCTGGGCAGCGGTAGCGCATTCGATGCAGTTGATGGCGGCTTTTCCCGCGGCGTAGCGACAGCATCCCTGCGTGGCCTGGGTTCCAGCTCCACGCTGATTTTGTTGAATGGCCGTCGCATGACACCATCGGCTTATGCCAATCCTAATCAAGGTCAATCGACACTGTACGATATCAACAGCATTCCTTTGTCCATGCTGGAACGCGTAGAGATATTCAAGGATGGTGCATCTGCAGTGTACGGTTCTGACGCTATCGCCGGTGTAATCAACTTTATCACCAAGAGCGATTACCAGGGTCTGCAAATGAACGCCAGCATAGGCGCGAATGATAACAACCAGTTCAAGAAAAAAAGCATCAGTGGTTTTGCCGGTTTTGGTAACTATGCACAAGACGGTTACAACGTTACTGTCAGTGCTGAAATATCCAAGCGTGACCGCGTCTCCATCAAGGATGCCAACGATGTAGAAAAAGACCTGTACAGCATACTGAACAACCGTCTGTCGCCATACTCCAGCTTCGCGAGTAACCAGCCATTCTTTTACCGTGAACGCACATCAGGCAGTAACACCTTTTTCTCTGCCAATGACGCCAACGTGGTTAACCGCACTAATTGCGATCCTTCCCGTTTGATCACAGGCGGCGCGCAATACAATATTGCTACTACCAGCGCTTTGTATGGCCGTCAGTTCTGTAACTACAATCTCGACGACTTCGCCGAAGTACAAGGTGCAGGCCAGGACATCAGCGCGATGTCACGTGGTATTTACCAGATCAACGATACGCTGTCCGCTTTCGCTGAAGTTGCGTACAACAAAACTGACCGTGACTACACCGGTGGTTCACGTACTATCGATGGTCGCACACCATCCACAGCGTTTGCCCTGTCTGGCGCAGGTTCACCATTCCAGGCTATCTTGCCGGTTGGTCATCCTGACAATCCTTTCCCGACCAGCCGTGCAGCCGTGGTTTACCGTTTTGAAAACATCGCGGGTGGCAGCAATACCACCAATGAGTCCCTGCGTTTCGCTTCTGGCCTGAAAGGCACTTACAAGACCTGGGATTGGGAAACTGGCGTTCTGTGGAACCGTTCCGAGCGTACAGATATCGCCAATGGATTCCTGTTGCTGCCAGAAGTGCAAAAACTGATTAACCAGAACATGTCTTTGGCTGATGTTGCCAAACAGCCTAACCTGAGCCGTCCGCTGAAGAGCGTTGGTGTTGCTGAAATCGCCCAGGCTGATTTCAAGGCAAGTACAGAATTCGGTAGTTTGCCAGGTGGCGCTATTGGTTTTGCTTCCGGTGTTGAATTCCGTCAGGAAAAAATGACACTGACACCAGACAATCTGACCAGTTCTGGCCAGGTTCTGGGTCTGGCTAACCAGTTTATCCAGGGTCAACGCAACGTCACTTCCGCTTTCGTTGAAGTACGTACACCGTTCCTGAAAAACTTTGAAATGGATTTTGCTGGCCGTATTGATAAATACCCTAGCTTCAAAACCAATTTCGTACCAAAAGTTGGCGCAAAATGGACAGTCAATGATTCCCTGGCTTTCCGTTCCACATATGCACAAGGTTTCCGTGCACCAGCGCTGGTACAGGTTACTGCAGGTGGTACCCAGACTTTCCTGAACAGCCTGGTTGATCCTATCCGCTGCCCAGATGGTAAGACACCTTTGACTGGCGCAGACAACACTGATTGCTCCAGAAGTATTTCGACGCTGATCCGTCAAAATCCTAACCTGAAGCCAGAAACATCACGTAGCTTCTCGCTGGGTATGGTCTTGTCACCTACACGTGACTTCGACATCCTGGTTGATTACTACAACATCCGTAAGGAAGACGAAGTTGCGGCCCTGTCATCCACACTGATCCTGAATAATCAAGATGCATATCCAGGCACAGTGATTCGTGACACCAATCCTGTCAATTTCGTCAAAGACAAGAACGGCAATGTCGTTCCTAATTCTGGCCCGTTGATCTCCTTGCTGCGTAACTACATCAACCAGGGCAGTACCGTAGTCAGTGGTGTTGACGTCGAAATGGCTTTGCGTAATAACCTCGGCGACAATGGCAAACTGGATACACGTTTCCGTACTTCCTACACGATAGAATTCCGTCGTGCAGAAAAACCGGGTGATCCAGAAACCAATCTGGTTGGTACACGTGGTGGTATTTCCAACTTCTCTACCAGTGTTGGCGACATTCCACGTCTGCGTGCAAGCCTGTCTTCTTCCTGGACCAAGGCAGCGCACACAGTCAATGGTGCCATCAACTTCACTGGCGGCGTATCCCTGATGCGTTACACCAATGCTGCTGAAACTTACCCAGTGTCTTATTGCCACTATGGTACTGGCCAGCCTTCCACAGCGACATCCTTGGGTGGCGTTGCGAAGTACCTGACTTATGTACCAGATTGCGCAGTTGCCAGCTGGACTACAGTAGATCTGGGCTATACCTACAAAGGTATCAAAGACCTGACTATCGGTCTGCGTGTATTGAATGCGTTGGATTCCAAAGCACCATATGATCCTAACTACCCAATTGCAGGCTACAACGATAGTTTACACAATGCCTATGGCCGTGCATTCCGTCTGAACGTAGGTTATGTATTCAAATAATCTGCTTGCAATGCAAGAAGTAGTATAAGAACAGGGGCCTAGGCCCCTGTTTTTTATTAAGCCTTGCAAAGTTTCAGTATAATCAGGGCAATTAAGACATCTGTCTCTGGTAAACCAGCTTACACGCGCAGGCAGGCAAGGCAGCGTGGCAATGGGCTGGATTTTTGATACAAGTAGAAAGCACGCCATGTTTAGTTGGTTCAGTACAAAAGAAGAAAAAGCGTTCGGTCTGCAGCTTGCTGAATTTGTCATCAAGGAAATACCCTTGGAAATGGCCAAAAAAAAGCAAGACAAGACCGTGGCCAAACGCCAGAAAGTCATGCAGCAGGCGGCAATCAAAGTACTGGAATTTAAACGGGATCACCGTCTGAACGTCTACAAGAAAGCCCAGCTCGGCAACAGTTTCAAGTGGCGCTTGCTGGAAGAAGGCTTTGACCCCGAGGTTGCCAGCGAACTGACTACGATAGTAGTCAGGGAAATGGGCTAAGTTTTATACAGCATCCTGCGGCAGGCCACAGTATGCTAGTTAAGTGAAGCAGGGCCAGACTCCGGTCCCCTGGCGCTTACAAATTCGGTGCCAGCCAGCGTTCTACTTCATCCTTCGGCACAGCACGGCGTTCTGCCATATCCGTGACCTGGTCATCAGCGATCTTGCCTACACTAAAGTACTTCGATTCAGGGTGGGCAAAGTAAAAGCCCGATACTGCCGCGCCCGGTATCATGGCCCATGATTCAGTGATGTACATCTCTATCTCTTCACATTGCATCTGCTTGAACATCTCGGTCTTGACCGTATGTTCAGGGCATGCCGGGTAGCCGGGAGCAGGGCGTATGCCTTTGTAGTTTTCCTTGATCAGGTCTGCATTGCTCAGGTTTTCATCGGCGACATAGCCCCACAGGTCTTTACGCACGCGCTCATGCAGGTATTCGGCAAAGGCTTCGGCCAGACGGTCTGCCAGTGACTTCAGCATGATGCTGCTGTAGTCATCATGCGCATCTTCAAAGCGCTTTTCATACTTTTCTATACCCAGGCCAGCCGTCACGGCGAACATGCCTATATAGTCCTTGATGCCGCTGTCTTTTGGTGCGATGAAGTCTGACAGACACTGGTTGGGTCTTTGCACACCATCAATGATGGGTTTCTCGGTTTGCTGGCGGGTGCCGTAATAGGTCAGCGCCACCTGACTGCGTGTGTCGTCGGTATAAATTTCTATATCGTCGTCATTAACGGTATTGGCGGGCAGCAGGGATACTACGCCATTCGCCGTCAGCCAGCGGCCTTCGATGATTTTCTTCAGCATGGCCTGGCCTTCGGCAAACACCTTGGTGGCTGCTTCGCCGACCACTTCATCCGTCAATATCGCCGGGAAAGGTCCGGCCAGATCCCAGGTCTGGAAGAACGGACCCCAGTCTATGTAATTGGCAATCGTCGCCAGATCGATATTCTTGAACAGACGGCGGCCGATGAACTTGGGTTTGACCGGCGCATTGCTGCCAGTGAAATCCACTTTCATTTTATTCGCACGGGCTTGCGCCAGCGTGACCATGGGCGTGGCTTTTTTATTCGCATGCTGGGTGCGGATACGTTCGTAATCACTACCAAGGTCAGCGATGTACTGGTCACGGCTTTCCGGCGTCAGCAGCGACTGCGCAACCGACACTGAGCGCGAAGCATCAGCCACATACACGACCGGGCCTTCATAATTAGGCGCAATTTTCACCGCAGTATGGGCGCGGCTGGTAGTCGCGCCACCTATCAGCAGCGGGATCTTGAGCATACGGAAATGTGGGTCACGCTGCATCTCTTTCGCCACATAGGCCATCTCTTCCAGCGAAGGCGTGATCAGGCCCGACAAGCCTATGATGTCGGCATTTTCTGCCTTGGCCTTGGCCAGAATTTCCGAACAGGGCACCATCACGCCCATGTTGACTACTTCAAAATTATTACACTGCAAGACCACGGTAACGATGTTCTTGCCTATGTCATGCACATCACCCTTGACGGTGGCGATGACGATCTTGCCCTTGGGCTTGTTGTCGCCACTGCGCTTCTTTTCTTCTTCGATGTAAGGGATAAGATGGGCGACCGCCTGCTTCATGACGCGGGCAGATTTGACCACCTGTGGCAAGAACATCTTGCCCTGGCCAAACAGATCACCAACGATATTCATACCCGCCATCAGCGGGCCCTCAATGACCTGGATAGGGCGACCGCCAGCATCCATGATGGCAGCGCGGGCTTCTTCAGTATCTTCGACGATCCAGTTGGTGATGCCGTGCACCATCGCATGTGACAGGCGTTTTTCTACCGATTCATTACGCCATTCCAGCGTCGCTTCTTCTTTCTTGCCGCCGGCTTTCAGCGTGGCAGCAATTTCTATCATGCGCTCGGTCGCATCTTCACGACGGTTCAGTACCACGTCTTCAACACGCTCACGCAATTCGGCATCGAGTTCACTGTAGACACCGACCATACCGGCATTGACGATGCCCATAGTCATGCCTGCCTTGATGGCGTGGTACAGGAATACCGTGTGTATCGCTTCACGTGCCGGGTCATTGCCACGGAAAGAGAAACTCACGTTCGAGACACCACCGCTGATCTTGGCACCGGGCAGGTTTTTATGTATCCAGTCTGTCGCTTCGATAAAGTCGACGGCGTAATTATTGTGTTCTTCAATACCGGTGGCGACCGCAAAAATATTCGGGTCAAAGATAATGTCTTGTGGATCAAAATCCAGTTTGTCGACCAGCAGGCGATAAGCACGTTCGCAAATTTCCACCTTGCGCGCATAGGTATCCGCCTGACCTTTTTCATCAAAGGCCATGACGATGACGGCTGCGCCATAACGCTTGCACAACGTGGCCTGGCGAAGGAATTCTGCTTCGCCTTCTTTCATGGAAATCGAATTGACGATGGCCTTGCCCTGCACGCATTTCAGACCTGCTTCGATGACCGTCCACTTCGACGAATCGATCATGATGGGCACGCGGGCGATATCCGGTTCAGATGCGATCAGGTTCAGGAAGCGTGTCATCGCTGCCAGTGAATCCAGCATCGCTTCATCCATATTGATATCGATGACTTGCGCGCCGTTTTCTACTTGCTGACGGGCGACTGCCAGGGCTTCATCGTATTGCTCATTCAGGATCAGGCGGGCAAACGCTTTTGAGCCAGTGACGTTGGTACGTTCACCAACGTTGACGAACAGCGATGTTTCATCAATCGTGAACGGTTCCAGGCCAGACAGGCGCATCGCTGCCGGTACGGTCGGGATATCGCGTGGCGTGCGGGTTTGCAGGATGTCAGCAATCGCCTTGATATGGTCAGGCGTGGTGCCGCAGCAGCCACCGGCGATATTGATGAAACCGGCTTCGGCAAATTCTTTCAGCAGAGCCGAGGTATCGGCCGGCAATTCATCAAAGCCGGTATCGCTCATGGGGTTGGGCAAACCGGCATTCGGGTAAATGCAGACAAAGGTGTCGGCAATCTTCGACAATTCTTCTGCATACGGGCGCATCAGCGCAGCACCAAGGGCGCAGTTCAAACCTACTGTCAGCGGTTTTGCATGACGTACCGAATTCCAGAACGCCGGTACTGTCTGGCCCGACAGGATACGGCCAGACGCATCGGTCACCGTGCCAGAAATCATGATGGGCAGGCGGGTGCCAGTTTCTTCAAAAAACTGGTCGATGGCGAACAACGCAGCTTTACAGTTCAGCGTATCGAATATGGTTTCCACCAGCAGCACATCGGCACCACCTTCGACCAGGCCGCGGGTTTGTTCCAGATAAGCGGCCACCAGCTGGTCGAACGTGACGTTACGCGCCGCCGGGTCATTCACATCGGGTGAAATAGATGCCGTCTTTGGCGTAGGGCCAAGTGCACCTGCGACATAGCGTGGTTTGTCTGGTGTTGAATATTTATCGCAGGCAGCGCGCGCGATTTTGGCTGAGGCGACATTCATCTCATAGGCCAGATGCGCCATGTGGTAGTCATCCTGCGCGACAGTAGTGGCACCAAAGGTATTGGTTTCTATGAGGTCGGCACCAGCAGCCAGGTATTGCTCATGGATTTCTGAAATGACATGCGGCTGTGTCAGCGACAGCAATTCATTATTGCCCTTGACGAAGAGTTCACGCACGGTTTCGGGGCCACTAAAATCCTTGAAACGCTCGCCGCGATAATCTTCTTCTGTCAGTTTATAGCGCTGTATCATCGTACCCATGGCGCCATCGAGTATCAGGATGCGCTTTTGCAAAATCTCGCGCAAACGGGTTTCGAGGGCAGATACAGGCAGGGTCGTAGTCATGATGTTTACTCTTAATAAAACAAAACCCGATCAGCTTGTGTGTGCAGGCGGATCGGGCGACGTCCTTTTAGCAGCACTTATTACGCGCCCGCAATCTGAATCTCAAATCGGCGCAAGAAAGCATAAATTATACGTCAAATCAAGGGCTTGGGTATGGCGGGTCATGGAGCTGTCGGTTTTTTACCATCACAAATGGCTTAGCAAAACGCAATTCAGATGATAAAAAGATCAAGACTTGCAGCTAATTGAAGCGTGTCTGCAAGCCACACCGTATCTGAACTAACAGTTTTTACTTGCCGAATTGCAGTGGCGGCATCAATATTCTGTCTGCACTATTAATTAAAGGTAATACCTGTGTACGACGCTCACTTTTTGCCTTCCTGCCAATAAATCAGATGAAAATTTCTGCCCTGATTATTGAAGACCACCCGATTTATCGTGATGCTTTGCTGCTATTCATGCGTCACCTGCTGGGGGAAGCACAAGTGGCCGCGGTTACTTCAACCGAAGAGGCCCTGGCACAAGCGACCACGCACACCGGGCTGCGCCTGATCTTGCTCGATCTGCGTCTGCCGGGCATGAATGGGGTAGAGGCCATCTGTTCTTTACGCAAGCATTATGCAGATGCTGCTATCGTCGTAGTTTCTGCTTCTGAAGACAGGCGCGAGGTTGATGCCACCCTGCGTGCCGGTGCCAAAGCCTTTATTTCTAAAGCCGTCTCCACCGATCTGATGATAGAAGTGGTGCGCAAGATACTGGCCAATGAAGTGCTGGATACGCCGTGGATCACTTTGCGTGGCAAACAGGCCAACAAGGAAGAACCCCTGCTGGCTTTGACACCCAGGCAGCAAGAAACCCTGATACTGCTTTGCCAGGGCCTGTCAAATAAAGAGATAGGCCTGCGCCTGGACCTGGCAGAAATAACCGTGAAAATGCATGTGACCTCGATATTCCGGGTGTTGAATGTCGTCAACCGCACCCAGGCCGTACTGGCCGCCCGCAGCCTCGGCTTATACACACCAGATCAAAACTGAGTACTTACTTACAACTGTTTCAAAAGTTGTTACAATATGTAAGTAACGAAATGTAGGTATGCTGATCTGGCTCCACCTGTTTGGCAAAGCCCATATCCATCCTGGCTGATGTTCGTAGCCTGGCTCTCCTTCGTCGCCTTTATCCTGGCCGTATTCATTAAACGGCAGGGATCTTGCGCGCCTTGCAAAGCCAGCGAACACTTGCCCAGGAGCTGACCCAAGCATGTTTCCGTATTTTTATCTTCTATCGAAAAGGCTGTCTCATGGGCATCAATGCCAGCACCATACAAAAACTGTATATCGCTTACTTCAACCGTCCAGCTGATGTGGCTGGTTTGACTTACTGGGAAGGGCAATTGGATACCAACAAGATTTCTCTTGCCGGGTTGGCCCAGTCATTCAGTGAGCAAGTTGAATATGTCGCGACTTATGGTGGGAAAAGCACGGCAGATGTTGTTACGTCCTTGTACAAAAACCTGTTTGGCCGGGCACCAGATGCGGCTGGTCTGACATACTGGGCAACCCAAATCGATACGCGTGCCGTCAATCTGGGTACGGCAGCATTGGCCATCCTGAATGGCGCGACACCAGACAGTCTTGACGGCATCACGATACAGAATAAACTTAATTTCTCTGCCAACTTCACCGCCAGCCTGAACACTGCAGAAAAAGCAAACCTGTATAGCTCTGCTTATACCTTCGAGCTTATGCGCAGCATACTTTTAACCGTGACAGGTACCGGGCCTTTACCCGCTTTGAAACCAATTGCTGCAGTAAAAATTGCTGCAGCAAGTAATGGCATCAATATGTTGGAAAAAGCAGCCGGCATGGACGTGCTGGTTGATTTGACAGGTATGCAAGCCGCTACGGGTTTTCAAATCGAATTGATGAATGGCGATAGTCCATTCACTATACCCATTACCCATGTTTTGACAATGGACGAGGTGATTACCCACAAGGCTGTCATCCATATTCCCGGTGGTGCAAACCTGGGACCAGATGGCTTAAAAAACATAGGTGTACGAGTCAGTGATATTTTTGGAAATACCGGCAAGGCAGGGGGGCAATTATACGTCCTGCTGGATACAACGCCGCCAATTTCTCCTGCGAATGCTACTTATGAAACATGGTGGGTTTCAACCGGGGGCGGTTATGTTGACTTCGTTCTTGGGGATATTCGTTACGCCATTCTTCCGGGCCAAATGACTGGCGGGAGTGCAACCTTGCTGGACAACGGTACAGCAATAGGGAAAATTACATCCATAGGCAGTAAAGATACCGTATTGGATTTTGTCATTGACCCCAAAATTGGCAAACAGGTATATAACGACCATTTTAAAGATAAAAATCTCACCCTGGTCTTGACGGACGCTGCTGGTAATGTGACTACCAGCAAAATTGATTACTCGATCCCCGCTGTATATAAGTATAAGGATGGAACTCCAGCATCCAATATCAATATCTATGCAGATGGCAATGGACTGACTGTCAAGGCTAGCATCAATGGTATGGAATACCTCAACTCAAAGGCCTATTTGAAAATCAACGGACAAGTTGTTGCAGTCGACTCTTCCGTCAATGCGAACGACATATCGGTAGACTTCAGCCTTTCAAGTTTGGCTAGCCAGCAATTGCGCAATCTGGTCAATGCGGGTGGTGTGGTTTCTGTCACGATGGTGGACATGAATGGCAAGCTGGTCGACAGCATTAATAGTGCGACTCTTGGACCTAACCAGTTTGGTAGTAAGGCGACATTAAATTCTATTCTGGACACGCCTGCATTGCCAACCAGAGGAAAGTTATTCACCACGACTGACGCTGGTTATGTCGGTATGAGTGAAATCCAGTTCTCGATGATATCTGGACAAAATACGGGTGGCTCCGCAGCCTTGATGGAAAATGGGACCGTCATTGCGAAAATTACCAACATCGGCGCCAACGATACGATGCTTGATTTTATTTTTGACCAGCCCCTGGGAAGGCGAGTCTATGACGACTATTTTACGAATCGTAACCTGAGTCTTGCTTTGACCAGCTCATCAGGGAATACGGTCATCAGCAAATTCTCCGATTACCAGATATATATGGATTTAGTCTCGAAAGAGGGGACACCAGCAACGAATATTAGCTTGAAACCTGTTGGTGGCAATATTGTCGCAAACAGCCTAAACAACTCAAATACTAATTTGTTGGTTAGCGCAACGATCAATGGTTATTTATATGCCAGTTGCCGGGCTTACCTCGAAATCAACGGCCAAATTGTCGCTAAAGATGACTACATCTTAAGCTACGATACAACGGTTGATTTTGATCTGGGTACGACCAATAATGTTGATTTGCAAAGCATAGTAAGAAACGGTGGTTCAGTTTCAGTCGTGATGATTGACATGAATGGGAAGGTGGTGGAAAGCTCTTCCAACCCTTATCTTGTAACCAATTTCACATCAGCTTTTGCCTCCCATGATACAAAGCTGGCAACTTTAGCCGAAACGCCTGAGCACATATCACTTGCCATTATCGGCCAGCCAAAGCAAATGCAGCATATCGATATGGCCATGAACTAAAAAAAAGCACATCACGGTCTTGCTGTGATGTGCCAAGGGGAATCGTAATTAAGTGAAGTGGTTTGGTGTTCAGTCAGCCTTTTTGCGGCTGGTGAGCAGGCTGGCAATAATCGAGCTGCCAAGCAGGAGGCCGATAACAATCAGTGAAACACTGGTAGGTACATGCATCCATTTCACGATGAGCATCTTGATACCGACAAACATCAACACAAAAGCCAGGCCAAACTTCAGCAGATGGAAGCGGTCAGCCATGTCTGCCAGCAAGAAGTACAGTGCACGCAAGCCCATGATGGCGAAGATGTTTGAGGTGAAGACGATGAACGGGTCTGTCGTCACAGCAAAAATAGCCGGTATCGAGTCCACAGCAAAAACAACGTCGGATATTTCTATTAATATCAATACCAGGAACAGTGGCGTGAACAGGCGCTTGCCGTTTTCCTTGATACTGAATTTTTCTTTGTGAAACTCATTAGTAAAGGGCAGCAGTTTTTTCGCAATTCGCAAGACCGGATTAGCTTCCAGATCTGGCTCTTCATCCGAGTTCTTCAGCATGCGGAATCCCGTGACCAGCAAGAAAATACCGAACAGATACAGTACCCATGAGAACTGCGTAACCACCCAGCTGCCCGCCAGTATCATGATGATGCGCATGACGATGGCACCCAGTACGCCGTACAGCAAGACCTTGCGCTGATACTGCGGCGGTACGGCAAAGTGACCAAAGATCAGCAGGAAGACAAACACATTATCTACCGACAGGGACTTTTCTATGACATAGCCGGTCAGGAACTCCATGGCCTTGGCCGTCGCGACTTCCCGGCCTACCGTGTCAGACAAATAAATCCACAAGCCAAAATCGAATATCAGGGCCAGACTGACCCACACGATAGACCATGCCGCCGCTTCCCTGACGCTGACTTTATGGGCGCGTGAGCCACCGAGGGCCAACACGTCAATTGCCAGCATGAGTAGAACAAAAGCGATAAATACTGCCCACATCCAGGGCTGAGCGACGGAATGGATCATTTCTTATTCTTTCTCTATAAAGCCCAGCAACTGCAAGAGGCTGGTGAACAGGTTGAAGATGGTGACGTACAGGCTGACAGTCGCCATGATGTAATTGGTTTCGCCACCATGAATGATGTTGCTGGTTTCAAACAGGATCATGCCCGACATCAGCAAGACCATGACGGCAGAAATCGTCAGCGACAGGGCAGGTATCTGGAAGAAAATTGCACCCAGGCTGGCAACAAAAGCCACCAGCATGCCCACCATCAAAAAGCCCGCCATGAAACTGAAATCACGCTTGCTGATCAAGACATAAGCAGACAAGCCCATGAAGATCAGACCTGTCATGGCCATCGCTGTCATGACGATGCCAGTACCGCCAGGCATGCCCAGGTAACGTGTCAGGATAGGGCCCAGGGTATAACCCATGAAACCAGTAAGGGCAAATACAGAGGCAATACCCCAGCCACTGTTTTGCAGTTTAGTGGTGGCAAACAACAGACCAAAATAACCGGCCAGTGTCAGCAAAAAGCCAGGGCCAGGAATATTGAAGGCAACCGTTGCTCCCGCAGTCACTGCAGAAAACAATAGCGTCATGGACAACAACATATAGGTGTTGCGCAAGACTTTATGGCCAGAGCTGACATTGCTGTCTCTATAGGCGACGGTTTGTGCGTCTGTGGCAGAGCGACTCAAGATTTTCATGCTTTTCTCCTGAAATGTTGAAGCCATGCATATGTGCAAAATGGCTGCACCTTCTCAACAGAAGGTAGAGATAGTGTAGGTCTTGCTGATAAACAAGAAAAGTCGAATATAATTGAAGATATGTTCGTAAAAACCGATGTATTGTCATAAAGAACGAATTCATATGTCCAAGCTTAACTACAAGCATTTGCATTATTTCTGGATGGTCGCCAAGACTGGCAGTATTTCCCGCGCCAGTGAGCAATTACATCTGACGCCGCAAACCATCAGTGGCCAGTTAAGCCTGTTTGAAGAAATCCAGGGAGAAGCCTTGTTCCGCAAGAGCGGGCGCAATCTGGAATTGACCGAGGCCGGGCAACTGGTCTTGAGTTACGCCGATGATATTTTTGCATTGGGGCAGGAACTGGAAGAGGTTTTACATCACCGGCCCACCGCGCGCACCGTGCAGTTAAGGGTGGGGGTCTCAGACGCTTTGCCCAAGACCCTGGCTTACCGCTTGCTCGAACCTGCCCTGAAGCTGGAGCAAACCCTGCGCATCAATTGCCGCGAGGGCAAGCTGGAAGTCTTACTGGCTGACCTGGCCACCCATAAGCTCGATGTCGTCATGTCGGACAGCCCCATGCCCGCCAGCGCCAATGTGCGCGGGTATAGCCATCAGTTAGGGGAGTGCGGCATCAGTTTTTTTGCCACCGGAACTTTGTTGCAGCAATATCCGCAGGCTTTTCCTGCAAACCTGGATTCAGCCCCGTTCTTATTGCCGGGTGAGGATGCGGCCTTGCGCGCCCGTTTGCTGCAATGGTTTGATCAACAGGGTTTGCATCCACGCATCGCCGGTGAATTTGATGACAGTGCGCTCATGAGCGCCTTTGGCCAGGCCGGCGCAGGGATTTTTGCCGCACCGACTGTGGTTGCCGACATGATCATGCGCCAGTATGACCTGCAGTTGTTGGGTCAGACGGATGAAATCAGGGAACAGTTTTATGCCATTTCAGTACAGCGCAAGCTGACCCACCCTGCCGTGCTGGCAATTAGCCGCGCGGCGCGTATCGATCTGTTTGCCATGGGGGAAGAATGAGCTAGCCTCATGTTGGCGGGCAATCCGCTGGAAATAAAAAAAACGACAGCAATGCTGTCGTTTTTTATGTCTGAAGAAGCTGCCCCGGATTAACGACGACCCAACAGAGTTTTGATGTTTTTATCCATAGGGATAGCGTAATCAACAGAGCTGATGACGGTATTGTCACTAGGTCGAACCAGTTTCAGGTTCACAAACACCAGCTTGTCACCTTCGGCGTAAGTACCGACTATCACTGCCTGGGCGCTGTGGTTTTGCGCGACATCCTTGATTTCACGTGTCAACAACAATTCACCGACATTTTGTTTCATGAATACTTTGTCGCGGAATTTCATTTCCACCATTTTGTAGTCACGACGGGTGAACTGACCCGAAAGCTGTTCAGCAATGATGCGGCCAAAGGTAGAAGACTCTTCGAGGAAGTTGATATTGGCAAGAGTAGCAATAATCAATGGACGCGAAGGATCAAGCTTCAAACCGGCATTGTTGATCAGCGCATCTGCTGCACGCTGGTTAGCCGGGATGAATTCATTGGATTCAGCATCTTTCCAGGTTGGCACTGGTGACGCCGCTGCTGGCGGTGGCGTATTGCCCAGGCCCAGATTGGCACAAGCACTGAGTGCAATAGCTGAAGCGATAACGAGAGCTGCACTTTTCATCATTATTGGCCCCCAACAACACGGAAGTTGAAATCAGTGTCTTTATTGTAAAGCGTCCAGTCGTAATCCGAAACATAGTACGCGTCAGTACGACGGGCGATATATTGTGAATTCTTTACCAAAGATGTCGTTACGATCAACTCGTGCTGAGGCGTACGGCCTCTGGCATATTCCTGATTGACCCAGGTAGTCCAGTCATAAGCGCCTGCCAGCGCGAGGCCGCCAAGAACTGCATCCGTTTTGACCGGTATGCCCAGGCCATGGATAGCAGCAATACCTGCGCCTATCGCAGTCACGCTGGTAAAGCGTTTATTTTGATGGCGGTCAGGAGAAAAACGTACCAGCTGGGTTTCAATATTGATCACCTGAGCTGTACCGTCATTGATTTTCCTGACGACCACGCCCTGATTCACCAGCGAAGTAATGATCTGGGTGTAGAAAGCCTGAGTGAACTGGCTGTCTTTCTCTGGTGGTGCAACGTAAACCGGTGCGCCTATCTTGTCGGTTCCGAGTTTGATCTGCTCTGCTACATCTTTTGCGATGATGAGCCAGTGCGACGCCGCTTGCAATTTATTTTGCGTCGTCGTCGGGAAATTGCCTGCTAATGGCGTTTCACTGTATGGAGTTGCACAACCTGCCAACAGCGCGGCTGCCAGGGCAATGGGAAGAAATTTCTTCATGAGCTCACCTTTTTTTAGGTCTTAGTCAGAGTTTTTGTTATCGAAAACGAAAATGGCAATAATTCAGTGTAAGAGAATACAACAAGTAGCCGCAGGCAACAAAGATTTTGCTTGCATCAAGGCATTAATTGAACTATTCCCGCAGATATCATGCACAGACCACTGTTTATTAAGGAAAGTTGTAGCTTTTTTGCTTCATTTTTTCAGCTAACTGAAAAATTTTCCTTCATTTAAAGCATAGCCTTGCAAGAAATCTGCTACCGAAAGTCGTTTACCGCCGGGTTTTTGCAATTCGGTCAAGCTGAGCGAGCCTTGGCCACAGGCAACAATAACACCTTGCTCTGCATTCGCCGATAGTATTTGCCCAGGTTTATGGTTACCAGTTGTTTCAAACAGCTTTGCACCCCAGATTTTAATGGTGGTTTCAGCATATTGAGCATGGGTGCCGGGAAAAGGGTTGAAGGCACGTATCTTTCTTGCAAGTATCTCTGCAGGCAAGTTGAAATCCAGCGCAGCTTCTTCTTTACTGATTTTTGATGCGTAATTGACGCCAGCCTCGGGTTGAACGACAGGCGAGAGTTTGTCAGCGCTCAATTGTTGCAAAGTAGCAACAATCATTTCACCACCCATGGCAGCCAGTTTGTCATGCAGGATGCCTGTGGTATCCATGTCTTTAATGGCAACACTTTGCTTCAACAACATAGGGCCGGTATCAAGGCCTTCTTCCATTTGCATGATCGTGATGCCGGTCTCAGTGTCGCCTGCTTCTATCGCCCTGTGAATAGGCGCGGCTCCGCGCCAGCGCGGCAGCAGTGAGCCATGAATATTCAGGCAGCCCAGGCGCGGTATATTTAATACCGACAGCGGCAGGATCAGGCCATAGGCCGCCACTACCATGACATCATGTGGCGTGCCCTTAAGCAAATCATGTGCTTCTTTGGCAATATCTGGATACTTGCCATCCAGGCGTAGCGATTGTGGCTGCGCCACAGGGATGCCGTGCTGCAGGGCAAATTGCTTGACGGCAGAAGCATGCAGTTGCATGCCGCGGCCAGCCGGGCGGTCTGGCTGTGTCAGTACCAGCGGTACTTCAAAACCGGCCGCATGAATGGCTTGCAAGGCAGTGGCGGCAAATTCCGGCGTACCGGCGAAGATGACGCGCATTAACGTTCAGCCCGTCTGCGCTGTTCTTCGCGTTCTTCTTTCAGCATCTTGGTTTTGATACGGTTACGCTTCATGGGCGACAGGTATTCGACAAATACCTTGCCCTTCAGGTGATCCATTTCATGTTGTATGCAGACTGCCAGCAAGTCGGTCGCGTGGATTTCAAAAGGTTTGCCATCGGCATCGAGGGCGCGCACCTTGACTTCGGCCGGGCGTTCCACGCCGTCGTAAATGCCAGGTACCGACAGGCAGCCCTCGTCATACACCTTGCGTTCTTCACTTTCCCAGAGTATTTCAGGATTAATGAAGACCTGGAGCTGGTCATTGGTTTCAGACACATCGATGACCACCAGTTGTTCGTGTACATCGACCTGGGAAGCCGCCAGGCCAACGCCGGGAGCGTCGTACATGGTGGCTGCCATATCGGCCACCAGGGTTTTCAGGCGTTCATCAAATTGTGTTACCGGTTTTGCCACTTTATGGAGGCGCGCATCTGGGTAGCGCAGTATATTTAGTATCGTCATAAGACTTTTCACAACAAGCTTTGATGCTTATTGCGCAGTTTTTCTTGCTAGTTCAAGGATTTATGGGCAGAATTTGATTCAATTTGGCAAGTTTTGCAAGATTGCGCCTGCCTGCGCGCCTTCACTTGCGGTATTGCAGTATTTTGCATCGGATATTATTCATGAAAAAGTTTAGCACAATCGCTTCCATCTTCGCTGTCAGTCTTCCCCTGATTTCTACCGGGGCGCTTGCTGCTGGTGGACAGGCAACCACCGCACAGGCAGAAGTTGTCGCCAGCAAAACCAAGTGCGAATTCTTGCCAGAAGCGCCGGACAAGCATGTCGTTGTCAAAGGCGACACACTGTGGGGAATCTCCAGCATGTTCCTGAAAAACCCCTGGTGCTGGCCAGTAGTCTGGGGCATGAACCAGGAAGACATCAAGAACCCGCACTGGATTTATCCTGGTCAGATTGTCTATTTTGACCGCGTCAATGGCCGTTTGCGCCTTGGCAACCCCGGTGGTGTGCCAACAGTCAAGTGGAATCCAAAATCACGTGTACAGGGTCTGGGCGAGAACGCGATACCGGCTATCCCTGCTTCTGTGATTGAACCTTTCCTGTCCCAGCCGCTGATTCTCGAAGATAATGACCTGGCAGTAGCGCCACGCATTATTGCTACCAAAGAAGGCAGGGTTAACCTGGGTCTGTATGAACAGGCTTATGTCCGTGGTGAGCTTGATGGCGGCACTTCCTTCCAGGTTTTCCGTCCGGGCAAACCACTGCACGATCCCGTCACCAAGGCCATTATCGCCTATGAGGCGGAATATCTGGGCACCGTCAAACTGGAACGCGAAGGCAATGACGAAAGCGATGTCCATACTTTTTCAGTAGTCCGTTCAAAACAGGAAATGGCCGTAGGTGACCGCCTGATGCCTATTCCACCTTCGCCAATTTTGAGCTATGTGCCTCATCCACCCAAGGAAGAGGTCGATGCCCGTATCGTGTCTGTCTATGGCGGCGTGGGTTCTGCTGGACAAAACCAAATTGTCGCTATCAATCGTGGCAAAAATGATGGTTTGAATCTGGGTACGGTATTGACTCTGTATAACTACGGCAGAGTGATACAGGACAAGACAGATGCGAATAAATCGATCAAATTGCCGGATGAGCCTATTGGTGAACTGTTCATTTTCCGCGTGTTCAGCAATATATCTTACGGCCTGATCATGCAGGTAAAAGACATCGTCAAAGTGGGCGATGCAGCCAAATCACCACGATAAATTACAACGATAATACAGTTTGTAGATGGAGCATTTGCCGGATGCACACCAGGACTTGATCGCCTGGTTAAGGCTGGAGCAAACACCTGGTGTAGGCAATGAAACAGCGCGCCGTTTGCTCGCCCGTTTTGGTTTGCCTGCGCAGATTTTTGCTGCCAGTCATGCCGCGCTCAGTGAGCTGGTTTCACCAAGGCTGGCTAAAGCACTTTTAGCCAGCCCACCTGGCTTTCAAGAGCAAATAGATAAAACACTGGCGTGGCAGGAGCAGCCGGGTAATCTTATTTTGACACTGGCAGACGCTGGCTATCCACGCTCTTTGCTGGAAATCCCCGATCCACCCCTTATGCTGTATGTCAAAGGCCATGCTGCCTTGCTGGAGGCCGCTACGGTCGCCGTGGTCGGCAGCCGCAATGCCACTGTGCAAGGCATACGCAATGCCGAGCAATTTTCTGCGTCTTTAAGCAGTGCCGGTCTGTGCATCAGTTCAGGTTTGGCTGCCGGTATTGATGCTGCTGCCCATCAAGGGGCATTGACTGGCCCTGGCTCCACGATTGCCGTCATTGGTACCGGGGCTGATATTGTCTATCCGGCGCGCAACCGCAATCTGGCCCATCTGATAGCCGAGGGCGGTTGCATAGTTAGCGAGTACTCGCTTTCTACGCCGGCTCTGGCCCCCAACTTCCCGCGTCGCAATCGCATCATCTCTGGCCTGGCCAAAGGCGTGCTGGTGGTAGAGGCGGCAGCGCAATCCGGCTCCCTCATTACGGCCCGTATGGCAGCAGAGCAAGGAAGGGAAGTCTTCGCCATTCCTGGTTCTATTCATTCACCCTTGTCCAAAGGTTGCCATCAGTTAATAAGGCAAGGTGCCAAACTGGTCGAGTCTGCGCAAGACATATTGGAAGAATTGCAATTCCAGTCTGCGGTGGCGATCAGGCAGTCTCAGTCCCAGGCCGGATTGATGGAGCAGTCTGAAACGGGCTTGTTAAAAGAAATCAGTTTTGACCCTGTTCACATGGACATGCTGGCCAGCCGCACAGGTATGGACATTGCTGGCCTGACAACAGAATTGTTGAACCTGGAATTGAACGGCCAACTGGAAGCTTTGCCAGGCGGCTATTACCGCCGGCTTGCCTGATTGCCAACTGGAAAGTCCACTGATAACAAATTGGCAGGGGCTTGTTTGAAATCGCTGCAAAGGCTACAGTAGCAGCATGTTTGATATTCTTGTTTACCTTTACGAAACCTATTACCGTCCGGATGCCTGTCCTGACACGGCGGCGCTGACTAAAAAATTGTCGGCTGTTGGTTTCCCTGAGGATGAAATTTCCGAAGCATTGGACTGGCTGACGGGTCTTGCTGTGAATACGGCAGAACCAGCCACGGCAGTACCAGTCTCCAAGGGTTTCAGGATTTATGCTGAGCAAGAAATTGTGGCTCTGGGTACGCCAGCCCTGGGTTTTATACAATTTCTTGAATCTGCCGGGCTGCTTAATGCCAATCAACGCGAAATCGTGATTGAAAGGGCATTAGTTGTCAATGAGTCACCCCTGCCACTGGATAAGCTGCGCATTATTGTCTTGATGATGCTGTGGAGCCAGGGCGCCGAGCCTGACATGCTGATGTTTGATGAATTATTGTTGTCAGATGACGACAACACAGGCAGGCTTTTGCACTAATCATTTCCTAAATGGAATTTTTATGACAAAAATCGCGCTTAGATTGCGGTTTTTCGTCTATCACGTTTAACATTCCCCGCAAATTTAGGTTAGTCTTACGCTTATTTTGCGAAATGTTGCCTATTAGACATTGGCAGCCACGCTTTACACTATTCGAGAATCCCGAAATGACAAAAACGCTCATCATTGCCGAAAAACCCTCTGTCGCTAATGACATAGCGAAAGCGCTGGGTGGCTTCACCAAGCATGATGACTATTTTGAATCAGACAATTATGTATTGTCGTCTGCCGTAGGCCATTTGCTCGAAATCACCGTTCCAGAAGAATACGATGTCAAGCGTGGCAAATGGAGTTTCACTCATCTGCCGATGATACCGCCGCATTTCGCCCTGAACCCGATTGCCAAGACCGAATCGCGCCTGAAGGTCTTAAACAAGCTGATCAAGCGCAAGGATGTTACCGGCCTGATTAACGCATGTGACGCGGGCCGCGAAGGTGAGTTGATTTTCCGTCTGATTGCCCAGAATGCCAAGGCCAAGCAGCCAGTCAGCCGTCTGTGGCTGCAGTCCATGACCACGGGTGCGATACGCGACGGTTTCCAGAAATTGCGCAGCGATGCAGAAATGATGCCTCTGGCCGATGCAGCGCGTTGCCGCTCTGAGGCCGACTGGCTGATCGGTATCAATGGTACCCGCGCCATGACGGCCTTCAATTCCAAGGAAGGTGGCTTTTACCTGACGACAGTGGGCCGCGTGCAGACGCCAACCTTGTCCATCGTGGTCGAGCGTGAAGAAAAGATCAAGAAATTCGTTTCCCGTGATTATTGGGAAGTGAAGGCAGAATTCGTCTGCGCCGCCGGTATCTATGAAGGCCGCTGGCAAGACCACCAGTTCAAGAAAGATGAACACGATCCTGAGAAGCGCGCAGAACGTCTGTGGAGTAAAGCTGCTGCCGAATCCATCGTAGCTGCCTGCCGCAACCGTCAGGGCAATGTCACTGAAGAATCCAAACCAGCGACGCAAATCGCGCCACCGCTGTTTGACCTGACCAGTTTGCAGCGCGAGGCCAATGCCCGTTTCGGTTTTTCAGCCAAGAATACCCTGGGCCTGGCCCAGGCCTTGTATGAAAAACACAAGGTACTGACTTACCCGCGTACTGATTCCCGTCATTTGCCAGAAGATTATCTGCCTACGGTGAAAGAAACTCTGAGCACCATCTCAGAGACCAATAATTATCATCAGTTCGCTTCGCAGATTCTGAAAAATAACTGGCTCAAACCAAACAAACGTATTTTTGACAATACCAAGATCAGTGATCACTTTGCGATCATCCCAACCGGTCTGGCACCAAAGAATTTGTCCGAGCCTGAGCAAAAACTGTATGACCTGGTGACACGCCGCTTCCTGGCAGTGTTCTTCCCGGCCGCAGAATTCCAGGTGACGACCCGTATTACTGAAGTATCCGGCCATCAGTTCAAGACTGAGGGCAAGGTCATGACCGCCGCTGGCTGGCTGGCCATTTATGGCAAGGATGCGCTGGAAGAAAAAGTAGATGGCGAAAGCAAGGGCACTCTGGTTGCTGTTGCCAAAGGTGAAAAAGTCCTGACTGACCAGATCACTGCAAATGCGCTGGTCACCAAACCACCTGCCCGTTATAGCGAGGCGACATTGTTGTCCGCCATGGAAGGCGCAGGCAAACTGGTTGATGACGGTGACCTGCGTGAAGCCATGGCAGGCAAGGGCCTGGGCACACCAGCCACCCGCGCCGCCATCATCGAGGGTTTGCTGAACGAGAAATATCTGCTGCGCGAAGGCCGAGAAATGATGCCTACCGCCAAAGCCTTCCAGTTGATGACCTTGTTGCGCGGTTTGGGTGTAGATGAATTGACATCACCTGAACTGACCGGCGAGTGGGAATATAAATTGTCGCAAATGGAAAAAGGCAAGATCAGCCGCGAAGAATTCATGCGCGAAATTGCCCAGATGACCCAGATCATCGTCAAGCGCGCCAAGGAATACGACAACGACACCATTCCTGGTGACTATGCGACCCTGCATACACCATGCCCCAACTGTGGCGGCGTGGTCAAAGAGAACTATCGTCGTTTCGCCTGCACCAAGTGCGAATTCTCGATGAGCAAGACACCAGGTAGCCGTCAGTTTGAATTGGCTGAAGTCGAAGAATTACTGGCCAAACGTGAAATCGGCCCGTTACAAGGATTTCGTTCCAAGAAAGGTTTTCCATTTGCAGCGATGCTGAAAATTGTGCCCGATGCTGATCGCAACAACTTCAAAATGGAACTCGATTTTGGCAAGAACCCTGATGAAGATGAAGATGGCGAACCTGTCGATTTTTCCGAACAAACTTTACTTGGACCTTGTCCAAAATGTGGGAATGGCGTGTATGAGATGGGCCTGGCCTATGTCTGCGAAAAAACCATGGCCAAGCCCAAGGCTTGTGATTTCCGTAGTGGCCGCATTATCCTGCAACAAGAGATACTGCCTGAGCAAATGAGTAAATTGCTCAATGACGGTAAAACGGATTTGTTGCCTGGTTTTATTTCGCAACGTACCCGTCGCCCGTTCAAGGCTTTCCTGGTGCGTGGCAAAGACGGCAAAGTCAGTTTTGAATTTGAAGAGCGCAAGGCCAAAGCCCCTGCCGCTGGCAAATCCAAAGCCAAAGCTGAGCCTGATGCAGAAGCCACGACTGAAGTTGCAGCAGCCAAGACGACCAGGGCCAAGGCAACAACTGCAGCCAAAGCAGTGCCAGCCAAAAAAACCGTGGTCAGGAAAAAGAAGGCAGCCTGATCATTTATCCTGCTGAATCAGGATAAACTTTGCCAGTAAAGCGCCATGTCTGGCGCTTTACTGGCAGAGTCCGTCATTTTCGCGTATTGTTAAAAGGTGATTTTCTAGATATAGGGTGCACATGGCCGCAAACGAGTCTTTATCCAGTGCTCGCGCTGAATTTACTCATGCATTTAATCATGCAGTACCCGGCATTCTGCCCGAAGCTTTGGAAGCATTACTGACCAAGGCGAATTACAACGGTACCTCGTCGGCTGACAAAAGCCGTATCGTCAATGCACGTGCCATCCTGCCAGAAAAATGGGATGCTATTTCCCGTGCCATGCCTGTCCATCTGGTGCAATTACTGGACCGCAGTATTACCA
The DNA here is from genome assembly GCF_049340245.1 of Undibacterium sp. TC4M20W. Taxonomy (NCBI): domain Bacteria; kingdom Pseudomonadati; phylum Pseudomonadota; class Betaproteobacteria; order Burkholderiales; family Oxalobacteraceae; genus Undibacterium; species Undibacterium sp. TC4M20W. The sequence goes on from NZ_JBMPPI010000037.1 coordinate 45,775, forward strand.
CCGCCTACAGCACCTTCAGGCCAGCCTCTGCCTTGGGCAAAGCGACTGAACTGGCTTTACTAGACTCTTCCACCTTCGAGACCACACTGCGCTTTAATGAAATGACGCAGAATTTCCGCGACAAGGCAGGACAAGCCTTGCTGGATTTGAATATACGTATTGCGGTCTTGTTTGGGCAGGATGACATACGCGAAAGGGAAAATCCCTTCCGGCCTTATTTGCTGGCACGCTGTATTTTCCTGGCGGTAGAAGAACAGAAATTATCGCAAGAAAGCGAAGCCATCCTCATCGAGCAACTCGGCGAAACCTTTGCCTCTACCATGGCTGGTATCTATGAAGCGGCCAATTCTGCACTCGAACGCCAAGGTATCAGTGCCAGCCTGGCACTCAAGATCAGCAAGGCACCTGAATCACTGCAGACACGCAGCCCGGCCGCTGGCGGGCAAGGTGGCTATGGTGGTACGGGCGGTGGTGGTGGTGGTCCCAGTGGCCCCGGCGGTGCCGGAGCTGGCGGCGGGCAAGGTGCTTACTCCACCATGCAGGCCGGTGTGTTCCCTGGTGCGCAGGCAGGGCAGGGACAGGCCCAGGTACAAAACCAGGGCGCATTCCCAGCGGCGCAACAAACATCCATGGCCAGCCCCGGCGTGCGCCTTGAACAATTATTCCAGACCGTGCGCGGCAAACCGCTGTCCCTGCCGGCTGCGACTCCCGTACTTGCACAAAATGCTGGCGCCATGCAGGCGGCAGTACCCAACCCCTATGCTGACATGCCATCGCCGGGCAGCCCTCCCGCCAATGCCGGGCCAGCCTGGCTGAGTGGCGACAGGGCACTGGGTGGTGTACTGAGACAGGCTTTTGGCGAAGCCTCTCCCGTCAGCCAGCACAGGGATAAACATAGCGAAGGCGCTATTCCGTTTACTGCCAGAGAAAATCCCCAGAGCAGTTCAGCCCAGGCAGGTGCTCAGGCACGAACTGGTCAATTTGCCCATTCAGGCTTGCCAGCTGCGGCAGGCCCGGGTAGCAATGACCTCATACAAGTACCAGCCGCTCTGGTCGCCTCGCACCTGCAGAATATAGAAAGCCAGTTGAAGCAAAGGGTGGAAGCACAAGCGCTACCTCCAGAAATGAGCATGGGTTTGTCCAAAGTCCTGGGGCAAATGCACAAGGTCATGGTGCCTGACAGTACGGCCATGAAGGATGAAAAGGGCGAAATCCGTAACCTGATACGCGAACACAAAGATGCCTTGTACAGCCTGGCCAAGGATACTGAAGAACAGATGTGTATAGATCTGGTTGCCATGCTGTTTGAAGTCATGCTCTGTGATGAGCTGGTGCCCTTTAATATACGTATCAGCCTGGGACGCCTACAGTTCCTGATCCTGCAACTGGCCCTGAAAGAAAAAAGTCTGCTCAGTGATGGCAAACATCCGGCCCGTCTTTTGTTGAACCGGATTTGCTCGATTGCCTATAGTGCCCAGCAAATCGGTGATGTCGATAACCACGTTACAGAAGAAATTGCCCGCATCATCAAGACACTGATGCGGCATGACAGTGATGTTCCAGAATTGTTTTCACGCATACAGAACAGGTTTGAAACCTTTATTTCCCGTGAGTTGCGTACCAATAACCAGCACATACACCGCACCGTAAAAGCCCTGGGTGAAGCCGAGATCCGTTTCATGCGCTTTGCCTGCATCGCTGTGGCGATTAACAAGGCCATGCCAAAAGTGAATGTGGAGATGTCATTCCGCAGCTTCCTCAGGAAAGAATGGGTCAGGGCGATAGAAGCTGCTGAAAGAACCGATGCCCTGCTGGCCAGGCGTTATCGCCTGTTGGTACCGGACTTGTTATGGAGTGTTTTCCCCAAACTCGATAACGACGACCGCAACCTGCTCTCGTCCATGCTGCCAACCATGGTGGGTACACTGCGTCATGGCATGGACTTGATGGAACTGGAAAAATCCAGGCAACAAAAACTATTGAACTGGCTGGCAGAAGCCCATGCCCAGGCCCTGCGCCCGGCAGCAGACAGCAAAAAACCGCAAGGCCTGAGCCTGCCTGCCATGCATGAACGCTTCGAACAATTTACCAATCAACCAGATACGATAGAACATTCCGAAGTTCATCATTATGAATTCGCCAGGGAGATCTATCAGCAAGACGTGTTCGCGGAACTGGGTTTGCATACCAGGATGCTGGACAAGGAAGTGAAGAGGCCTGAGCTGCCTGCTGAAACGGCGATTGTTGCTGATGCACCAACTGAGCCTGAACTCAATCCAGCCTATCTTGAGCGCATAGTCTGCGGTGCTCTGGTCGATATCAAAACCGAGAAGCTCAATGCCAAAGCCTGCTTGCGCTGGGTAGATCCGAATCTGATGTATGTTGTGCTGAGTCTCAAAGGGGACGACTTCCCTGCGGTACTCAGCATACGCGTGCTGTGCCAGTTGCTGGACACGGCCAGACTGCGTTTTGTTGAAGATGAGCCTCTGTTTGAACGCGCCATCCGCACACTGCTCAGGTCTGCTGATGAAGTTGATAATGTGCGGGTATAAGACCCGCACATTTAATACTGATACGTCTGCTTAGTCGTCGGTACTATCGATATCCGGCTCAAAGAAGCACCACTTCGCCTGTGGCCAGTTGCTTTGTATGCCGTCTTCCACTTCATTGATGGCAGTAATCAGCGCCTGGTCAGAGCCCTGAGGGCGCATTTTTGCCTGTACGGCGATCATCAGCTGTTCACCCCATTGCAAGGTAATCAGATTGATGACGTGATCAACATGCGGGTGGCTCTCTATATGGGCACGAATCGCATCATTGACTTCTGGTGCAGCAGACTCACCGGTAATCATGGCCTTGACTTCCCTGATGACAAAGAATGCCACCGCCATCAAGAGTACACCCACGACGATAGAACCTATCGCATCCCAGATCGGGTTGCCAGTTACGACCGAAAGCACCACCGCAACAAAGGCCACCGCCAAACCAGCCAGGGCAGCGATATCTTCACCCGCCACCACCATCAATTCAGACTGACGGGTTTCACGGAACCAGCGAAAGAAAGACTTGCCACCAGCTATCTTGCGTATCTCCAGCATCGCCCCATACAGTGAAAATGCTTCGAGGGCGACAGAAATACCCAGCACCACCAGCGCAACAATAGGGTTCTTCAGTGGCTCAGGATGTTTCAGGCGTTCCACGCCTTCCAGGACAGAAAACGCACCACCTAAAAAGAACAACAACAAAGCCACCATCATGGCCCAGAAATAAACCACCCGCCCATAGCCCATGGGGTGAGATGCATCCGGTGCCCGCTTGGCCTCCTTCAAACCCACCAGTAAGAACACTTGGTTAATGCAATCTGCTGTCGAATGGATCGCCTCTGCGAGCATGGCCCCCGAGGATGTGAAGATAGCCGCGCCAAACTTAGCCAGGGCAATACCGCCATTGGCACCCAGCGCATAAAAAATCGCCTTGGTAGAACCTTCTGAATTCGCAGACATGAGAATAATTAAAAGTGAGAAAAACCTAACCTTACTTGATTTCTCTGCAAATAATCAATCAGGCATTCTGAATGTTTGCCTTTGCAGATTTTGTTTTTGGTGGATACATATATAGAGAGCTATTTGCTTGGATAAAGCCGTCTCACTTCACGAAACAAAGCGAGGATGTCGCAGAGCCATGAAACTCCTTCCCCTTCAAGGGGATGGCGTCGGGGTTTCACAAAGCCTGCTTTGTGCCGACAGAATCTCAGCCGCCTATGAGCGGCGCAGTGGATGGCAGGGATGGGGATGGGTTCCGGTCGATCAGCGAAATCAGCACTATATAGATAGCCCCCCGAACTCGTCGCTCCTGCGCAGGCAGGAGCCCAGCGTCGTCCGGTGATGAACGGCGAAGCTGGTAACCAGGGCATACGCCAAACACCAGGGGCAGTAGGGTGCGCCGTGCGCACCGTTCCCCTATTTCCTATATATACATACAGACATAGCCTTGACCCTATAAGCACTAAGAAGTAGCACACTGCTCCCCCTATAAAATCAGCATCCTCCAACAATTCCCTAAATAATTTACGCTGAGGTCTTGCAAAGGGGTGAGGAAGTTTGCTATAGTTCGCCTCCCGCTGAAGAGCGGGCGAGAAGAGAAGCAAGACTGGAAATTGAGCGGAGAAGTAAAAGCTGCGGAAAGATCTGGTTGCTGTGAATAGTTTGCAACGGTTTAGCGAGT
>NZ_JBMPPI010000038.1:0-49001 GCF_049340245.1 Undibacterium sp. TC4M20W
CTGAAGAAGTTGGGGATACAACTCCCCAATTCTTGATGAAAATCATGTTCAGCAGCACGTTTTATGCTTTGACTGGAACATGATTTTGTAATTGATGGAAATTAGAACTTAATCAGATGTTCCTTAAGTACAACTATCGAGGGTGTGATTTTCTATTCCCCGGCGACAGGTCAGGTCGTTGCCCGCCTGCCTGATGGTTTTGGTCTGCCAGCGAAACAGTGATTATTGTCAGGCGATGAAGAAGAATCCCTGGTAGGGCCTGGGATGGTAGCGTTTCATACGATTAGCCTGGCGTTGATTGATATGCTTAAGATGTCGCTTGCGTCCGGCCAATTTGTAGAGTATTCGCAATTGATGTACAAATTCTTTCAAATTACAGACAGGCCATGACTACTCTTACGCAACTGGATAAATTAACCAATCAGTCGTTCAACAATAAAATGCGCAGGCGGGGGTTTGCCATAGAAAAGACCTTCTATTTCTGGCGAAAGCGTGGGCCATTTTTTGATGTGCTTTGGGGAGAGATAATTGGTAGCGGTAGCTCTCTCCGAATTTTTGTCACAGTCATGTGCCCCTGGATAGATGATCCTGTCACTGGCGAGTTTGTTGAGTTCCCATTTAAAACATGCTCAATTGGAGGAACTTTGTCCGAGGAATTTCCAGAAATTATGCGCAGTGGTGTAAATTTTGATGTTGCCACTGAAGATGAAGTTACGCAAAGCCTTGAAAATATCCTCAAATTGGTCGATGAGAATGCCGTGCCCTGGTTTAACGAGATAGTCTCATTAGAGACATATCAGTTTTACCTGGAGAAAAGTGCTTATCAACCTGGTGCAAAGGAAAGAGCTAAAATCAAAAAAGGTATAGCTATTGGACTTCAACGTGAGTCATATCAATAATTTTTACACCACGCTGCTGCCCATCCTGTGCTCGTTCATACAATAGAAAATGAATAAAATAAAAAAACTGGCTGATTTAATCGAACGCATAAATCAAGGAGACTCCATTGAATACCTCTTTTTTATGGGACACCGTCAAAAAAAGGGAAGTGCAGTCAGCGAGACATGTTTAAGTCAATGGTATGCATCTTCTTTTGAAGTGGAAGGTATCTTATATAAAACTGCCGAGCACTACATGATGGCAGCAAAAGCGCGCTTATTTGGTGATGCAGATGCGCTGCAAGAAATTCTTGAATCTGCCACGCCTGCTGAGGCAAAGTCAATTGGCCGTCGTGTCAAAGCCTACGATGATGAGCTCTGGGTGCAGCATCGTTATGCGCTGGTTGTAGCAGGAAACTATGCAAAATTCGCACAAAATGCAAAACTAAAAGAATACATCTTATCGACCAACGCGCTCGTGCTGGTTGAGGCAAGCGCCAAGGACAGGATTTGGGGAATAGGCTTGGGGATAAATGATCCTGGCTTGAGCAATCCTCGTCATTGGAAGGGGCTCAATCTCTTGGGGTTTGCCTTGATGGAGGTGAGGGACTTGATGCGGGCCGAGGCAGAAAATAGCAACAAGCGCCTCACTCGTCAAAGGGTATATATAGGCTACGTCAATCCAGTAACAGAAGATATGGATCCTGTCCTTGATTTTGCCATTGCTTGTTCCTATGACGTCGACTGGGGCACGATCACTATTTCTGAAGCAAAAAAATTTGGCTGGCGTGAAGTGAACTTGCCCAATGGTGAGCTGATTGAAATCATGGTGTTGATTAGTCCGATCAACAATGATTTGACAGTGAATGCAAGGCAAAAATCAAAATCTCTTTTACAGCTAAATTGCAAAGAAATATCGAGTTTATTCTTGCGTACTTTGGGCGAAGCTTTGATTCAAATTGAGATTCGTGAATGAAGCACTTTTGAAATCTCGCACTTGATCATGACACATTTTTTAACAAATGTTATGATAGCCAGCTTTATCGCTTAAAGAAGTGTGCAGAAATACATGAAGAAACTTTCCTCTTCCCTGTGGATGACTGGTTTGCTGGCGCTTTTGTCTGCCTGCGCGACCAAGCCAGTTGTTACTTATCTGAACCCCGGCCAGGACAAGGCGCGTGAGATGAGTGATCAATTGATGGCGCTGCAAAGGCTCAGTAATCAGGAGAAGGCGAAAACCATAGACCATCACCGGGTCTGGTACGCCGGATTTGGTTTGCATTCAGGTTCCAGGGCTTTTCTGGGGGATGTGCAACTGGCCAAACAGAGGCTGGAAGAAATCAATCCTGAACTGATTAGCTATAGCTTCAATAATGACCCGCATCAGGACAAACTTGACGCTCCCTTTGCTCATCTCGGCAGTCTGGACCAGACTGCCAGGGATATTGCCAGCCAGGCCAGGGAAGGGGATGTGGTGACTATTCTGCTCAGCAGCCATGGCTATACCGATCTGGTTGCGGTTGAAATAGGCAATAAGCCCACGGCGCCCATTTGGACGCGTTATCTCAAAACGGCACTGGCACCTCTGGAAAAATTCCCGACTGTGCTGATCATTTCTTCCTGCTATTCCGGTTCCCTGATCTCGCAATTGAAAGCACCGAACCGCATTATTGTGACTGCGTCGGCACAAGACAAGGTGTCTTATGGCTGCCAGCCATTGGCGCACAATACCTTTTTCGTTGATGCCCTGTTTGGTAGCAAACTGGACGCCGGGCAAAACCTGATGCAAGTGTTTGAACATACCAAAGAGCTGGTGACAGAGCGTGAGAAGGCAGCGAAATTTGATCCCTCATCACCACAGATTTTTGTTGGTGAGAAAATGCAGGCTTATGCGCAGCAACCTTTGAAGTCCTGGTTGCAATAGGGGCGATGTATTCCTTGCGCAGCCACCATCACTGCGCAGCTACCGTAAAATAAACAGGGCCGTCATCCGATGGACCTGGCTTTTTTGTGGTGTTGCTGACGTCTAGCGCATCACTGTCAATAGCGGTACGGCTTTCACCACTGGCAATTTTGCTGCTTGCCATGCAGCGATGCCGCCGCGATACCAGTACAGGTTGGAGTAGCCCATGTCTTTGAGTCGCACCAGGGTATTGACACTCATCCAGCATTCTTCAGAAACACAAAATACCGCGATGGCAGCTTCTTTTTGCGGAAAGTTTTTCTTCATGACCGCACGCAAATCTGCATCCAGATTTTTATTGAAGGCAGCTTCAGGGTCGTCTGCAAGATTGGCAGCACCGTCAAGCGAGATGGCAAACGGCAAGGTCATGCCGCTATTGTCTATACCCAGCGCGTCGATCACGCTGATCTGTTTTTTAGCCAGCTTTTCTGCCAGCTCTGGGGTGCTGATGTTCTTTATACCTTCTATGCTGGTGGGCGTGGCATAGTGGAAGCCTTCACTGCCAGGGCGCAAATGCTTTACCGGGGGTAAAAACCAATCGGCATTTTCAAAATCCTGATAACCATTCTGGACCTTGAGGTTTTTTATCGCACGCTCAGACTCTGTCAGAAAAAGTGCATACTTGTCCTGGAAGGCCTCATCATCAAGGTCATAGAGTTTGCAGTTGAGCTTAGTATGGCGCTGACACTTTGACAGCGCCGATCGTATGGCCAGGACGTCGTTATTAAAACCAAAACCTGTTCCCCAGGAGCCGTCAGCAGACACGGCAAAGGCTTTCTTGGTTTTGTCCCCCTTGTATTTTTCAAATCCGGTTTGGGCGCTCTTGTTCAGTTCAATCTGGCCCGGCCAGATATCCTGGGCCTGGGCGGTACCAAAGGCACCAAGTGCGCAAAAAGAAAACGACAGGACAGTGAAAATTTTCATGTTCAGAATAATTAAGTATGGTGACATTGCTTGATGCCCCCGCATTTCTCTATCCATGCGGGAGAATTCAAATCTGATTGCCATTTTACATTATTTAACTTTCGCGTGAGTCAGGCTTTTGAGCAGAGCACTGCTCTTGTTCGTCACTGCTGTATGCACTGCATGTGCTGCGTTGCTGCGTAATACTTGTCGCTTGATGCAGATGCAGGGAGCATGTTTCAAGCAGGTGCTTAAACAAGGCTTGAGCCCTGCCTGCCTCATGTGGGAAAATACTTTAAATATATTAACGCCAGTTTGCCTTGATCCTACCCTGGATCGCCATTCACCTGATACCGAATTTACCCCTGACGCCACCATGCACCCACCATTGCGCAAGATCCTTATCGCAGGCTTGGTTTCCACATTTATCTCCAGCCTGCTGGCATCTTCACCATCGACCAGCCATGCCGCACCCCTGGGCAATATGCGCAACCTGTCTGTCAGTGCGCAACGCCAGATAGAGTTCACGACGGATGAAGGCAGCATCGTCCGTATCAGATTGTTGAAGCCAGATATGTTCCGTGTCTGGGTGGGTAGCAAGGGGCAGTTGCTGGATGCCGGTGACAAGGCAGCGCCTATCGTGCTCAAAAAAGACTATGCGGATTTCCCGGTCAGCGTCACTGCGCCCGATGGTTATCAACTGGTGCAGACATCTGCCATGGCCTTGCGCATCTACCGCTCGCCTGTGCGCCTGGCGCTCTACAAGGCCGATAATAAAACCCTGCTATGGGAAGAGAAACAGCCGCTGGAACTGGGTGACAAGGCCAGCTTCCAGACACTCTCCAGCACACCCGATGAAGCCTTCTTTGGCGGTGGCCTGCAAAATGGCAGCTATGCCTTCAAGGGCAAGCAGCTTGAGGTATCTTATTCAGGTGGTTGGGAGGAGGGCGACAGACCCAGCCCCGCACCGTTCTACATGAGCAGCAAAGGCTATGGCGTCTTGCGCAATACCTGGAGCAACGGCAGCTATGATTTTCGCTCGAATGATTACCTCAGCACCAGCCACCAGGAAAAACGCTTCGATGCCTATTACTTCGTCGGCGACAGCATCAAGGACGTGCTGGCAAGTTACACTGAACTCACAGGCCGCGCCAAACTCTTGCCACGCTGGGCCTATGAGTACGGTGATGCCGATTGCTACAACGATGGTGACAACAGCAAAAAGCCCGGTACCGTGCCCGCAGGCTGGAGTGACGGCCCCGCAGGCAAGACGCCGGACGTAGTAGCAAGCGTTGCCGCCAAATACCGCGAACACGACATGCCCGGCGGCTGGATACTGCCTAACGACGGCTATGGCTGCGGCTATACCAATTTGCCCGAGGTCGTCGCTGGATTAAAAAAACATGGCTTCCGCACTGGCCTGTGGACAGAAAACGGCGTCGATAAAATCGCATGGGAAGTCGGCACCGCAGGCACGCGCGCGCAAAAGCTTGATGTTGCCTGGACAGGCAAGGGCTACCAGTTCTCACTCGATGCCAATATGGCCGCAGCACAAGGCATACTCGATAATTCAAACGCACGTCCCTTTGTCTGGACTGTCATGGGCTGGGCAGGCACGCAACGCTATGCCGTCACCTGGACAGGTGACCAGTCCGGTAGCTGGGACTATATACGCTGGCACATCCCCACGCTGATAGGCTCAGGTTTGTCCGGCCAGGCCTATGCCACTGGCGATGTCGATGGCATCTTTGGCGGCAGCCCCGAGACCTTCACACGTGACCTGCAATGGAAGACTTTTACACCCGTACTCATGGGTATGTCAGGCTGGTCAAAATCAGAACGCAAACACCCCTGGTGGTTTGACGAACCCTACCGCAGCATCAACCGCGATTACCTCAAACTCAAGATGCGCCTCATGCCCTATATGTACACCTATGCGCATGAGGCAGAGCAAAGCGGCGCACCCATTGTGCGCGGCCTGATGTGGGATTATCCGCAAGATACCAATGCCAATAACGAGAACTACAAATACCAGTTCATGCTCGGCAAAGACTTTCTGGTTGCACCTGTGTATCGCAGTCAGGCAGCCAGCAAGGGCTGGCGCAAAGGTATCTACCTGCCGCAAGGCCAGTGGATAGATTATTGGGATGGTCGTGTCGTCACAGCAGACGCCAAAGGCAAAGTCATAGACCAGCAAGTCACGTTGGACAAACTGCCCGTCATGGTACGCGCTGGCGCGATTTTGCCCATGTACCCGGTCGCCCTGTACGATGGCCAGATACCCAAAGACGTGCTGACGCTGGACATTTACCCGCACGGCAAATCCAGCTTCACCATGTATGAAGACGATGGCGAAAGCCGCCAGTACCAGAGCGGTAAATCCAGTCTGCAAACTTTCACTGTTGATGCACCAGAAAACCGCGCGGGTGACATCAGCATCAGCGTAGGCGCAGTTAAAGGCAGTTATGAAGGCATGGAACAGCAGCGCACCCTGCAACTGCAAGTGCACACCCGTGTACAACCAGATGCAGTGCACTTTGGCGAACAAAACCTGCAGACATACAGCAAGCGCGCAGATTACGACAAAGCCAGCAGCGGCTGGTATTTTGACGCCGCAGAAAAATACGGCACCGTCCATATCAAGACTGCCAAACTTCCCATCGACCAGGCTTACCAGTTCCACCTGGCCGTTACCGCCAACAGGCAACTCGCGACAACAGCAGACTACCTGTCAGCGCCAGACCTCGGTAACGCCATCGCCGCAGACAGCCTCATCTTCCTGAGCCGCCCGGCAGAAGAACCCGGCCACCCGCTGGAAAACGCCTTCGACGGCAAACCCGGCACCTGGTTCCGCACCGTGCGAGACCAGTCGCAAAAAACCGGCGCCCACGAATTCAGCCTCGCCCTTGGCGAGCGCCGCATGATCAGCGGTTTTGAAATCGCCCCACGCAATGAAAAAAACTGGCAATACGGCCAGGTCAAAGACTTTGAAATCTACCTAGCCGACACCAATGGCGAATGGGGCAAACCCATCTACACCGGCCAGCTCAAGAAGCAAGAGGGCAAACAAAAAGTAGAATTTGCCGCCAAAGCAGGCCGCCTGTTCCGCTTCCGCGTACTCAGCACGCATGACCAGAACGACGACGGCGACGCCCAAGACCCCATGGTACTGACCAGCACAGGTGAAGCCAAACCAGCCAAAGCCTACAACGCTTTCAACCCCGTTGTCGTCAGCCCGATCACGATTTCAGAATTCAGCATCCTCGAAAAACCAGCACCAGACAAAGCCAGGCTGCAAACTTATTTGTCGGATGCTGTCGCAAATGCTGGCACAAGCAGCAAGGCCAACTACGCCAAAGACCAGGCTTATAGCACTGGAAGCGCCAAGCCAGTCAAAGGCGCGGTCGGTGCACAAAGCAGCATGCAAAGTAATATGAAAATGAATGGCCTGCTCTTCCGCAAAGGACTTGGTGTCGCTGGCAACAGCGAAATCGATTACCAGCTAAAAGGCGACTGGCAAACCTTCCGCGCCGACGTAGGCATAGACGACAGCTGCCGCAACAACGGCGGCCTGCAATTCCAGGTATGGGGCGACGACAAACTATTATTCGACAGCGGCCTCATCACCGCACCAGCAGTCGTCAAACCAGAACTGGACATACGTGGTATCAGCAAACTTAAATTGAAGACAACCGGTGTCAAAGCAACGGGCAAGGCAGAGGTTTGTGCTAACTGGGCGAATGCTTCTGTGATTGGGTTTGTGGGGGATGGGGTGGGGAGGTAGATTGCAGTGATAAACTCTGTTTGCAATTTAGTTGGCCGGATAAAAATGTTTCCAGTCGCCATTTTGAGGAGACGACTAAAGATCTATGCCGCACATCTGTCATTACTTTTACATTGATTTAGCGGCCACGCCTTTGTATCACGAACTATGCACTTCGATTGGATGAAAAGTGTCTGCTTGCGTTTTAAAGAGGACTGGCGTGAAAATCGGTTTTACATGCAGTTGTCACTACTAAAGTAGGCAGCGCTGTGGATTAAATTGGAAATTTTCTAAATAATTTGTCTCGACGTGAGTTTTTAAAGATGAAATATAAGCCCTGCTAAATTGATTCGCAGCCATCCCATCGTGATTTTTGAGTATATAAACACCTAAGCGCGATGTGATATGGAGGTTATTTTCTATCGACATTTTTACGGCTCTTCGTGCCATTTGAGTTGGCGCAGGATTTTCTTCTAAATTTATGTCAAGAAGTCTATTTTTTAGCGCAGAACTATAGTCTTTAGAATGTAAAAATTCTCTATCTGACAAATGAAAGGCTGCCGCATCGAGATTAAAAAAGGTAGTCTTGAAAATATCACCTAGCTCTGTCGCTTGGATCAAACCTTCACGAAAAGCCCATGTGTCTTCAAATGCCCATAAGTCAAATAATTGTTTTCCAGAAAAGAAGCGATACCCGCCGAATTTATTTTGTTTCGGAGAGAAATGCTTAATGATGTCATAAAGCTCTTTCCTACTAGCGAGTGACACAATATCAATATCCGATGAAAAATGCCTACAATTACCCAAAGCGAATTCTCTTAACATACCACCGAAAATTACTGTATTTGGGATGCAATGCACTAAGGTATTCAAAGTTTGGGAAAGCAGCAAGCGATCTCTAGATTGATAATCTAGATAGGTACAAACATTGTTTTTTAATTTTGTTAAGTTTTGCACGAGTTATCTTGGATCTGTGCGATCTAATTTAAATTGTCGGTAGAGTGGAGAAAGTTCTTTGCATAGATTTAATGCAAACGAATCCGTCATCCCAGAGATCATGTCAGTTAATAACAAGCATTCCCGGTATCTATCAGATGTAACTGTAGTCGTATCTTCATAAATTCTTCTATAGTTTTCTGAAATTCTACCATATACATATCTTGTGAACGGATGGCGCCGTTTTGAACTTGGTTTCGATGGGTCTTCAATGTCAGATATAGCTAACCAAAAAATATCCATTAATAACCTTATAACATTGTAACCTTCTAGTTCTAATTCTAGGACCGTTCGATGATTGTATGCATGCTTAATGCTGAAATCTTTGAGTAACTTCCTTAAAGTTTCACCGTTACTCATCTTCATCAATGTTTTTGTTTGAGAGCCATTTATAAAAGTATCCTTGTTTTCTATGAATGCGGTAGTTGCACCTTGAATCATTTTACTAATTGAATAGACTCGAAATAATTGCATTGACACGTCGTTTAACTCCGAGGGAGAAAGATTGGGTTGTTGTTCTCTGAACTTCCCGTGTCTATCCAAGCTATCACTAGTTACTGAAAGTACTATTTCATCGCCGTTGGCATGATGCTTTAAATAGGAAATTAAGTCTGAAAATGAAGCCAGCCCTTTTTTTATTGCGTCTTCCGCATCTAGTACGACATAGGCTATGTCATCACATGCTTCCATTACGTACGCTAGCGGATGCCTCTTGCCAATTTCCAAGCCCGTGCTTTTTTGCACTTCTTCAGCGATACTTTGTTCAGAATAAAAGAAGCCATGCTTCTTGCATGCGGCGGCACCATCGCTATCAGTTTTATCTGAGCTAATAGGATATTTCATCATCGCTGACAGCGTTGCATAAGTTAAATTCAGGCCATAACTATCGTTGAGTAATTGTAGCCGTGTAACCAATCTGAACCCTTGGGCATTTCCTTCAAATTTTAGGAAGTCCAATTTTTGTTGTAATGATAGACCGTCAGAGTCTCGATTTAATACGGCGTTCTCGTTATCTTTGAACCAACTTTGAATTGCGGCTTCTCCCTGATGCCCAAATGGAGGATTGCCAAGATCATGAACTAAGCCGATTGACGCCAATAGTGAAGGAATGTTTCTAAAAAAATGTTTTTGGTTTCCAGCAATTTCCTTGTCGAATGCGAGTGTTGTCCCAATGCTTCTGGCTAAATTTGAGACCTCATGTGAATGCGTTAGACGTGTTCGAACACTGTCATTTTTGTCCAGTGGAAAAACTTGAGTCTTGTCTGCCAATCGTCTTACAGGGGTTGAGAATAAAATTCTGTCATAGTCACGCTCAATTTCAGTTCTAGCCTCTGAAGGAACAGGAGTACGTGGCTTTCCTTCGGCTTGATTTTTTCTCCTCGTTGTGTTGAGAAGAATATCCCATTGATTTGTATTCGCGTTCAATTGTTTCTCCTTTTTTAATTTCAATAGACGTAAGATTTTCTGGCAGAATTTAGACATTTACTTGTATCCGCTTAAAACTAAAGAACATCACTCAAAGAGTTTCCGTTTAAAAATTTGAAACTTTTTATTTGTTGGAATCCGAGAGTTTTTGTACATTTTATGCATAAGCCCATAACTAGAAGGGGATGTTGCATTTACTTTTTAAGGCAATCCCAATTTGAATGATTTAATAAATTCAAATTGCCAGACTCGCGGGCGAGAAATTAGTTTCCCTTCGATTGAGACGTACTGGGCTCCTCCAATATGAGCTTGATCAGCCACTTTGTATTGTTCAGTGGTTAAATCGGCAGATGCCCGAATTTTTTGACCATCTTTCAATAAGATGGAGAACTCTACGGCACCTTCACGTTCTCCTGTATTAGTAACATCTCCGCTTAGGGCTTCAACGGTTCCGATAAATATGTCGGTCAATTCGGCTGGCTTTGGTTTTAGTATTTCAGATATTGTATAAAGGTCGTTAGACATATTTGAATCGATAAATATAGATTTACCTGTTTGAATGTCTGAAGGGAGTGCAGCGTAAGGTGACCAGTTAAAATCAAATTTCATGCCGCTTCCAGTATCTTTCTCGACAATATTTGCTAATGCTTCGCAAAAATTTGAAGACACAGTTGGAGTAGCAGAATTTAATAGCTCGTACGCAAAGCTCTGAACTTGATTCGTACTAATTGCATGTGATATTTCTTGCACACCACGGTAAATGGCAACAAATGCCTTTCTACTTTTGGTCCATTCATTGGGTTCTTCTGCCAGAGCTAGCCCTAATTGTTCTCCTACTCCTGCCAAAGAGCACGAGATTGACATTACGAAGCTTCCACGCTGTGTATGGTTAAATACCGTGCGGTTATATATTTCATTTGAGATTTTATTGTCAATTCTTCTGAAATAATGCTGCGGGTTTTCGGCAGTACAGCTACCGGACAATAGCATTATCTCTGATCCATTGATTACAGCATTTGCAAGGGATAATGGAATAGTTTCGGAATGATCGACTGTTTTTAAAATCCGTAATGAGATTCTGTCAGAGGACTTAATTTCAGTATCAGAACTTGTTAATTCCAGTTCATTTTGGATTGCAAAAAAATTTGTGCGTTCAATAGATGCTAATTTATCGACTAGGAGATTTAAGGCATCTTCATAATCTAAAGCGTCTTCATGTTCTGGTAAAAAAAGTTGGCGCCCCTTAAAAAGGGGATGCGTAAATACTAATGTTTTAGAAAGGGAAGCAATTGACCCTGTCTGCCACCCTCTTTTCTGCAAAAATGAAACAACTTGAATGGGTGCAACTCTCATGGCTCTTGCCTTGGGTCGATATATTCTGGGCAGATTCCGTGTGACAAACTGGTGAAGAGGGAGGAAAGTGTTTCCGGGGTCAATATTTGCTCTTTGGGCAAATAGACAGTTATCCCTGATTTATTTGAAGATTCTTTTGCTCCTACTAAGCTGACCCAATAGGCACATTTTTTGAGGCTTAAATCATTTTCTGAAGCGAGAAGCCAATCTGTTTTTTTCTTTGGCAGATAGAGCACAACTAATACTCTCGGTACTGAATATGCTTTCTGTCGCAAGTCATTGTACCGTTTGATATCCTTTAAGTGATATGAAAAATGGCTCCCAATATCATTGGGCGCGGACACCGTAGCTTTAAGTTGAATTTTCAAATCAACCTCAAGACGATCACCGCCTCCGGGGAACGGACCCCAAGCAGTCAATTGAGCATCAAGACCTCTGTTGTCAGACAGGCGCGACATTGATTTGCAATCAGCCCCCGCAATGGAAGCTACAGCATGCAAATAAGCATAACTCAACTCCGCTTCAATATCATTGTCAGAAAGTTGTGAAGTCATTCAATACTCATTTTACGCTTCAATATTTATTGATTTATGCTACATAATAAATATTTATTTTGCAATTCTATTTTGCAATTTCTTATGTAGATTGCACATCGTATTGATTCAAATCAAGCTGAGCACTGAAAATGCATCGAGGAAATATCAGGTCGATTCAAGGGGGAGGGGGAGTGAATAATGTTACTTCAAGGAATGCATGCAGTAAAAAGCGAGGAATTATGAAGAGCGGACATATATGATCAAATAAAAACCACATCCGCTTACTAAGAGTAGGCGGATGTGGTTAGATATTGTCTTTTTAGTTTAGTTAATTAAAACTTCATTGCCCTGGCTTAACCGGCACAACCAGTTCACGCGAGATACCGCCGCTTTGGGCGCTGCCGGACTGGGTGCCTTCACCGCGCATGCGTTGCAGGCAATATTCACGGTCTGTTGGTGGGAGGGCGTTGCAGCGGAGTTCGCGGTTGCGCTGGAGCTGGTCTTCGCTTGCTGTGGTCAGCGTGCCTAACTGGGCTTGCTGTTTCGCTGCGCCGGCTTCGCGCAGGCAGGTTTCTCTTGATTGATTGGATTGTCCGTTGTTGCAGATACTTTTCTCATTTTCGTAGCGTGCGCGGGCGTTGGCATTGGTATCCTGGCGATCGGCTGCCGTGCTCACATTGACCAGCAGCAGGGATGAAATGACGGCGGCAATCAGGCCTGCTGTTTTTTTTGCGGCGTGCTGGTTACGGGTATTGTTGATTGCTGTTTGATCGTGGTTCATGGCATGACCTCATTAAGATAGTAAATAAGATAGTAAAGATGCTGAATATGCGGCTGCATGACAGGTGTAAGTGCACTGTCAAAAGCCTGCAATTTATCTTGTCACTGACATCAGTGTAGGCGAAAGCATTCTTTAATTCTGCGTGCTACCGCACATTGCAAAGAAATCTTTGTTTTCCAGGAGGGCGTGTATGGGCTGGGTAGAATGACAAATCAAGTATCATGTCCGTACCCATATCCACCCATGTATCAAACCTTACCGGGCCGCATCGATATCAGATGCATCCCTCGTATTTGAAAGATCAACATCCATGAAGCTTGCCAGCTCTATCCAATTCACTGCCCTGTTACTGGCTGCGGTGCTACACAGCAACAGCCAGGCGCAGCAAAGCCTGCCTTTCGGCAAGAAAATGCCTGCCACGGCACCGGCACTGCGTGATTTTGTGCCGCCTGGCTGGATGGTGGAAAGCCAGGTCAGCGGTGACCTTAATGGCGATGGTCTGGCCGATATTGCCGCCGTGCTGGTAGAGGGCAAGGGTGCTACTGACGACAGACAGCGTGGCTTGATCGTGCTGCAGGCGAATGCAGGCAAGGGCTACAGTGTATTGGGCAGCAATAGCAAGCTGCTGCAATGCCAAGGTTGTGGTGGCGTCAAGGATGGTGTTAACGTCGCCGTCAAAAACGGCGTACTGGTCGTTAGCCAGTACAGCGGTTCGCGTGAATACTCAGTCTATACCTGGCGCTTTCGCCTGGATGCTGCCAGCCAGCGTTTGCAAATGATAGGGATAGATGAAGAGGAGGCAGATGGCATGGTGGGCAAGGGTTCTACCGTCAGCACCAACTTGCTGACTGGCCAGCAAATCAGTGAAAGCTATCAGTATGACGAGAAACGCGATCGTAAGGTCATACTCAGCTCCAAGAAAGGCAAGGTCGCAAAAAGCATGACCTTGCTGGAGGATGCGGTTGGGAGTCAATAAGCGAGCAACTGCGATTTGTTGCACTTATCGTGTGCACGCTGGCGCAATAATTTTGAGATTTTTTTAAAGAAGGGGCACTCGCATGAGCGAGAAGCTTTTGAGGTTTGTTGAGGAATTCCTTGCGACGGAGTCGAATGCAGAAGTTTTTGCTGATGAATTCATTAAACGATGGAGAAAGGAGGGAGCCAGTGGACTCGCACTTTCTGATAATCCGCAATTGAGCGAAGTATTATCGAGCACTTTTTGTCTGGCTGATATGTACAATCCAGATGCAGATCGTGAAAGCTATGAGTTGGACGAACACAAGTTAAGGGCAAAAATAAGGAAATTGATTGTCGGGATTTTGCTTAAATCCAATGCGTGATCTACAGACGCCATGTCAATATACTTCAGCTTTTATGAAAAAAATCTTATGCAAACACCTCCATATATACCAGACGAAAGAATAGTGGACGAATTACGAAGACTAAAATCTCTGGGGCAACCGCCGTCTGCCTTGCTAAAGTATTTGAAAAATGAACTTCCAGAACTTTCTGGACTGTATTTCATTAAATATTTCAGAGCCGCATTTGGCATGTCTTTAAAGGCAGCGAAACCTGTAGCAGGTTGGTTGACTATGGGGCTTTCAGATGAAAGAGTTGATCAATTTATTTCAGAGGAATGGTAAATTCATTATTCATAAAAATCATTCCCGTCCACCCAAAGGCAAACGGGAATAAGCTGATTTGATAACTTTAATTAAAACTTGCAGAGCTGGTATTAGTATTCGTCAACGTCTGGGTTTTGAAATTGACGGTGAAACGGTCGCTGGGTTTGCCTGAGCCCAATCCTTTGAGGATGCTGAAGACTTGTTTGAACTGGTTTTGGAAAAGCACGTTGACCGCATTTTGGTCTGAGGGTTTGCCGTCAAGCATGCTGATGGCAGCTGGGCTGGCCGGGAAGGCGTTCATCAGGACTTTGTATTGCTTTACCCTGTCTGTGCCCATGTCGCGCAAGGCGAGTTCGCCTGCATAGACGGTGCGGTGGAAGTCGCCATAAAATTCATAGGCGCTGATCTTGGCGAAATCATCCAGCTTATAACCGGCAGCAGTGGCGAGTTGTGTGGCTTTGTTGGTGGCTACTGTCCAGTCGGCGGTCAATTGGCTGGCTGAGGCAGGCGTGCCACTGACACTGCCTTTGGACATGCAGGCGGCAGTCAGGGGCAAGACGCCGGGTATGTCTTTCAATTGCGCGAACGTGACCTGGGTTTGCAATTGCGACAGGATTAGCATCTGCTTGGCGTCGAGGCTGGTGGCGGCTTCTTTCATTTCGCAAGGCCAGTATTCATCCATGAAGCGCAGGCGTGACAGTTCACCAAAATAGAAGCGGGTAAATTCGCCATAGGATTTGGTGGCGAGTATGTCTTTGCTCCAGCGTTTGCTCACATCAGCGGCAAGGCTGCTGTTTTGCAGATAGTCGTACTCGGTCTGGTAATACTTGAAGAGTTCGTTGTAGCGTGCCACGTTGTTGAGAGACACGGTTTCGATATCGACAGTATCCTGGTCCTTGTATTTGACGATCTTGTAGGCTGCACCAAATACAGCCAGTGAGGGTGACTGTACATTGACGAAATAATTGCCGGATGCGTCCTTGTAATCATTTGTGCCATTGAAATGCATGTGGCCACCCATGTGCAATTGCATGCCTGTGGCTGCGAGGGCGGTGGTGGTTGCCTGTTCAGGCACACGTGCCACCTGGAAGGCGCCTGACTTGAAAACGGCCTTCATGGTATCAGTCTGGTTGGCGTAAAAATCCATGGTGGGATAATGCGAGAACGCAATCAGGCGTTTGCCCTGAGACTTGGCGCGGGCAGTGACAGTCTTGATCCATGCCAGCAAATGTTTTTTATGCGTCAGTACTTTGTTCCAGCCCGCATTGCCTGCGCCATCAAAGCCTTTGAATGCCTTGGCATTGACAGGGTCAAATGCGCCGTTGGGGATGTGGACATTGGCGTCAATCGAGAGCAACCAGACACCCTTGACCGGTTCTACCAGATAGCTGGAATCGATAATGCTGGTGCATTTGGTAAATGCCTTGCCCAGGGTTTTTTCACCTTCTGCCTTGTAGCTGCCGCCTTCACCTTCTGCGCAAATTTCAAACTGGCGGTTTTTTACATCGGCGCTGCTGAGAGCTGCATCATAGGTGTAGGTGGCATTGGCGTAGCTGGAAAACGGGGTTTCCCAATACACGTCGGCCTTGTTGGGCATGTAGCCAAATTCACCCAGTTGGGCGATCAGCTTTTCGTAGCCGAGTTCCATGAGCTGGTTGGTACAGGCAACAGTGGCGTCCTGTGATTTGCAGCCGGAATAATTGACTGCATAAACTTTTTGTTCTTTGCCTTCTGCCGTCAGAAAATCATTTTTACCAGCTTCGTCATCGTCATAAGGCTCATTAGGATCGTGATTGCCGGGCGCGATAAAGAAGCGCATGCCTTTGGCCTGATATTCTTTCAAGATGGCGGCAATGCCATCGATGTTGACGGGTTGTGCATCGTCAGAATAATCACCAGACAAGGCCACCAGCCTGATGCCGCGTGCGTAAGCGTCATCCAGCGCACCACGGAAGGCGAAGTAGTTTTCATTGAACAGGCGGGTGGAAGTCAGTTGCGCATACATGGTACGTATGGTGGCAAATTTGCCGTCACCAGTTGGTATGCCTGAGAACTTGGCATTTTTCAGGTCACCATAGACGTTTTCAAAATGCACGTCAGACATGACGGCCACGGCGGGTGTTTCAGCAACGGGTTCTGGCGTGGGCGCTGCAGCAT
Source organism: Undibacterium sp. TC4M20W (assembly GCF_049340245.1). Classification (NCBI taxonomy): domain Bacteria; kingdom Pseudomonadati; phylum Pseudomonadota; class Betaproteobacteria; order Burkholderiales; family Oxalobacteraceae; genus Undibacterium; species Undibacterium sp. TC4M20W. Next base: position 16,381 of record NZ_JBMPPI010000038.1, read on the forward strand.
CTTTGCTGTTGCCGCAAGCGATCAGTGCCAGCGGCAAGCATAATGAGAGCAATTGCTTTGCGGCCTTGCGCTCATTTAAAAAACGAACATTCATGGTCATTCCTGTCACAGGTTCGGAGACTCTCCTGGCACATGCGTACCAGGCGAAGATGGATAGCGGGACTGTTGCAGGGACGTAAAATGAGAGGCATTAGCCGCCTGCATGGGCTCGCATTGTAAAGTTGCTTTATGACAAGATGGTGACGATGTTCTCAGGTGTTGCGGCAAATGCGGTGTTGCCTGAAATGAGTTGTGGAGTTGAATGCCTTAATCAAACTGTGTGATTCGACTTTGCGAGCAATCTCCCTGTCCCGGCAATGCCTAGTGCCATCACCAGTATCACTCCCGCCACGATAAACGTGGTCTGCATGCCAGTTGCAATCGCTGCTGGCGTAGCCGCTCTGATGTCGGTACTGGCTGATGCATAGGCAAATACTGCCCCCATCAAAGTTGCACCGGTGATGAGACCGAGGTTGCGGGAGAGGTTGAGCATGCCGGAGATCAGGCCGCGCTGATGCGGGGCGATGTCTTGCATGACGGCGGTGTTATTGGCGGCCTGGAAAAGCTGATAGCCGGGTGTGAGTATGACGATGGCGATGACGTAGCCAGAGATGCCTATGATGGATGGCAACAGGGCGAGGGTGAATGCGCCAGTGACCATGGCGACGAGCCCGCTGGTGACGGTGGCTGGTGAGCCCATGCGATCTACGATGCGGCCTGCGATGACGCCGCTACAGGCGGAGATGACGGGGCCTATGGACATGAGCAGGCCGACCATGGCGTCGCTGAGTACCAGTGAGCGTGACAGGTAGAAGGGGCCGACCACCAGCGTGGCCATCATGACGGTGGCGACCAGGGTATTCATGGCCAGACTGGTGCTGAGGGTGATGTCGCGGAATAGGGCGGGGCGTATCAGGGGCGATGCGACTTTTGTTTCTACTAGCATGAACAGGGCCGCGCCAAGGATGGCGGCAAGCAGCAATGCCAGGTTGAGTGTGCCAAAATGTCCGCGGCCCAGCGTCATGGCTAGCGCATAGGCTGCCAGAGTCAAGGCCAGCAACAGTGTGCCGATGTGATCAAAACGCGCGCTGGCTTTATTATTGGCTTTGTGGCTGGCTTGCTGGTCTTGTGGCAGGTAGCGTTGTGCCAGTATGAAGCTGATGATACCCAGCGGGACATTGATCAGGAAGATTGCGCGCCAGTCGATACCTGCAATCAGTATACCGCCCAGTGATGGGCCAAGCGCCGTGCCCACGGCAGACATGGTACCCAGCAAACCCATGGCGCTACCGGTTTTCTCCTTGCTGACGGTTTCACCGACAAAGGCCATGGTCAGTGCCATCATGATGGCGGCTCCCAGGCCTTGCATAGCGCGGGCAGCGATCAGCATATTCAGCGTGGGGGCTGCACTGCACAGGGCCGACGCTAGTGTGAACAGGGCAATACCTGCCAGCAACAGGCGTTTGCGCCCCATCATATCCCCCAGGCGGCCTACGCTGACGATGAGAGTGCTGATGGCGAGCAGGTAGGCGACGACTACCCATTGCACTTGCTGGAATGAGGCATTGAATACATGCGTCAAGGTTGGCAACCCCACATTGGCGATGCTGGTGCCCAGTGAGGACAGCAACATGGACAGCGACAGGCTGGCGAGTATCCAGCGCACCTGTTGCGATGCCTTGGTGCTTGTGGGCGATGCAATAGCTTCTGGGATGGGTGTGGCTTTCATTTTTTGGCTGATTTGAGTAACGATGCCTGATCATAGGCTTTTGCGATATAAGGCGGAAGACGCACGGTTTGCACTTTATTCATGCGTATGACGCTATGCCATAAACTGTGTCAGGCGAAAGCGAGTTAGAATAAGTGCATGTCTATTCCCGACCTTAACCTGCTGATTACCCTGGATGCCGTACTTGCCGAAGGCAGCGTGGCGCGTGCTGCTGCCAGGCTGCGGTTGAGTCCATCTGCCATGAGCCGGGCGCTGGCACGCTTGCGCGAGACCACGGGTGACCCTTTGCTGGTCAGGGCAGGGCGCGGCCTGGTGCCCACACCGAGGGCGCTGGAGTTGCGTGAGCAAGTGAGCCAACTGGTGCAGGGTGCACAGGCGGCATTGCGCCCGGTTACACAGCTTGATCTTGCGAAACTGACACAGTCTTTTACCCTGCGTACCAGTGATGGCTTTGTCGAGAACTTTGGGCCAGCCCTGATTGCTCGTATCAGTGCAGAAGCGCCAGGTGTACGTCTGACTTTCATGCCCAAATTGAACAAGGACAGCGCTCTCTTGCGTGATGGCACGGTCGATCTGGAAACCGGCGTAGTCGGTGATTCCATCAGCCCTGAAGTACGTACCCGCGCCTTGTTCCGTGACCGTTTCATAGGCGTCATGCGCATCGGGCATCCCTTGAGTCAGCTTGAGATGACACCAGCTGTGTATGCATCCGGCCAGCATGTGCTGGTGGCACGCCGCACGCAGAGCAAGGGGCCGATGGCGGATGCGCTTAAACCTTATGGACTGGAGCGGGATGTGCTGACTACCGTGGGTGGTTTTTCTGCGGCGTTGGCGTTGGCGCGGGCGTCTGACCTGATCGCTACTGTGCCTGAACGGCATACCGGGAATTTGCGGGCGGGCATGCATAGTTTTGAGCTGCCGTTTCCTGCGCTGGAGATTACTGTTTCGATGTTGTGGCATCCGCGTATGGATGCTGATCCTGGGCACCGGTGGTTGCGGCAGTGTTTGTGGGAGGTTTGTGCTGGGTAGGGCGTGGATAAGCGGGGCTTCTGTCAGCGGACGCGCTTAAACGTACTTCACGGCTTAACGACACTGGATGCCAGATCGAGTCTGGCATGACGAGTGAGGGGACACTGGTTGGTGGTGGAGACTGCCGGGCATTGAGGAGCACGTCAAAGGCTATATTTATCTGGCACCTGTAATCTATTTTGGCCGCCGCTTCTAGTTTTATATAAAAACGAAAGTAAAAATATATTTTGTTGTAGAATAGGTATTGCTGATGCTTTTCCCCTTGCCGCATACTTCAAGAAGTGGATGCCTATGAATAACTACTTTCCTGGCAGTTTTCGTTTGTTGAGCAGTCTTGTCCTTGGGGCGGTCTTGTTGCCTGCTATTGTCAATGCGCAAGTGACGGCCAAATCAACTACCTATATCACTGAAGCCAGCCTGCATTGTGATGGGCTCGATGTCACTGTTGAAACCTATTGCGAACCGAATGAACGTCTGGATGGGGCATGCTTCCTGCAAAAGGTGAAGCTGCGCCAGTCTGGTACAGACAAGTTTTCTGAAAAACTTTATCTGTATGAAGATTACCTGAAAGACCGTTCACTGATTACGCAACTGGCTTGCGTCAAAGGTAAAGGGGACAAAGGTAAAGAAGACAAGGGGCGAAGCAAGATCGTGTTGAGTTCCACCAACCTCGGTAACTGCAAGTCTTGCGAGTGGGATGATTATTTTTCTGAGACGGGTGTTTTCCTTGGTTCCAGCCGCGAAAAATTTGGTGCAACGAATTTCAAACCCAAGGCCTTACCCGGCAATGTTCTGCAAAAGCACGGTTTTGTGCTGGATGACAATGGACGTTTCACTGAAATTGAAAAAGTATCAGTAAAGCGCATACAGCGCGAGGGGAAATAAGATGACAGGCGCAAAGCATCATAAAACCAAGAACTTCAGCCATAACGGCGATCCACTGACGGCGGACTCTCAGGGCGACAGCCGTACCTGGGGTGATGCCAATGATCACGTCAAGTTTGAAGTGCAAAAAGAAATTGTGCAGCAGGCGGGCAAAGCCAATCTGTCACAAAAGGACACTGCCAATTTGCTGGCGCTGGCCGAGGTGGAGTCTGGCTTCAATCCTGACGCCGCAACGACTTCGCGCAAGTCTTCTGCCTCTGGCGTGTTTGCGATTACCGACAGCACGGCCAAAGATGCAACAGAAAGGCTGAGCGGCACCAAGCGCATAGGTGGCTATGAAGTGGCCGACAAATACGACAGATTCAACACGGCATCGAATGTGTCTTTTGGCATCGCGGTCTATCTGGATAAAAAGAAGGTCGCCGGTTCTGATGATGTCGGCGATATTTACAAAGCCTGGAATACCAACCCGGCAGAATACAATAAATTGCTGACGCGCCTCGACAAACATGCAACGCAGTATGACAAAGACCTGACCAACAAAGTCTGGGACGGCCCGGGCCCAGCAGCACCCGTCAAACCCGCAACGCCCGCCAAGCCTGGTGAAACAGCAGAGCCAGCTAAATCCACCAAACCAGAAGCAGAAACACCAAAAAAATCTGGCGATGTATTGTCATCTATCCCGCTGTTGAACAAGGCGGGGCAGGATGCCGACAAAAACTGGAACATGCTGATGGGTACGGATTCACCCTCCAGCCGCATGATGATGCGGGTGCCAGAGCCGGTGAAGAAAGAGACTGTCAAACCGCAATAGCTTGAAAACCATGCCGGGCGACAGTAGCAGCGAGTGTCAGCGCCCGGCATATTTCATTATATGTACACGATCAGTAATTGAGCGTGACGCGCATGCCAAATACCCGTGGGTCTATGTAAGAGGCTGCCATGACACCCGTCGTGGCCTGAAAGCCGCCGGTCTTGGCGCGTGTGTCCGTTAGGTTGCGGACATAAGCTTCAAACGCGATGTCATCACCCGGCAAGGCAATGCGCAAGGCGAGGTCCGCTTTGGCATAGGCTTTCTGGAAAGTGCCCACATGCGGGTCTTCAAAATTCAACATGTCAAAATAGATTTTATCTTGCCATTTGACGCTGAACCTTGGTGTGACTTTGTAGCCATTCGCCAGCATAAAGTCATGTGAAAAAGTTGAGCCAAAACTCAGGCGCGGTGTACGCGGCAGGGTCTTGCCTTCCAGGTTGACCGGGCGTATGCCTACCCAGCGTGCGACTGGCCCGCGATAAGTATCCGGGCATTTGCTGGTGGAATTGAATTCCAGGCGGGCGGCGCAGGCGTACTGATCATTCCAGTTGTCAAAGTCGTGGATGCTTGCATCGATATAGCTGGCAAAGCCATTCCAGCGTGCGCCTTTCCATGGGCGGTAATCCCATTCCAGCTCCAGACCCTTGATATTGACGCGACCTATATTGATGGTGCGCTGGCCGGTAATGATGTTGCAACTGATATTGGTTGCAGGGCAGCCACCCACAGGCAAGGCGACATTGGCGTAATAATTCGTGCCGGTGTATTGCATGTCGGTGTAACGCTGGTAAAACAGGGTCGATGAGAATTTGAGTTTGTTGTCGAGCAAATTGCCTTTGTAACCCAGTTCCAGATTGCTGACGTTCTCAGGGCCATAGGGCAGGAAGGAATAATTCGGGCTGGTGCCATCGGTACAGATACGCCCGCCACACAAGTCAGTCTTGTCGCGGAAACCGCCCGATTTATAGCCAGTGGAGAACGCACTATAGACCATGTTATTGGGATCAATCTGCTTCAACAGGCCGAGGCGATAAGTCATCTTGCTCCAGCTCTCTTTATGATCATTATTCGCTGCAGCACCCCAGGCTGCCAACGAAGCCGGGCCATTCAAGATGCCCATCGCCGGGGTCAGGTCGTAGCCATTATGTGGGCGCCAGCCAGGCGTGACACCTGCAATGCCTGGGTTGTACTGGCCTAGGTAAAAGAAGTTCTGGTTCGATGCTGCAGTTGAATAATCGCCATAGGTCTTGCCGCCGGTATCGCTCTTGACGTCTTTGGTATAACGCATGCCCAAGGTTGCCGTCCATGTGGGCTTAAAGGTCCAGTCTGCCTGGCCGAACAGTGCCTTGGAATCTATCTCGCGTTTATCCTGCTGATAAAAAACGGCGGCAGGGGCGGCGTAAGGGCCATTGGTATTGCGCTCGTAACCTGCGCCTATGCTATTGGTCTCATGCATCCAGAACAGGCCGCCTACATACTTCACATTGCCAAACTGCTGTTTGAGCTGCAGCTCATGTACATTAGAGACAAATTTGGATGCCTGGATATACGACATATTATCGATGACAGGATAAATGCCAGGGTCGCCTGAAGTCTTGGTGACGGGGAGCTGGTAGGTGATGATGGGTGTGCCGGTGGCTACATCAACGGGGTGGAAACCGCCATCGTCATCATGCAGATTCTGGCGTCTTTGTATTGAGCGCACGTAACCGTAATCGATCGTCGTGTTGTCGCTGACCTTCCATTTGACGTTGGTACGGTAGGTATCTATCGTCATGTCGGTCATGCCCGGCACGTTGATGACGATAGTGTCCTCCGGCAACTTGCATGCATAACGGGTGCCAGCAGCCTGGGCGCAATCGCGCTGGCTGGTGAAGCCTGCATTTGAATTCTGGTAGCGTTCCAGGGTTTGCTGAATCTCCACATCCTTGTGCACCTGCCAGCGCGCCATCAGGCGGCCTGCCCACTGGTCGCGGTTGTTATACGCATGGGCAGGATCTACTTTGGTGTTGTAGCGCTGATCAACCAGGGGCGTGCCATCAAAGCCGTTTTTCTTGTAGCCAGTAAAGTCTTGTAATTGCGTGAGGAAGCTGTCGCGTGTGAGTTTGGAATAAGCGGCACGCAGGGCAAAGCGGTCACTGATGCCCAGGTTTTGTACCATGCTGAGGTTGCGCAAATTGGCACTGCCAAGTTCCAGCGCAGTCTTGCCATAGTAGGCATTGAACTCTGGTTTGCTGGGGATGATGTTGATACTGCCGCCGGTAGAATTGCGGCCAAACAAAGTGCCTTGCGGGCCGCGCAATATCTCCACTTGCTCAACATCAAACATCAGTGCCTGTGCACCCTGTGGCCTGGGTGAGAATAGCCCAGCCACATGCAGGCCTACCGAGGTATCGCCTATCTCGGTGAAGTTGTCAGAGCTGATGCCGCGTATCGTCACTTGCACCGCGCTGGAGTTATTGTTGTCGTTGAACTGCACATTCGGCATTTCATTCGATAACTGCTGCAGGTTGGTGATGCCTTTTGCATCCAGCGCATCTTGCGTGAAGGCCGATACTGCCAGCGGCGTCTTTAGCAGGGAAGTGGAGTAGCGGGTGGCCATGACCTTTACTTCCTGAATTTCTTCTTTGGCTTCCTTCTTGGGCGGCGCGGTTACCGTCGCCGGCGCGGTGGCAGCTTCAGCTTGCTGCGCCATGGCTGGCGCGGCGATCATGCCGACCATCCCAGTAACACCGGCAACCAAGCATGCGCGGGCGACGGCGACACTGAGCGGTGTCCTCCTGGTGGTGAGTTGTTGCATTGTTGTCTCCAGATAATATATTTTTATTGTGTCCTGTTGAAGGCGGACTACCCTCTAGCGATTACCTGATGTGTAAAAAAAACTGGCAGTTCGTGCTCAGCATTTTCAGCATTATTGTCATCATTATTGGTACCGCTACCAAATAAATGGTACCGCTATCATTTAAATTAGTCAAGAACGGCCTGATGTTGCAAAACAACGGGGTTGTTTTGAAAAATCGACAGAGGGGAATGCATGGTTGGCAGACCACTATGGGAATCAGCAAGAGGGATTAAGCGCACTTCGTCGTCAAGGCGGAGCCATTAATCAAAATTGACATGGCCAGGATATTTATCATGACCATGATTGACATGCAGGTAAATGCCTGCCTATAATGAATTCATGCAGGTATTTGCCTGCATTTATTGAGTTCCGGCTGCATACAGGCTGTCTTTAAAAATTTTCGGGTGCCATACATCAATGACAGAAATAGACAAGGTCTTCAAGGCACTGGCTGACCCCAGCCGTCGCAAATTGCTCGACAGTTTGCATGCAAAAAATGGGCAGACGTTGGGTGAGCTGTGCAATGAGCTGGATATGGCGCGGCAGTCGGTGACCCAGCATCTGGGTTTGCTGGAAGAGGCAAATCTGATTTCTGTCGAGCGGCAGGGGAGGGAGAAGCTGCATTACTTCAACCCTGTCCCTATCCATGAGATTTATGAGCGCTGGATACGCAAGTTTGAACGACCACATCTTGAGGCCATGCACGACCTCAAAACCAAACTGGAAAGGAAGTGATCATGAACCAAGAGAAGTTTGTCTATGTGACCTATATCGCCACGACAACCGAGAAAGTCTGGCAAGCCTTGATGGACGGTGAGCTGACCCGGCAATTCTGGAAAAGCGAAATCGTCTCTGACTGGACACCAGGTTCAAGCTGGCAGCATATTAAGGATGATGGCAAAGGCACGGTAGAGCATGTGGGCACTGTGCTTGAATGCATACCCGGCAAGCGTCTGGCACTGACCTGGGTGGGGCCTGCAAATGTGGCAGACCCGGCCAAACACTCAAAACTGGCGATCGATATTGACAAGGGCGATCCCAAGTCGGTGAACTGGTGCGCCTGACGGTGACGCATGAAGAACTTAGCCCTGAAGTACATCGTGGCATCAGCTTTGGCTGGCCGCTGGTATTGTCCAGTCTCAAATCCTTGCTCGAAACCGGGCGCGGCATCGATTACTGAGCTGGTTTTTGCAGGTCTGCGCAATATTGGCTTTATCGCTTGATAGAGCCTGATCGTATCTGATATTGTCTGATATTGTCTGATATTGTCTGGTTGACCATCATCCCTGCTCATCGTATGCTGCTGCTTGATTATCTTTGCGCAGGAGCGTACATCTTTCATGCCGGTTACTCCATTTCATTTTGGTCTCGGTGCTGCCCTCAAGGCGGCAGCGCCGCGCCACGTCAGTTTTTTGTCTTTCGCTGCCGTGAATGTGTTCATTGATGTGGAGTCTGTATATAACCTCATGCATGCGCGATTCCCTGTGCATGCTTTTTTCCATACCTATCTTGGTGCGCCTTTGATGGCGGGTTTTACGGTTTTGCTTTTCCTGCTGGCACGCTGGTGCGCACGACGATTTTATTTGCCAAATTTTTATCACTGGCAGCAACTGACGCTGCTGCAGGTCAGCATTGGCGCCTTGCTTGGTGCTTTGTCCCATGTGGTATTCGACAGCATCATGCATGCAGACATACGGCCCTTGTACCCTTATAGTGATGAGAATGTCTTGTATGAAATCATCCCTTTGATGTACCTGCATTTGCTCTGCGTGTTTTTTGGTGTGCTGGGTTTGATAGGAGTGTATGTGCGCAAGGCGGATGAGGATTGATGTGTTGAGCCCCCCTGGCGCAACCTGATTTTTTTAACAGAAGGGTAGTTTTGCCTTCCGGTGAGTATTTCAAATTTAGGAGAACTGATATGGGTGCCTGGGCTGCCGATTCTTTTGGAAACGATACTGCATGTGACTGGGCTTATGCCATTGAAGACTGTAATGATCTGTCACTGGTAGAAGAAACGCTGGACAAGATATTGCAGGAAGGCGATGGCTATATTGATGCTTCTGATGCAGAAGAGGCGATTGCCGCTATCGAAGTGATTGCCAGATTACAGGGCAACTGGGGCATGCGTAATGCGTACAGTGAAAGCGTCGATAAATGGGTCAGAAAATCTAAGCTGGTACCGGGCAAGGAACTGGTCGAGAAAGCCCATCAGGTGATTGCCAGAATCCTGGGGGATGAATCTGAACTCAAGGAACTTTGGGAAGATTCCAAGCTGTCGAATGAATGGACGGCGTCGGTGCAGGAGCTGGCGGGGCGGGTGAATTTTTGATGTTATGGATGAAGATAAAAATAAGAATTTTTTGTTGCTGATTTTTTCTCTCGTCGAGTCAAAGTATGTCTCTGTTGCAGAGATCAACAATCTCGCAAGCGTGGCAAGTGAGCTTGAAGTAATGCCAGAATTTTGGCTCACTGAACTGGCTGCGTGCCAAACTGCAGATGAGGCGCAGAATATTTTACGGGAACAAATGAGGGACCAGCATGTCATTTTTAACGAACGCTATGTGTCACTTTTACTGGGCTTTTCGTATCTGGGAGTTCAGGAAGGGAAAATATCTTTAGCGGAGTTTGAAGCTGAGCTAGTCGATGTCATGGATGCTTACAGTGTACACAATGCTTATATGAATATGACTATCGAAGATTTTCATCATGATTTCTTTTCATTGAGTTGCCTTCCTGATCAAAGCACTGCGCTCGGTAGCTACCTGATTGATGCAGCAGAAAAGTCTAAAATTGAATTTCGTGCTGAGATAGCACCAATCCTGAGTGCTTGACGTTATTGATAGCAAGAAAAAAGTCGTGAGAAAATGAGCAGCCATCCAGTTTTATTTGCAGTTTTAATGTTTGTATCGCTTTGCGCCACCATCAAAATCTGGAGCATGGTCTTGCGCAGGCCGGGGCTGGCCTGGTACAAGTGCCTGCTCATGCTGATTGCTGCAATTCCATTTGTTGGGCCTGTTTTTTTGTATTCATTGATGCACCGCCGGTATTGCCGCAGTCTCAACAGGCCAAACCTTTCCCTAAGGGTACAGAAGTCTATACTGGTTTTGGTGCCTTGATTGATGCCCTGAAGAGGTTTTTTAGTTAATAAAAGAGTGACTGAATCACTTAGCTGTTGCCATATATCTCATTGCCGGTACAGATGCTTGCGTACGCCAGCGTACAGAAAGCTTTACGGTATCGCACTATCCTGTTAACAAGCATCCTCATAGGCTAAGGCCGATGCAGGGTTTTGCAACCAGGATGGGAGATGATCATGACACATATTATCGCGGGTCGGCTGGAGCAGCAGGAACAGGTGCAAAAGGCTATTTATCAGTTGATGGCACTGGGTTTTGCGCCTGGTCAGATCAGTTCTTTTTATCTTAATCCTCCGGGGCAGCATGACATGTATCCTATCGGGGGTGACCGTGACGAATCGCCAGGAGCAACCAAGGCGGGTAGCGGTGCAATCAGTGGTGCGGCTGCCGGTGGTGCGGTTGGTGCTGCTGTGGGTTTGCTAGGTGCGCCAGTCACTGGCCCTGTCAGTACTGCTTTGGGTGCTATGGTGGGGGCGCATGTGGGCTCGTTGATAGGCAGCCTGTCGCAAATGAAGGACAAGGGCGAAACCTCCGATGATGATGCAGAAAATGCGGCAAGCGTGCGCCGTTCTGGTCTGATTGTGGCTGTCAGTGTCAACAAACCTGAAACTGAACAAATCGTCATCACGATGCTCAAAGATCTTGGCGCAGACCAGATAGAACTGGGCGAGGGGACTATCAGTAAAGGTGACTGGAAAGACTTTGACCCACGCATGCCGCCCAATCTGATCCCGGCCAGCTTGCCATCAGAAAACGGGGTTGCTGCGTCTGGCGTATCTTCTGCACCTACTGTGGCTCAACAAGCAGCAGAGCAGGGAGCGAATGGCCGTGAACACTAGACATGTGAATCTCGATAACAAAAACCTCAAGCGTACCAATGCGGCTGAAGCGGTAGAGCGTAGCGATGCTGCTAAAGACGATGACGCTTTGCTACCCCATGAACGTGATCAGACCACGGATGACAAGACCGCGCCGCGCAAAGTCATGAAGCAGGCTTTGAACGACTTGCAAACGGGTAAGGTCGATACTGACATGCATGGTGCGCGTGGCGTAGAGGTAGTGGTCAAACCAACTGCGAAAACAGCTGCAGAATCGGCTGCAGAACCGGCTGCAAAACCGGCTGCGAAAGAAGGTAGCAAGCAATAGCACGGCAGATACAAAAAAGCCCAGTTTGCAAACTGGGCTTTTGTTTGAGTTTAATTTGGTTTGACTTGATCAAGTTTGAGTCATTGACCAGGCAAGCCAGGTTTTATCTGTTGTCGAGTTTCGATGGGCGGTCAGAATACGTGGTGAGTCTTTGGTACTTCACGCCAGGTGGCAGTGGTGTGGTGATGAAATTATGGATCAGTCTTTCATTGTCAGCACGTCTCTCACGCTCAGCATGGCGCTGATTAAAAGCTTCATTCTTTGCGGCCCAGTTGGTTTCCTGCACTTTTTCTGAGCCTACATATTTCTGGTTGGCCTTGACAGACTTTTCCTTGACGCTGGTTTTAGGGCAGACATTGTCGGTAAAAGTCACACGACCATCACTATCGACGCATCTTTGCACTTGGGCAGATGCGCTATTTGCCAGTGCCAACAATAGGGCGGCAGATAAAAGCTGTGAGAGTTTCATGCAGGATGCCTCAGGGTCCGGGTCGTAATCAAGGCCCAAGCTTCTCACATCCTGGCCTGGGATTCAAGCAATCGCCAATATATCAATCAATCTGCTGTTTTTGCCTGCTGCTGCTGTAGTTGTTGTTGATGATGGCTTTGCTCTGCCCGGTTTTTCATTAGGCCGAGGATGGATTGGTGAAAATCGTTGAGCACCATCTTGCCCCACAGGTCACCGTAGGTCTTGAGTTGTGACTTGTTGATGAAACGGGTGCTCAGGCGCAGTTCTGTACCACCATCTTTTGCCTTCAGGTCGTAGCCTCCATCAATGACATCAAAGTATTCCCCACCCATTTCCACATGCCTGTCGAGAGCACGCTTGGGGATGCCACCGGGCAGGATATGAAAGCGGTAATGCATGGTGCTGGGTCTTTGCCAGGTGGTGATGATTTCTTCAAAGCGCACATCTTTTTCCCAGCGCGAAGTTCTTACTGCGCCTACACCAGCGCCCGTGAAGTCGGCAGCGATGGGTTTGGGCAAACCTATCAGGTGCACGAAAGAAAAACCGAGTTCATCGGGCTGGATGTTTTGCACCGAGGCCAGTTGGTCAAACACTTCTTCAGGGCTGGCCTGTATCTGTATGACAGAGCTGACCAGTTGCTCGCTTTGTACTGGCGGCAAGCTGGCTTCTACCGGGCCAAGCAAGAGTGGCAGCAGGGCAAACGAATACAGGCTGGTTTTGGATGCGCGAAAGCGGTTGTGGATGGCACCTGCAATCAGGCCGCCTATCATGGCCGCCACCACAAAGACCGGGAAGACCAGTACCAGGCAAACCATACCTTCCAGCAGGAAAACGAACATGGCCAGCAAAAAGGCCATCATCGACATGAAGGACACCATGACTTGCATGCCTACATGAATATGGGATTTACCCGCCGCCAGCACGACCGCAATTGCGCCGACGCTGAAAGGAGCGAGGATCAAAAAGGCGGTAGAAACAATTTGCAACCATGCATGCAGGGACTTGTGTTCAAAGCCTACGCGCAGCAGCAAGCCATAGATGACACCTGCCGCAACGGCGGCAAACAGGCGCATTTTGGGCCGGGCAGCAGCCGGGATTTTATAGATATCCTTATCATTACTTTTATTGTGACCTGTATTGTCGCCCGTATTGTTGTCATCAGACATGCTGTCTTCCTGGATGTGTATATGCGGCTGGGTGCGAAGCTAGATGCCGGAAATCTACTTATAGACCAGCTTCATCACGAGAATAAACATGGCTAGCATGAGCGTGATCATAGTGGCGATGATGATGGGCAGGGCGCTGAGCATGAGGCCATACACCAGCCACAACGTGATGCCAAGGACGAGGATGATGTACATGCCCAGGGAGACACCTTCCGCGCGTTTGCGCCGCCAGGTCAGCCAGGCCTGGGGCACAAAGGCGGTCGTCGTCAGACAGGCGGCAAAGTAGCCGACCAGGTCGGCAGGCAAAATACTGATCATGGATGTATCTATTCTTTGGTAGGACGCAGGAACTGGCCGGAATGAAACACCAGCGGTGCCTGTTTGGTGAATTCACAATGCTCGACTTCGCCGACGAAAATGACATGATCGCCCTCAGGATAGCGGCTGCGGTTATGGCATTCAAACCAGGCAGAGGCGCCTGTCAGGATGGGGTGGCCAGTGCGCGAGAGGGTGTAATCAACACCAGCAAAGCGGTCAGTCTTGCGGCTGGCAAACTGCTCGGCCAGCCAGGCTTGTTCGGCAGACAGGATATTCACTACATAGTGAGAATTGCCGCTGAACACGGGCAGGCTGTTGGCGGCCGTGCCCAGGCTCCAGAGTATCAGAGGTGGGTCCAGCGAGACAGAATTGAAGGAGGATGCGGTCAAACCCAGGAACTGGCCATCTGCCAGACGGGTGGTGATGACAGTGACGCCAGTGGCAAATTGCGACAGGGCATCCCGGAAATGGCGGGTATCAAATTCTCGCTTTTCAGAGCGGGGTGAGCGGGTGTGCATGGGTTTCCATCGTTCTTTTTTTGCCATTATCACAGATTTTGGGCCATTTTGGCTTGTTGCGGCTGCAAGTGCTGCTATGCTGCAATAGGAAGTGTGGCGCTGACTGTGTTAAACTTGCAGGCTTGCCGGTTTCCCGAGGTTTTGACCTAAGTAGTTGATTCCTTTGAATTTAATCCCCACCAAGAGGTGCCGAGGTATGCCTATGCTGCTGGCTTTACGCCGTGTAATGATGATGTTCATGCTAGTCTTGCTGGCCATGACGAGTTTGCAAGGTTTTGCACAAATACCGGATGAACGTAATTTTCCGGAGAATACCAAGCGCGGCGTATTGAATATGTCGCAATATCCCGATGTGCTGATTGATGGTAAAGCCAAAAACACCGCACCGGGTTTGCGTATTTATGATGACCAGAACCTGTTTATCTCGCCTACGCAAATTACCGGCAATTACGTCATCATCAATTATCTGGAAGATAATTATGGTGACGTTGTCAAAATCTGGGTATTGACCGAGATTGAACGTAAAAGGGTATTACCCGCCGCCAAGGAATGGGTGCCACAAATTTTTAAAAATACGAACATGTGATGTAGCGCTGGCTCAGGGGAGTAGTGCAAGGCAGCATGGACAATGTCAGTCCCTTGAGCAGGTAGAGCTTGTAGAAAATTATGCAAAAAAAAGTATTTATTAAAACCTTCGGTTGCCAGATGAACGAGTATGACTCGGACAAGATGGCAGATATCCTCAATGCCAATGACGGCATGGTGAAGACCGATAATCCCGAAGATGCTGACGTGATCTTGCTGAATACCTGCAGCGTGCGCGAAAAAGCATCTGAAAAAGTATTTTCTGACCTCGGTCGCCTGCGTGAACTCAAACGCAAAAAACCAGAGCTGCTGATTGGCGTTGGCGGTTGCGTTGCCTCGCAAGAAGGCGATGCCATTGTCAAGCGTGCGCCTTATGTTGATGTGGTATTTGGCCCGCAAACCCTGCACCGTTTGCCGCAGATGATAGATGCGCGCCGTAGTTCTGGCCGCTCGCAAGTCGATATCAGTTTCCCTGAAATTGAAAAGTTTGACCACATGCCACCAGCGCGCGTTGAAGGTGCGAGTGCCTATGTGTCCATCATGGAAGGTTGCAGCAAGTATTGCAGTTACTGCGTCGTGCCCTATACCCGCGGTGAAGAAGTCTCGCGCCCGTTTGATGATGTGCTGGCAGAAGTGGCTGGCTTGGCTGAACAGGGCGTCAAGGAAATTTCCCTGCTGGGGCAAAACGTGAATGCCTACCGTGGCGTTATGGAAGATGGCGAGATTGCTGACTTTGCGCTATTGATCGAATATATAGCAGAATTCCCTCAGATAGAACGCATACGCTTTGTCACCAGCCATCCCAAAGAATTCACCCAGCGCCTGATCGACTGTTATGCCAAGGTGCCCAAGCTGGTCAATCATCTGTACCTGCCTGCCCAGCATGGCTCTGACCGTATCTTGTCGGCGATGAAGCGCGGTTATACGGCCATCGAATACAAGTCCGTCCTGCGTCGTTTGCGACTGGTGCGCCCGGATATTTCTGTGTCGTCTGACTTTATCGTCGGCTTCCCCGGTGAAACTGATGAAGATTTTGATGCGCTGATGAAGCTCATCAATGACATCGGTTTTGATAACAGCTTCAGCTTTATCTTCAGCCCGCGCCCTGGCACGCCAGCCGCGAATCTGGCTGACGATACACCGGCAGAACTCAAATTGCGCCGCTTGCAGCATTTGCAGTCTGTGATTGATGCCAATACCAAGAAATACAGCAATGCCATGATAGGTACGGTGCAGCGTATTCTGGTAGAAGGCCCGTCGGTAAAAGACCCGAATGAATTGCAGGGCCGCACCGAGAATAACCGCGTCGTCAATTTCGCGGGTTCCAAAGACCTGGTCGGTACGCTGGTGAATACCCGCATTACCGAATCCTATAATTATTCCTTACGCGGCGAACTCGTCGAAGAGGCAGTGACAGCATAATGGCAAAAACACCCGTGCCGGTAGCACATTTCATCCCTCAACCACTGGACAATACCCGCCTGGCACATCTGTGCGGGCCGCTGGATGAGAACTTGCGGCAGATATCATCGGCACTGGATGTGACGATCTTTCGCCGTGGTGAAAAATTTATCGTCAGTGGCCACAATGCCGAAAAAGCGATAGAGATACTTGAGCATTTCTATGGCCTGGCGAAAAAAATCATCACCATCGATGAAGTGCAACTGGCCCTGGTAGAGCAACGTGCCAGCAAGAGCCTCAAAAAAGGCAAGGCCGGCAAAGATCAGGAAGATGTTATTCCTGCCTATGCCGTCGCGGTGGACGCACCCTTGCCAGAAGATGCCGACATAGAAAGCCCGATGCTCAAAACCCGCCGCAGCGATTTGCGCGGGCGCACGCCGCATCAGAATCATTACATCAAGACCATACTCGAACATGACATCAGCTTTGGCATAGGCCCGGCTGGTACGGGCAAAACCTATCTTGCCGTGGCTTGCGCCGTGGATGCGCTGGAGCGTGATGCCGTCAAGCGCATCGTGCTGACCCGCCCGGCGGTGGAAGCGGGTGAACGCCTGGGTTTCTTGCCGGGTGACCTGGCGCAAAAGGTCGATCCTTATCTGCGCCCCTTGTATGACGCCCTGTATGACTTGCTGGGTTTTGACCGCACGCAAAAAATGTTTGAAAAACAGGTCATCGAGATTGCCCCGCTTGCGTATATGCGTGGCCGTACCCTGAACCATGCTTTCGTCATTCTCGATGAAGCGCAAAACACCACGCCAGAGCAAATGAAAATGTTCCTGACGCGCATAGGCTTTGGCAGCAAAGCCGTGATTACCGGTGACCCTACCCAGGTTGACTTGCAGCGTAATGTGAAAAGCGGCCTCGTCGATGCCTGCCAGGTACTCGATGGTGTACGCGGTATAGGCTTTACCCATTTTGGCAGCGTCGATGTGGTGCGTCACCCGCTGGTCGCCCGCATTGTCGATGCCTACGAAAGCGCGAATGCCAACGCCACCGCCAACAGCGCCGCCATCGGCTTGCTGAAACCTGCAACCCCTTTAAGCTCTGCTCACCATGGTCGCAAAAAGTAAAAACGAAGTTAAACCTGTCTCCAAACACAAGCTGACGCTGTCAGTGCAATATGCCGACAAGCGCCTGCAAGATGTGCTGACCCGTCCGCTAATACGCAAGACCGTGCAGGCGGCGCTGTTCTTCCCGGCAGAAATCACCCTGCGCTTTGTCGATGCTGAAGAAGGCAAGGTACTCAACCATGATTATCGCGGCAAGGACTACGCCACCAATGTGCTGACCTTTGCCTATACCGAAGATGAAGATGCCGAGGTAACGCAGGCTGACATTATCCTGTGTACCGATGTGCTGGAAAAGGAAGCGGCCGAGCAAAAGAAAACCGTGCTTGAACATGCCCAGCATTTGATTGTCCACGGCGTCTTGCATGCCCAGGGCTATGATCATGAAGAGGATGATGAAGCTGAGGAGATGGAAGCGCTGGAGATAGAGATACTGGCGGAGATGGGGCTGGGGAATCCGTATCAGTAATTGAGCCTGATCAGGTCATTTAAATGGCTGTATGCAAATCTTAGTGCTTTGATGCTAACCCGCTATATATCTCTTAGTGATCGACAAACGCCACTGGTGCGCCAGCCCGGTGGTCTCCTGCCTGCGCAGGAGCGACGGATTTGAGGATGGTCATATTGCGGATTCAGGCAGAGTTTAACTATATACAAACTTAATCCCTCACTCGTAGAACAGAAGCTGCGGTATTCTCCCGAAAACCTAAACTCCGTCGTTCCTGCGCAGGCAGGAACCCAGCGGCGTTCGCTGTGTACCAATAATTCGTCGCAATGCCAGCGAATTTAAACGACAATATAAGCCAAATAAAAAAATATCCAGCATGAACCCTCCTGGTTCTCCAAGGATAAAAATTTTCAAGCGAAAGCCCCCAACATGACCCAACAAAAACCACATGGCCGCAGCATCAGCATGGGTGGTCGTTCTGTCGTTGCCTATGGTTTGCGCACGCAGTTCTGGCAAGACATTTACTACTATGCGATGACATCCAGCTGGCCAGTGTTTTTTGCGGGCGTGGGGGTGGTGTTCCTGGTGCTGAACCTGTGCTTTGCCTCGTTGTTCATGCTGGGCGATAATCCGATAGGCAACCTGCATCCGAATGGTTTTCTTGGCGCGTTTTTCTTTAGTGTGGAAACGCTGGCGACTGTGGGTTATGGCGACATGCACCCGCAGACAATATATGGCCACAGCATTGCCACGCTGGAGATTTTTATCGGCATGGCCAGTGTGGCCCTGATTACCGGTGTCATGTTTGCGCGTTTCTCGCGCCCGCGTTCCAGCATTATTTTTGCGAATCACCCTGTCAGTCACATCATGGATGGCAAGCGGGTCTTATTGATACGCCTGGCTAATGCGCGCATGAATATCATCAGTGAGGCGACCGCCAAACTACGTCTGATGCGGGATGAAAGCACTGCCAATATGGGCAGTTTTCGCAAGATCACCGACATGAAGCTGGAACGTGAGCAGCATCCCATCTTCATCCTGGGCTGGACGGTCATCCACGTCATTGATGAAAGCAGCCCGCTGTTTGGCATGGATGAAGAAGCCCTGCACGCATGCAGGGCTTCGCTGATACTGAGCATAGAAGGGGTCGATGACACCACCAACCAGCCGCAAAGGGCGCGCCACTATTACCCTTGCAGCCAGATACACTGGAACCATCGCTATGTCGATGTGTTTGAAAATAATCGCGATTCAGATAATGTCCAGCACATCCACTACACCCGCTTTCATGATTCGGAAGAGATCGTCGATGTGCCGCAAGCCTGATTTAGAAGTGCAGCAGCACTAAAGCCAGCAAGGCTGGTGCTGCCTGTATGTAGAGGATACGGCGGCTGACGGAATATGCACCATAGGCACCGGCCACGATGACGCAGGTCAGGAAGAAAATCTTCACATGAAAACCTTCATGACCACCCATCAGCAAACCCCAGACCAGGCCAGCGGCCAAAAAGCCATTGTATAAACCCTGGTTGGCGGCCAGCACCTTGGTGATCTCTGCCTTCTCGGGCGTGTTCTTGAACGTGCGCAAACCCATGGGCTTATCCCACAGGAACATTTCCAGCACCAGGAAGTAGATATGCAGGGCGGCGACGATGCCGGTCAGTATGTTGGCGATGAGGTACACGGGGACTCCTTTTTGTCTATGTTATTGATGTTGTCGAGGTTGTAGAGATTGTAGAGATTGTTTTCCATGCCCTGATACTAGTTGATCCCCGGCGATTTAAACAGTGTTGAAACTGACAGTCTTGGCGGTTTATGTGCGTGCCTGCATAATAAATTGTGCATAGTCTTGCCAGGCGGTCTCCATGCCATACAGGCAGCTCCTGATCTGGTTCAGCAATGCCGTCGCATGCAGTTGTCGTTGTTGTGTTTGCCTTTGCTGAAAATTTGCCCTGGCCTGTGGTGTGCCCAGATCAGCTGCACACAGTGCTTCTGACAAGCCGCAGGACAAGCCCTGGGACGACAGAATGTCACGCGCCAGCGCCGCATCACCGATCAGCACGCTACGCTCAGATGCCGCCCATTGCAGCGACACTGGGTGAGCCATGCCGCTATGAAACTCTGTCAACTGAGGCAAGCTTTGCAGCACCCAGTCAGCCTGAGTGCTCTGCAAGAGTTGCTGCAATTCTTCTGCACTGCCTTTGACTGCCTTGCCGCGCCCTACAAAAACCACATTTTGTACCTCGGGCGTAGCCAGGCTATACACATAACCCTCGGGCAGCGCTGCCAGCTTGAAGTGAGAATGGAAATGAGATTGAAAACTTCCGGACGGCCTTGTGTTGCCAGCCAGTGTGAACAGGCGGGCTACCCAGGGTTGCGGCGATTTGTCTATGCTGCTGGCAGTCCTGGCGGCGCGGCCACTGGCATCAACCAACAGGTCGGCGTGCCAGTTGTTAGGATTGTCGCCATTGATACTATCAACACCGGCATCATGCAATTGCAGGCTTTGTTCGCCCAGATGCAGGTGGATACGCGGCTCCTGTAACAGCTTTTGCCAAAGGGCCTGCTCCAGCGCCGGGCGGTGGATATGTACGGTCCTGGGTGTGGGCATGGACATGCAGGTTTTGCTATCCCACTGTATCTGCCTGACAGCATGCGTTTGACCGGCCCCGATCAGGTGGGGGTGAATGCCATATTCGAGCAGCAATGCCAGCAGGCTGACGGGGACAGCCTCAATGCGGTAGTCGCCGCCTTCAGCGTCAGCATTGACAGGTGGGTCTGCCGCCAGTAGCAAAACCGGGCCATGGCCTTGCCTGACTGCGTGCAAGGCAGCCAGTATGCCCACCGGGCCATTGCCCAGCACGGCAATACGGTAATGCTTCATAAGCCGGGTGGCGGTGCAACAGGGGTAAAGCGGGGATCACTGATGGTATCAAAAGACAGCAAAAAACCCGCATTGATGACCGCTCTGGCAACACTGCCAAAACCATTCGCAGCCACCATGTCACCACGGGCAGCGTTGATATTCACCGCGCCCTGCGGCATGCCTGCCTGGTAACCAGCGTACAGTTTTTCCAGTAGTTTGCGGTAGGCATTTTGCAGTGCCTGGTAGCTGCTGTTGCTGGCCGGTGCCTGCACCAGGGGCTGGTGTAGATACTGGCCCGGCTGGAAGTCTCTTAGCCAAACCTGCATGTTCTCAAAGGTTTCAAAGTGGTCCTGCCCCTCGGCCATGATGTAACGTATGCTCTGGCAGTCGGCATCGCTGCCAAAGCCTGGCTGGTGCAGGGTGGCATAGATGCGTGCATATAATTCGTCAGCACCTCTGTTGGCCTGCTCCAGTGCCAGAAAATCCAGAAGGGCTTGTGGCTCAAGTATCCGTGCACGTGGCGGGCGCTGATTGCCAGCGGCATCAGGTATCGTTTTGGCGACTTGCAGGGCGGGTGTATAAGCCGGGCCGTTCAGCGCTTGCAGCACATTATTGACAGCCCGCAGGTGGCGCATTTCTCCATAGGCGATGCGCATGAGTTCAGCAAAGCTGGCTGTGACCCGGTTGCGCAAGCTGCCTGCTGGCAGGCTGGCCGGGCTTCGCAACGAATAGGCTGCCGACAGGTATTCCTGTATTGCTGCCAGTTCCAGCCCGGCGGCATAACGCAGGTATAGTTGTAATTCTTCCCTTGATGCCAGTGGGACGGCGGTGAACTTGCCTGGCTTGTAGGGGCGTATGGTTTCGCGGCCTTCCAGCACAAAGTTCAGGCTCTGCCACTGATGGTTGATTGCATAATGGCCCAGTTCTTCGGGGGTATTTGTATTGGCCGGTGAGGGTGGCGTGCTGCCTATGCTGCGGTCCAGCCTTTCCCATGGCACTGGCGCCAGCCATGGTACCCCGGGCTCACTGGTATCTGGTGTCGGTGGCTGGGCAATGTCGGGATGATTGCTGGCCCAGTAAAAGCAGCCACAATCGCGAAAATCATGGGTCCAGGGGCTGCACAGGGATTGCGTGAGTTCACCGGGTTCAAACATGGCTGCCAGACTACCCGTCCCACTCAGGTAGGCGGAGCGCCTGCCTTCCAGGCTGATGCTGCGGGTACCCAGCCGTATCGTCAGGCTGATGGGCGTATTTTCTGGCAGCAGACGTATTGCGGTCCAGGCGTCCGGGGGCGCAGTGCTGGCGCTTGCATTGGTGCTAGTTGCGCCTGGCGGGCTCAGTTGGGCGATGGCCAGATCATGATTGCCAAATGGCCCGAAATTGCCGTTGATCCTGCTAATGATGCAGGGTTGATTCTGACTGATGCCCAGCGCCAGGTCGCGGTATTTTTGTGCAACTGCATCTGGTAGGGTAGCTGCCGTGAGCCCAGCGCTATCGATAGCCACGATGCGTATTTCTGTATCGGCAATATCGACTTCAAGGAAGGGGAAAAAACGTCTCTCCAGATTGCGCAAATCAGCTTCCAGACCAGGGTAGCAATTGCCGACGCCAGACTCCAGACGGGTAGAGACGGGATTGCCAGCAACAGGTTTAATGGCGCTGTCGGCAGTCTGCGCGCGGCGCAGGGCAGCAGCATTGCGGGGGACCAGTTTGATGATGTCGGGAAGGCTCATTTTATATTCCTTGTGTTCCTTATATTCCTGGCTATGCTGGTTTGCTGGCACGTGAGGACGGCAGGCAATGGGTAAAGTAATCCGGCCTGGCCTGACTGAGTTCACAATACGACTGCAGGCAAAAAGTCAGCCATTGACGGATGTAGTCGCAAGAGGCCTGGCTGCGGCTGGCTTTTTCCTGATGACAGCCGCCAGAACACAGGTAGCGTGCCCAGCAAGTGTGGCAATCGGTCTGGGCATGGACGTGGCGTTCCTGCAAAAATTGCAGGCGTTTGGGGGCATCCAGCGTGTGCCTGTCACCGAGTTTGTAATCATGATTGCCAATCGCACGGTGGCAGGCATACCAGTCGCCATCGCTGGCAACAGAAAAATAACCACCGCCTGCACCGCATGGGTAAGGGCTGCTGGCACCGACATGCAATTGCTTCAAGGCCGTGGCGAAATTACTCAGACGTATCTGCTGGCCCTGTAAGGCGCGTTGCAATTCACTGCTGGCCAGGCTGATCATCGCTTGCTCATATACTGGCCAGTCTTGCTCCTGCAATGCCAGTGCCGAACCGCTGCGCAAGGGTGAGAAACCAATGTCCTGAAAGCCCAGTGCGGCAATGGCATCAAACTGCTGGGCCAGGTCAAGCGAGAGACTGTTGGCCGTGGCGCGCGCCGCAAGTTTGCACATGCCGGGTTGGTCGAGCAAAGGCTGGCAGTGTTCGATGACTGCAGCAAAGGAATCGCGCTTGCCATTGAGCATGGGGCGCTGGCGGTTCTGGACAACACTGCCGCCATCAATGCTGACGGTGACTGCAAAGCGATGTTGCCGCAATAGTTCGTGGTCTTCAGGCCGCAACAAGGTGCCATTGGTGGTGACGGAGTAGCGCAAGTCCAGTTGTCGCTGTTGTGCCAGCTCAGCACTATAGTGCACGCACTGGTGTATCAGGGCGCGGTTGACAAAGGGCTCGCCGCCTATGAAGCCCAGGGTCAGCGGCGCTTGTGGATTGGCGGCTGCCAGCAGTCGGTCTATGCTGCTGCGCGCCTGTTCCCAGTCCATGCCCTTGCTTTGCTTGCCCTCAAAATTACCCTGGCTGGCATAGCAATAACTGCAACCGAGGTTGCAACTGGAACTGACATTCAGCGACAGGCTTTGCACGGTAGGCAGGCTTAGTGCGTCGAGGCTGACTTCATTGTCCAGAGTGCGCGCCAGCATCTGGCTGAGGGCGTGATCGAGGCTGATATCAGCATCAGTTTTCTGTTCGGGCAGGTCATAAATCTGGCTGTGCTGAACCACCAGCAAATGCTGACCCAGGCTGGACCTGAAGCGGTAACTGCCAGGAGCCTGCGCCGCAGACGGGAGCGGTAACAGACTCATGGCTTGCCACCAGGCGCAGCGGTGCCCATGCCGGCGAGGATTTCATCCAGCCTTTCATCCGCGCGCCTGGCGACAAGGGCAGAACGACCCAGCGGTGAGGTAACGGGGGTCTGAACAATGTCATCCACCCAACTCATCAACAGATCATATTGCCAGGTACTCAGCGTCAGCGGCAGGGCATTCGAGTTGCGCATCAATGGCGGCATCTGCATGCTGGTGGCATTGGCTGTTTCTGGTGATCTCAGGTGAAAACTCTGGCGTATCAGTTGTTTCAGCCGGGTGGGGTGCAACTGTACAAAATCATGCAGGGCCTGCAAGTCAGACAGGTAGCGGTGGCGCGAGCGAGCATGGCTGGTCAGTGGCAGGGGATCATCGGTATTGCCATTGGATAGCGCGAAATCGGGATTACGCAATGGGTCACTCGCACCAAATGCCCTGAGTGGCAGGCGCATGCTGTCACCGGGTATGGGCTGGGGACGCCGTGCACCGGCGGGCAAGCGCATGGCACGCAGCTCGCGGTAATAATCAATGTTGAGCAGGCTCAGGGTTTCATAAGCGCGCTCGAACAGGTCTTCTACCCAGCGCTCGCGCTCGGCTGTGCTCATGGCGGCATTACGCTGGGCGATGTCGGCACTGCGGTCATTGATTTCATCCGCCATGGACAGGAAAGGCCTACGGTCCGGGGCAAAGTCGGGTGGGGCAACAAAGACATTGGCGGTGGTGCTGATGGTTCGCCCAGCCGCACCAGGGAAGCGCAAAGTGACTTTGACCCTGGCTTCGCAGGTATCATCAACCACACCTAGCGACAGTTCGTCATTGGCATCATTGTCGTTGCCATCATCTGCGCCATCATAGGTGTCCCAGGGGCTGACGATAGATGCCTGTGTGCCCGTGGTACCGCGCCAGCCAGCATTGGGGTTTAGGAAGTTGAAAGGCTCCAGTACCGGTGGTGCCGGAGCACCCGTGGGTGGCTGGTGATCCTGGCTGGTATCTGGCGGGCCATACACGCGACCCCGCGCCGGGGTAAAGCGAAAGCGCAATACCTCAACATTGACTGCTGCCAGCCAGGGCTGGCCAATACTGGGGCCATTGTTGGGCCCAATGGCGGGTTGGGGTTTGCTGAGCAAGAACTGTATGCTGCCCAGCGGGATATTGCGCCCCGCCGGTATCATGGGGTTGGCTGTTGCGGGTGGGCTGACAGCCAGCAAAGGGGTGTTGGCATGATTGTCTGCCCTTACCACTACAGGTGGATAGGTACCAAAGCGTAACAGCGGGTTGGCGGCGCGCCGGGCCGCCTTGTGGTTTTGCGCATTCACTTCCAGCGACAAGTTGGCAAGCGGTATCTTGAAGCGCTTCAACAGGGCTGGGGTCAGCGGTGCATCTGTCCAGCTGCTTTCTGCCGAACCGGGCTCTCCCATTCTTGCCCAGATTTCAAAGAAAGGCGCAACAGGCCTGATCAGTTCTCCATCACGCAGGCTGATTTCTGTTGGCATATACGGCTCGACTGAACTGTCAGGCAAGATGCGCAGTGACCAGTCAGGGGCAATGACGGTTTCTGCATTGGCGCGCGGTGCTGGATTTTGTATCCACTGGAACGCTTCTTGCGGCGTACTGCTGCCACCCAGGCGGGCAATTGCCATGGGTGGATTGATAAAGATGGCCTGGATGATTGCTGACATGGATACTCTCCATTGGTAATTGGCTGTTGCCGCATCTACTGCTTTTGCCGCTTCTATTACTGCTGTTATTTCAATGTCAGTGCAATTACCAGCGCCAGTGCCAATGTTTGCAGGATGGGCTGATTTTTTGCAGGCGTGGATGGCGGTAGCGCTTGTACTTGCACTTAAGCTTGCACTTTGTCAGTCACCAGCATAAGTTGTCGAAAAACCAAAGGCAATTGTTTTTTTAATCTTTTATTGTCATTGGGTTAATTGATGTTTTTGTACCACGGCAGCCAGTTTGCCAGCCGCCCGGTATCCCTGAAACTTGATCCACAGCCTGGCCGCCAATATGACAGCCGGATGACAAATGGTGTTTTTCGCGGGTTTTGGTCTGCGCTTGCGCATGTTTTGCTATAGTTTTTGTAACTGCCCATGTCAAAATTTGGGAAACAGCCGCCATTTGTTGTATTCTGTAGGATTGAAACAACGGCGTTACGCCTATTATGCAAGAGCACTCTAGTAAGGTCAGACCATCTGACCTTAAACCCCACAGGTCATTGTTTGAACGATTGACCGCCCTGATTTCTCCTGAACCTGAAAACCGCGCAGAGCTGCTTGAAGTATTGCACGATGCGCAAGAACGCAACCTCATCGATGCTGATGCACTGGCAATGATAGAAGGCGTGTTCCAGGTATCCGACTTGTGCGCACGCGATATCATGGTGCCGCGCGCGCAAATGGACGTCATCGACATTTCCAACCCCATAGAAGAATGGATGCCAGAAGTGCTGGAGACAGCGCATTCCCGCTTTCCTGCGGTCGATGGTGACCGTGACAAGGTGGTTGGTATCCTGCTCGCCAAGGATTTGCTGCGCTACTACGCCTCTGACGCTTTTGATGTGCGTGACATGCTGCGTCCTGTCATTTATATCCCTGAATCCAAGCGCCTGAACATCTTGCTGCGAGATTTTCGTGCCAACCGCAATCATATTGCCATGGTGGTGGATGAATACGGCGGTGTCTCCGGCCTCATTACTATTGAAGACGTGCTCGAACAAATCGTTGGCGACATCGAAGACGAATACGACTTTGAAGAAGAAGAAGGCAATATTCTGGCGCTGGAAAGCAAGGGTAATGGCAAGCGCTGGCGTATCAAGGGCTTGACCGACCTCGAACAGTTTAATAACACCCTGGGGACGACGCTGGGCTCTGACCATGTCGAGACCATAGGTGCTTATGTGGCTGATTACATGGGCGAGTTGCCGCATATGGGTGATGAATTCTCCATAGGCAACCTCTACTTTGAAGTCTTGCGCGCCGATGCGCGTGAAGTGCAGATGCTGCTGGTAGAGCAGCGACCTACCGTGCGGTCCGATGATTAAGACTGTGCGGTCTTTATTGTCTTCCCTTTCTGTACGTTCATCCTTCCTGCTGGCACTGATAGCAGGGGGGGGGAATGTACTGTCGTTTGCTCCCTTCCATTTCTGGCCGGTACAGATACTCAGTCTGGCACTCTTGTTCAGCCAGGTTTTGCGTGAAGGCGATGCCGCCATCAGCCGCAAGCGCGCATGCTGGCTGGCCTGGGCTTATGGCCTTGGCTGGCTGACGGCCAGTACCAGCTGGCTGGTGTATGCGATGACGGTGTTTGGCGGCTTGCCAGGCGTATTGTCGCTGCTGGCGCTGATGTTTTTGACTGGCGCGCTGTCCATTTACCTGGCGGCGGCTGCCTGGGGCACACGCTGGTTGCAACAACGCTGGAAGATTTCTGCCAGCGTCGCTGGCCTGCTGGTCTTGCCTGCTTTGTTCACCGTGGCTGAATGGCTGCGCATCTGCTTTTTGACGGGTTTCCCCTGGACTATCTCAGGCTATGCCCATACCCATAGCCCGCTTGCCGGTTTTGCACCTGTTATCGGCGTGCTCGGCCTGTGCTGGATCAATGCGCTGCTGGCCGGGGCGTTCGCCCTGTTATTGGTAAATGCTGGCAGCCGTCAGCAAAAAATAGCCTTGCCTGCCCTGATCGTGCTGGTATTTGCTACTGGCTTTGGCCTGCAACAAATCAGCTGGACCAGGCCGCAAGGCCAGCCCATACAGGTGCGCCTGTTGCAGGGCAATGTCGCGCAAGACATGAAGTTCAGCCAGGAACACCTGAACGACTCACTGGCGCTGTACCACGACATGATCACGCAAACCCCGGCGGATCTCATTGTCACGCCTGAGACAGCGCTGCCCATGCTGACTTCGCAACTGCCGCCCGACTATCTGCCCATTCTCAATACCTTTGCCCAGGACAGTGCGAGTACCGTTATCCTTGGTGTCGGTGTGCATGATGGTGGCGACAAGTATTCAAACAGCGTGCTCGGCATGTCACGCCAGTATGCCCAGCCCTACCGTTACGACAAACACCATCTCGTACCTTTTGGCGAATTCATCCCGCCGGGTTTTCGCTGGTTTGTGAACATGATGTCCATCCCCATGGGCGAGTTCTCCACCTCTGGCCCGATACAGCCAGCGATGAAAGTCTCAGACCAGTGGGTCATGCCAAATATCTGTTATGAAGATTTGTTCGGTGAAGAAATTGCCGCGCAACTGTCAGCCCAGCACGCTGCAGGCCAGCCGGTTGCCAGCATCTTGCTGAACGCATCCAACCTTGCCTGGTATGGCAATTCTTTTGCGATACCTCAGCATTTGCAAATATCCCAAATGCGCGTACTCGAAACCGGCCGTCCCATGCTGCGTGCGACCAACACCGGGGCCACCGCAGTCATCGTACCGGGTGGCGTGGTCGAGCAGTTATTGCCCGAGAATACCCGCGCCGTGCTGGCTGCAAACGTGCAGGGCTATACCGGCATGACGCCTTACATTTTCATCGGCAACCTCGGTGCTCTGGGCTTGTCTGCACTTGGTATTTTGCTGGCGTTTGTGTTGGGGCGCAGGGCAAGAAAATAGGCGGCTTGCAGCTTGCGTGTAGGAGCGACTTCAGTCGCGAACAACTCTGTGCGTAGAGTTTTCGCGGCTGAAGCCGCTCCTACAGAAAATGCCAGCCAGTGGCAGGTACAATGAGCGCACAACACATCTCCCGTTCTCCGTAAATCATTGCAGGAAACAATATGACAGAAGACCTCTCCATCCTGACCCGCAAAGGTACTCCACCTGACCACAACCTGATCTATGGCAGTCACGCCGACCAGGTAGCTGACATACGTTATGGCAGTGACGGTGCGCGACGTCCACTGCTCATGTTGATACACGGTGGTTTCTGGAAACCAGAATATGACAGGCAGCATACCGAGGCGATGTCCAGCGCACTGGCCGCTGAAGGCTGGACGGTAGTCACACCAGAATATCGCCGCATCCCCGGCAATCCTGACGCCAGCCTCGAAGATATCGCCAGCGCGATAGAAATGCTGCCGCACCAGGTGGCGCGACACAACGGCAAGATCATATTGGCCGGGCATTCTGCCGGCGGACATCTCGTGTTGTGGGCCGCCGTCAAATGTGCCACGCCCGCACTCGCCGGTGTACTTGCCCTGGCACCCGCCGCCGACCTGCGCATGGCCTATGATTTGAAACTGGGTGATGGTGCCGTGTTGAAGTTTCTAGGCAAAAATCCGGCTGAACGCCCGGACGCCGATCCTATGCAATTATCTGCGCCTGCAGTGCCGGTGACCGTGATACAGGGTGCCCTTGATAAGGTCGTGCCCCCGGCTGTGCCTGAAGCTTACTGCAAGGCTTTCCCCAAAACGCAATTGGTATCGTTGCCTGACGCCGGGCATTTCGCTGTGATTGATCCGCAAAGTAATGCCTGGCCTGCGGTGTTATCGGCTTTGCGTGGTTTGTCGGAAGTGTGAAAAATTCCTGGACTAAATTCAGCGATAACCGAAGAGCTTAAAAGCTGAGCGAGCCCGTAGCCTGTAGGTGCGATTAGCGCAAGCGTAATCGTACGCATGTCAGGGTTCAGGTCAATCAAACATCGGACAGTGCAGCAGCAAACAAATTCTTTACTTCCACCACACATTGATCATCGACAATTTATCTGCGCACGTTCCCTTGAGTTTAGTTTGGAGAAATGGTGGTCCCGGTATGCCTGGATTCGTTTCCATGAAACTAAGTTGACGCATTAATTCAGCAAATGAAGGAGCTCGAAATTCACCGGAATGCGTGTACAGTGCAGCTTCCATTTCGCCGTCAGCACTTCTTATTTGAGGATAAAGCACAATTAACGCATGCATCTGATCGCTGTACTTTCCTACGACTATTGCGTCTGAAAGGTTGCTAACCAAGCTGCTAGCGTCATCTTGCTCGATTCCGTAAATGAAATACTCTTTATCCTCAGTTTCTATTGGATATTTTTTTGAAATCTCAATTTTTAGTGGAAATAAGTCTGCGACCCGGCCAATCTGGGATGGTGCATACATGCCAATCAGCACTTCGCCCCAATGCGTTTTTTGAGCCCGAAGTAGTGGTGGCTGATACGCAAGCAGAAAATCTTTATAAGACTTAGGCAAGGTCACCCCCAAGGTCTTTTCTGAATTACGTATCGAAAGGGCTATATCCTCAGTTACTCCCCTGTTCGAGGGAGACACTACGTATTTGTTGAGTATTGGAAAAAATGGAATATCCGGCGTTTTCTTCAACATTCCCAGATGTGCCGCCACGCTTGCCTCATACCAGCACCGTAAAAATTTCTCCCACTTAGCTGGATCAGCAGAATATCCTGAATGCATATCTGAAAGTTTCAATACTTTCTCGTTCATTAAGGTCTCTTTTTTTTTTTGATTCCCAATTTGTTTTTGGCATGCAGTCAGCTGAGTAAACGTCACAAACACAGCAACAACAACTATCCATTTTCTATAGTTCGCACACATAGCCAGTTGTCGATAATTCCAGTTCCGCAATTAGTTTATAGTTAATGCCCAGCATGTGTATCTGCCTAAAATACGTTGCAAAGCCTGACGTTCATTTCGCCGCTTACTTATTCCCCTGCACCATCTGCGCATCAATATCTGCCAGGCACTCAATACCACGCTGGGTGATGCTCATTTTGCCGGTTTCGGCATCGACTGCTACGTGGGCTTTCTTGCCGAGGAAGGTGGCTACCGGCCCGGGGAGAGTGGTGTCCGGGTCATTGGCAATGGCGCGCAGGCCGTCTATGCATTGTTTGATGAACAGGGTTTGCCTGCCTGCATCGGTCAGCTCCAGCGTGCCGTCTTTGCGGTAAGTCATGAACTTGATGCCGCACAGGCGCTTGGCGTTGCGGCTGATGCAGGCATTTGGTTTGGTGTTGCGCGGCAGCTTGCTTAATTGCTCCAGTGCGTCGTATTCATCTATGCTGAGTTTTTGATTCATTGCTGCTTTCTAAAAAAGAGATGCAAATTAAAATGAAGAATCACAGTTTGTGTTTTTCTTCTGATCTTTTCTGCACCTCTGTGCCTCGGTGTTGAGAGGTCTTGACTTAAAAAAATTACTTGTAAACTTTGCCGCTCTTCATGACGAAATTTACTTTCGTCAGGCTAGTCACATCTGCCAGCGGGTCTGCATCAACAGCGATGATGTCGGCAAACTTGCCAACCTTGATGCTGCCGACTTTTTCTTTCAGGCCCAGCAAATCTGCTGCATTGATGGTGGCTGCCTGTATGGCCTGCATGGGTGTCATGCCGTACTTGACCATGTAATAAAATTGCTTGCCATTGTCACCATGCGGATAGACACCAGCGTCTGAACCAAATGCCATGCGGGCACCGCCTTGCAGGGCAGCGCGGAAGTTATCGCGCTGCTTTTGGCCTATCTCTTTTTCCTTGGCGAGGGATTCTGGCAAAAAGCCTGCTTTTTCGCCTTCACCAAGAATATAGTCGTCATTATAAATGTCCATGACCAGCCATGTGCCATGTTCTTTGGCGAGTTTGATGCCTTCTTCATCAATCAGGCTGCTGTGCTCGACAGAATCAACCCCTGCGCGGATGGCGTCAGCAATACCGCTGGCACCATGGGCATGGGCGGCGACCTTGCGGCCCAGCTTGTGGGCTTCCTGCACGATGGCCTGCATTTCTTCGAGCGTGTATTGTTGGGCTCCGGGGGAGTCGCCTTTGGATAATACGCCGCCGGTGGCGCAGATTTTGATGACATCGGCACCATACTTGGCCATTTCACGCACCTTGGTGCGTGCTGCCCAGGGGCCATCGGCCACGCCCTTGCCGGTGTCATTGTAGTCGGGCGGCAGCAGGTTGTTGTCGCAATGGCCACCCTTGATGCCTATCGCATAGCCAGCCGCCATGATGCGCGGGCCGGGAAAGTCGCCGTCATTGATGGCATCGCGCAGGGCAACGTCAGAAAAACCTTCAGAGCCTACGTCGCGCACGGTGGTGAAGCCGGCGCGCAGGGTATCGCGTGCTGCCCGTACGCCATACAGGGCGGAGCGTATTGTCGATGTCCCCAAAGAGCTGTAGCCATGCAGGTGCGGGTTGCTGGTCAGGTGGGTATGGGCATCGATGAGACCAGGCAAGACGGTAGATTTGGACAGGTCGATGAGTTTGGCAGAAGCAGGAACAGGTGTGCCCGCGATAGGGCTGATGGCAATAATGCGCTCGCCTTCGATGACGATGAGCTGGTCACGCAAGACCTTGCCGCTCTCAACATCAAGCAGGCGGCCTGCCTTGATGGCGACGATCTCTTTGGCCTGCTCTGCTGTTGCTGCCTGTACTACCGGGCTGCTGGCCAGCATGAGGCTGCACAGCATGCTGCTGAACAAGGTGGAGGCGAGGTTTTTATTCATTATTGTTCCCTATGGTGTTTTTATAGATGGAATTTATCCTGCTGGCGACTATACCATGCGGAACATGCAGGGCAGGCTGGATAGCGCATCGCAAGACCCCTGAGCTTAATCGACGATGAACAGCTTTGCCCCGCTTGCCGTCGATGAGCGATGTGCCTCTGCGCCGTCAGCCACCTGGTAACTCATGCCTGCCTTCAGGGTCAGCACACGGCCATCGTCTAGTTCGGTTTGCATTTCGCCTTCGAGGCAGAGCAGGATATGTCCCTTGCTGCACCAGTGGTCAGCCAGGTAACCGGCTGTGTATTCGACCATGCGTACACGGATATCGCCAAACTTGCAGGTACGCCAATAGGCCTTGCCAGTGATGCCGGGATGTTCGGTTTTTTCTATGGAAGACCAGTCTGTCGTGCCAAAAGGGATGTCAGTAATTTTCATGTATGGATAAGAAGTAAATAAATAAGGTAATCCCCCGGCTCTGCCGGGGGACTCCTCAAGGTTTGACCTATACGGCGGTCGGTTTGAAACTTCTATCTCTACCAAAAGAAGGAGTTTCAAGATGAAAGAGTATCAAAGTTT